>JAFLCQ010000030.1 GCA_017302815.1 Planctomycetota bacterium
GGTGCCAGCAGGCCATGGCGGCGGCGGGCTCCTGCGCCGCGATGACCAGCGGGCGGCCGGGCCGGGCGATGGCCAGCTTCTCGCCGGCGATGTGCCACACCGTCGGCCCCAGGACGTCGCGGTGGTCGTGCGACAGGTGGGTCACCACCGCCACCGCCGCATCCAGGGCGTTGGTGGCGTCCAGCCGCCCGCCCAGGCCGACCTCGGCGATGAAGGCGCAGCCGCGCGCGTGCGCCAGCAGGCAGGCGATGGCGAAGCTGCGCTCGAACCAGCTCAGGCGCAGGCCGCTGGCGTCCTCCTCGGCCTGCACGCGGTCGCACAGGGGGGCGATGACGGCCGGATCGGCATCGGCGCCGTCGATGCGCCAGCGCTCCATGACGCTGCGCACGTGCGGGCTGGAGAAGGCGACGGTGGCCAGGCCGTTGCCCAGCAGGGCGGCCTCGATCAGGCGCACGGTGCTGCCCTTGCCCTTGGTGCCGGCCACCGTGCAGGGTGCCGGCGGCTCCGGCAGGTGGGCGAGGAATGCGCGCATGCGCTCGGGGCGGATGGCGCGGAAGTCGCCCGTCCGTTCGCTGTTGGGGGCGCTGTCGAGCCAGGCCAGGACACCGGCCTGCGAGGGGGGGACGGGCACGATGCGCATGCTGCGATGGACGATGGTTGTGCAATCGCCGTGGACCCATTTGACGCTCGGAGGGGCCTGCGTTATAGTGATTCAGTAACCCTCCTGCCTGCTGAGGACTTCGCATGCGCCTTCTCCTCCCCCGACTCGCCGCCCTGATCATGCTCGCCGGGATCTGCCTGGCCGAGGATGCCGTCGCCATGCGTGCGAGACTGGTCGCGGCGCTGGATGCCGACCCGCTGATCGACGCCAAGGTCAAGGCCTTCGCCAAGGACAAGCTCGTCCCCCTGACCGCGGATGCGGTGCTGGTGCGCGAAGCCAAGGCCCAGAACGCGAAGAAGGTGCCCCTGGCCGACATCAAGAAGCTCGACCAGGAGTGGACCGCGGCCGAAGCCGAGCTGCCGATCCAGAAGGAGAAGATGTCCAACGCCGCCGCCGAAGCCATCCGCGGCATCGCCAAGGGCCTGTCGCCGCTGCGCGAGATCTTTGCCATGGACGACCAGGGCGCCAACGTCGGCCAGAACAACCTGACCAGCGACTTCTGGCAGGGGGACGAGGACAAGTGGCAGAAGTCCTTCGCCGGCGGCAAGGGCGGCGTCGATGTCGGCAAGGCGAAGTTCGACAAGAGCGCCAACACCACGCAGCAGCAGGTGTCGCTGCCGCTGATCGATGCCGATGGTACGGTCGTAGGCGCCATCACCTTCGGCGTGTCGATAGACGCCCTGTGAGCTTGGCATGAACCTGCGCGGCGCATTCGGGGCGGCCATGCCCATCGTCATGGTCCTGGCGGTGGGTGGGGCCTCGGCGTGGATCCTGCGCGATCTCGAACATGGCATCGGCGACTATGAGAAGAGCCACGTCGAGCCGCTGGTGCACGAGGAGTTCCCCGCATTCGCTGCCGAACTCGAATGCACCCGTCTGCTGCTGGAGGCCGATCGCGATGTGCATCAGGCGCTGATCGCCGAGAAGCTGGCGCTGACCGCGGACGAGGAGCAGCATCCCGGCTTCGACAAGGACAGCCGCGACAACATCGGCCAGGCCCGTGAGCGCATCACCGCAGCGCTGACCGCTGCCGGACTCAAGGATGCGCCTGAGGCGGCCAAGATGCTCGACGCCGTGACTGCCTGGGAGAAGGCGACGCGGACGGTGGTGGAGAAGGCCAGGGATCCGGCCACCCTCGCCTTCGCCCGGCGCGCCAGCGACGGCTCGGCCGCAGCGGGCTTCAAGGCCATGCGCACGCAGCTCGATGCGCTGGTCGAACGCCGTCGCGCGCAGGCCAACGATGTGCGCAAGCGGGTCGAGGATTCGGGCCGTGATGCCGCCGGCCAGGCCCTGGCGATCGAGGAGCGCACCGGCAAGGCCGTCATCCTCGTCCTCGCCCTCGCGGTTCTCGCCGCCGGCGTGACCGTGGTCGTGCTCATCCTGGCCTCGCGCCGAACCGCCCGTGCCCTGGCGCAGGCGGCGGAGCGCCAGGCTGACGCCGAGAAGGGCCGGGCCGAGCTGGGTCGCGTGTTCGAGCTCGTCGCGGTCAAGGCCGGCGAGTTGAGCCGGGCCTCGGAATCGTTGCGGCAGATCGGTTCGCGACTGGACCAGGGGGCGGTCGCCACCGCCAACGAATCGGGCACCGCCGCGGCTGCCGCCGAAGAGGTGTCGCAGAGCGTGCAGACGGTCGCCAGCGCCGCCGAGGAGATGGCCGCGTCGATCCGCGAGATCGCCGGACAGGCGACCCAGGCGAGCAAGATCGGCGAGGAGGCCGGCAAGGCGGCGGCGCAGGCCCAGGAGGCGGTCGCCCGCCTGGGCGAGGCGGGCAAGCGCATCGGCGAGGTGGTCACCTCGATCGCAGGCATCGCCGAGCAGACCAACCTGCTGGCTCTCAACGCCACCATCGAGGCCGCCCGCGCCGGCGAGGCCGGACGCGGCTTCGCCGTGGTCGCGGGCGAGGTGAAGTCCCTCGCCCACCAGACGCAGCAGGCGACCACCGACGTGCAGGCGCGGGCGACCCAGATCGCCCAGGATGTGGGCGCGGCGGTCGAGGCCATGTCGCGCATCGGCGGCATCGTCGGCCAGATCGTCCAGGCCCTGTCTGCCATCGCCGCGGCGGTCGAGGAGCAGTCCGCCACCACCAGCGAGATCACCCGCACGGTCGGCGAGACCGCGAAGGGCGCGAGCGAGATCGCCCAGGCAGTCTCGGGGGTGGCGCCGCGCGCCAAGAGCGGCACCGCGGACGCCAGCGAGGTGGCCCGCCAGGCCGCCGCCGCCGCCGGCCTGGCCACCGAGCTGGGCGATGCCGTTCGCCGCTGACCCCGCATGCGGCGCACGCCGTAGGGTCCGGCTGGACGACGGCTGGCGCTCACGCATCGACCCCTATGCTCCGGCCGCGTGGCCCGCCTCGGACAGCGACTGAAGCTCAAGCCCGACGACGTCATTGGTCGCTGGTGCGTCGTGAAGAAGCTCGGCGAGGGCGGCTGCGGATCGGTCTACCGCTGCCGCAATCTCAAGCGCCCCGACGAGGAGGCGGCGGTCAAGATCCTCGAGAACCTCAGCGATGAGCAGCGCTTCAAGCGCGAGCGGCAGGTGCTCGAAGCGGCGCGCAGCCCCTACATCGTGCGCCTGATCGAGAGCGGTCGGCACGAAGGGGTCCCCTTCCTGGCCCTCGAGTTCATGGCAGGCGGCAGCCTGCGCGAGGTGATGGACGAGCGCGGTCGCGTCCCGGCCAAGGAGGCCGCCTGGATCCTGGTCATGGCGCTGCGCGGACTGCGCTCGTCCAAGACGGTCCATCGCGACATCAAGCCCGAGAACCTGCTGCTGACCCGTCCGGGGGGCAGGAATGCCGAGATGCGCTTCATTCCGGGCGACGTCCGCAGGGGGTCGTGCGTGAAGGTGGCCGACTTCGGCCTCGCCAAGGCATGGGACCCGTCGATGACCAAGATCACCAAGACCGGCCAGGTCATGGGCACGCCGCTGTACATGAGCCCCGAGCAGTGCCGCAACACCCGCGACGTGACGGTGCATAGCGACATCTACGCCCTCGGGGTGATCTTCTACGAGCTGGTGGTGGGCAAGCCGCCTTTCGACGCCGACAACGCCTACGACCTGATGGCCAAGCACTGCAACGAGCCGGTGACCATCCCGCGCGGCATGGATCCGGCCGTGCGCGAGGTGGTCGAACGCTGCCTGGCCAAGCAGCCGCGCGAGCGCTTCGGCAGTCTGATCGCGTTGGAGCGCAAGCTGTCGGACATCGCCGGACTCGGCGAGCCCGAGCCCGAGCCGCGCTGGTCGTGGACCACCTGGGTCATCCTCGTCGCCGGCCTGAGCGCCTTCGTGGCGATCGCCTGGATCCTGCGCGACAGCATCCGCCAGGCCCTCGGCCTGTAGCTGACCCTCGAACGCAAACGGCTGCCTGGACAGTGCTTGCCGATGCGTTCGGGCCCGGGACGCGGATCGCTGCGGCGATCTGGGCGCCGGCTTCATCCGGCGTAGGCGGCGAATCGACGGTGAAAATCAGAGGAAACGCATCCTCCGCAGGCCCGGCTTGACACTCCCCGACACCCCTCTAGCTTCCGCGTCCCTTCCCGAAGGGGGGAGGGGGCTTCGTGCCGCCACCTTAGCTCAGCTGGTAGAGCAACGGTTTTGTAAACCGTAGGTCGCCGGTTCGAGCCCGGCAGGTGGCACCAGCAGCCCCCTGTCGACGTCGCTCTTTGCCATCCTCCTCGATGATCGCGATCCCTGGATGGAATCCGGGCAGATACCGAAGTGGCCAAACGGGGCAGACTGTAAATCTGTTGGCTTACGCCTTCGAAGGTTCGAATCCTTCTCTGCCCACCAACCTCCATCCGGCATCACCCTGACCGCGGGTGTAGCTCAATGGTAGAGCCGCAGCCTTCCAAGCTGATGACGTGGGTTCGATTCCCATCACCCGCTCCACCGAACATGCGGGTCGCGATTGCCGATACGGGCCAGATGCTGCCTTAGCTCAGTGGTAGAGCACTTCCTTGGTAAGGAAGAGGTCTTGGGTTCAAATCCCAAAGGCAGCACCATTCCAGCCCCGATCAACCACCATCCCCGGCGCCACCAGCGCCCCTCCTGGAGAGCCTGCCATGGCCAAGGAAAAGTTCGTCCGCAACAAGCCGCACGTCAACGTCGGCACCATCGGCCACATCGACCACGGCAAGTCGACCCTGACCGCTGCTCTGGTCAACGTCTCGGCCCTCCGCGGCCTGGCTGAGAAGATCAGCTACGCCCAGATCACCAAGGGCGGCACCGTCCGCGACGCCAACAAGACCGTGACCATCGCGGCCTCGCACGTCGAGTACGCCAGCGAGAACCGCCACTACGCCCACGTGGACTGCCCGGGACACGCCGACTTCGTCAAGAACATGATCACCGGCGCCGCGCAGATGGACGGCGCGATCCTGGTCGTGTCCGCCGGCGACGGCCCCATGCCCCAGACCAAGGAGCACGTCCTCCTGGCCCGTCAGGTCGGCGTGAACCACATCGTGGTCTTCCTGAACAAGGTCGACCTGGTCGACGATCCGGATCTGCTGGAGCTGGTCGAGGAGGAGATCCGCGACCTGCTGAAGAAGTACGGCTTCCCCGGCGACAAGACCCCGATCATCCGCGGCCGCAGCGACCTGGCCAAGGACGCCACCAGCAAGGACGATCCGGCCTGCGAGCCGATCAACAAGCTGCTGCAGGCGATCGACGACTTCATCCCGCAGCCCGAGCGCGAGGATGCCAAGCCCTTCCTGATGTCGGTCGAAGACGTGTTCTCGATCTCCGGCCGCGGCACCGTCGCCACCGGCCGTGTCGAGCGCGGCCGCCTGAAGATCCAGGAGCCGGTCGAGATCGTCGGCCTGCGCGACGAGCCGCTCCAGTCGGTCGCCACCGGCATCGAGATGTTCCGCAAGGAGATGGAAGAGACCGTCGCCGGCGACAACTGCGGCGTCCTGCTCCGCGGCGTCGAGAAGGCCCAGATCGAGCGCGGCATGGTCATCGCCAAGCCCAAGACCGTCACCACGCACAAGAAGTTCGAGTGCGAGGTGTACATCCTGAAGTCTGAGGAAGGCGGCCGTAAGACCCCGTTCCAGACCGGCTACCGTCCGCAGTTCTACTTCCGCACCACCGACGTCACCGGCACCGTCGAGCTGCCGAAGGACCGCGAAGTCGTGATGCCGGGCGACAACGTCAAGATGACCGTCGAGCTGATCTCCAAGATCGCGATGGAAGAGAAGCTCCGCTTCGCCATCCGCGAGGGCGGCCACACGGTCGGCTCCGGCGTCGTCACCAAGATCCTGGCCTGATAGCCCGGATCGTACTACCTGCACCCGCCGGTCCGCGAGGGCCGGCGGGCGCGCATTGAAGGGATAGAAAATGGCCAAGGAGAAGCGCGAGCACATCATGCTGGTGTGCAACGAGTGCGGTGAGATCAACTACTACACCAGCCGTTCGAAGACCACGAACAAGCTGGAGATGTCGAAGTTCTGCCCGCACGATCGCAAGCACACCCCGCACAAAGAGAAGAAGCGTAAGTAAGTCCGCGTCGTCCCAGCGACGACCGGACGATCGGACGGCCGGACGACCGGACGTCCTCCATACGGGGGTAGCTCAGCTGGTAGAGCAGCGGATTCCAAATCCGCCGGTCGGGGGTTCAAATCCCTCCCCCCGTGCCACATCAACGCGGGTCTTGTCGACATGTTCCATCTCTGGCCCCAGGGCCGCATCGTCCGCATCTGCGTCATGGTCCTGGGCGCCCTGTTCGCCGTGGATCTGGGCTATAATGGCGCCTACGCGGCCTTCGGGACCTGGATGGGCGACGCGGCCGGCGCAGGTGCCACCCGCCAGCTCATCCTCGGCATCCTCTACGGCAGCCTGGCCCTTGCCGGGCTCCTCGCCGGCATCATCGCCGCCGGTCCGCACAAGCGGGCGGTGCAGTTCCTCATCGAAGTGCAGGACGAGATGACCAAGGTCACCTGGCCCAAGATGGGCGAGCTGTGGCGCAGCACCCTGGTCATCGCCGTCGCCATCACCGTCCTGGCCGGCCTGGTCTGGCTCTCCGACCTGGCCCTGATCAGCGGCCTCAACTACATCCAGAAGTGAGCTCGGCCATGCGTTGGTACGTCATCAAAGCCGTCTCCGGACGCGAGAACCACTGCCGCGAGCAGGTCGCCATCCAGCTGAAGGCGCACAAGAAGGAGCACCTGGTCAGCCAGATGCTCATCCCCGCCGAGCGCGTCACCGAGGTGAAGCGCGGCAAGAAGGTCAGCAGCGAGCGCAAGCTGTACCCGGGCTACATCTACATCGAGATGGAGCTCGACCAGGACCTCATCGACATCGTCCGCGACGTCGATGGGATCACCGGCTTCCTCGGCGCCGATCCGCGCAACCCGGATCCGCTGACCAAGGACGAGGCCGAGCGCATCGTCCGCATCGCCACCGCGCCGACCCCGGACGAGCAGCGCAAGGAGCTCATCCAGATCCCGTTCAAGCTCGAGGATCGGGTCAAGGTCAAGGAAGGCACCTTCGCCGGCATGGAGGGCGTGGTCGCCGAGATCAACGCCGCCAAGGGCGAGATCCGCGTCATGATCACCGTCTTCGGCCGCCAGACCCCGGTGTGGCTGGAGGTCTGGCAGGTGGAGCCGGCTGTCTGACGGAGAGGGGGCTTTGGGCCTCCGCGGCGGGGCGGCTGCGGCCGCCATTTTCCCGCCGCTGCGGCCGTCGCCCCCTCCCCGGACCCCTCCCTGGGGTCCTCCCCGCGCTCCGCCCCTTGCGTTCTTTGTGGCTGACCATAGCTTTCCCACCCCTTCCCAACTGACCGGTCTCCACGACCGCGAGCGAGCGAACTGACATGGCCAAGAAAGAAATCGTCGGAACGATCAACCTGGTGATCCCCGGCGCCGGCGCGACCCCGGCTCCTCCGGTCGGCCCCGCGCTCGGTGCGAAGGGCGTCAACATCGCCGCCTTCGTCAAGCAGTTCAACGACGCGACCGCCAAGCTGAAGGGCGAGATCATCCCGGTGGTGATCACGGTCTACAAGGACAAGACCTTCAGCTTCATCCTGAAGCAGCCGCCCGTCTCGGCGCAGATCCGCAAGGCCGCCGGCATCGAGAAGGGTAGCGGCACCGCCGGCCCCGCCTCCAACGCCGGCCAGATCACCAAGGCCCAGTGCGCCGAGATCGCCAAGAAGAAGGGCCCTGAGATGACCGCGGCCTCGCTCGAGGCGGCCATGAAGAGCGTCGCCGGCACCGCGCGCTCGATGGGCGTCAAGGTCGTCGACTAAGCTTTCCGTTCACCCCAATCGTGGGAGGTGGGCCGTCCGGCCCACCGTCCGTACCACGGAGGTAAAACATGAAGACGCGCAGTAAGCGCTACAAGGCGCTGGTCGCCGCGGCCGACAAGGCCGGTGGCCTCAGGACCCCCAAGGAAGTCGCCGCGGCCGTCGCGCTGGTGAAGAGCATGGCGAAGGCCAAGTTCACCGAGTCGATCGACCTGGCGATCTGCCTGAATCTCGACACCAAGAAAGCGGACCAGCAGTTCCGCGGATCGTTCGCCCTGCCCAACGGCACCGGCCGCGATGTCCGCGTGCTCGCGTTCGTGGATGACGGCGACAAGATCGCCGCCGCCACCGCTGCCGGAGCCGTCAAGGCCGGTGGCGAGGACCTCGTGAAGGAGGTCGAGGCCGGCTTCATGGACTTCGACGTCGCCATCTCGACGCCGAAGATGATGCGCCTGGTCGGTAAGCTCGGCAAGGTCCTCGGCCCCCGCGGTCTGATGCCCTCGCCGAAGTCCGGCACCGTGGCCGACGACATCGCCGCCGCAGTGAAGGAGTTCAAGGGCGGCAAGATCGAGTTCCGCAGCGACGCCGCCGGCAACGTGCACGTCCGCGTCGGCACCGCGAAGTTCGACGACGCCAAGCTGGCCGAGAACATCTCCGCCTTCCTCACCCACGTCGCCGACCACCGGCCGTCGACCGTGAAGGGCGCGTTCATCAAGAGCGTGACCCTGGCTTCGACCATGAGCCCGGGTGTCCGCATCGCCTTCGTCGAGCAGAAGGAGGCCTGAGTCATGCCTAGCCTGATCAATGAGCTGATGCTCGCCGAGGTCGCCGAGGTCGCCAAGAAGGCCCAGGCGATCATCCTGGTCGACTCCTCCAAGCTGAACGCCGAGGATGCGATCGCCTTCCGCGCCAAGCTGCGCACCGCCGCGGCCAAGCTGAAGGTGGCCAAGTCCGCGATCCTCTACCGGGTCCTGCCCGCCGAGTTCGCCAAGGTCGTGCCCGCCTCGGGTTCGATCGGCATGATCTGCACCGGCGAGGACATCGCCGCCGCTGCCAAGATCGTGAACGAGCTGGCCAAGGAAGACAAGGTCAAGCTGCGTGGCGCGATCATGGAGGGCAAGGCCCTCGACGCCAAGGCGGCCAAGGCCCTTGCCGACCTGCCGACCCGCGAGCAGGCCAACGCCATGGTCGTGCGCGTGCTGCAGAGCCCGCTCACCCAGCTGGTGCGCATCGCCAACGTCAAGCCGACCGAGCTCGTCCGCGTGCTCAAGGTCAAGTCGGACGAAGGCGCGAAGTCCTAACAACCAACGCCGGCCTCCCGCCGGCACTATCCGCCGCCTCCAGGCGGCATGAAGGAAGTTCCCATGAGCGACAAGATCAACACCATCGTCGAGCAGGTGAAGACCCTGACCGTCGTCGAGCTCGTCGAGCTGGTTGCCCAGCTCAAGAGCGCCCTCGGCGTCAGCGACGCCGCCCTCGCCGGCCCGGCCGTCGCCGCGGCCCCGGCTGCCGGCGGCGCCGCCGCCGCTGCCGAGGCTCCCACCGCCTTCAAGGTCACCCTGACCAACGGCGGCGCGAACAAGATCAACGCCATCAAGGTGATCCGCGAGATCCTCGGCCTCGGCCTCGCCGACGCCAAGGCCTTCGTCGAAGGCGCCCCCAAGGTCGTGAAGGAGGGTCTGGACAAGGCCGCTGCCGACGATCTGGCCAAGAAGCTCAAGGACGCCGGCGCCGAGGTCAAGGTCGAGGGCGCCTAAGCCCTCTCCTGACAAGAGATTGCGCCGACCGGGAGCTCCTTGTCGAGGGGCGACCGGTCGGCGTACTTGTCATTCGCGGTCTGGCATCTATTGTGCTAGGCCCTCCCGCGTCGAGGCGGCCATCTTCGGCCGCCAGCCCCCGTCGCAGCCAGCCGGGGCCGATGCGCTGAAACCATCGCTGGCTGGCTGCTCTTTTCCGTCTCGGGGCGTACGCCCCTCTTCTCCCACCCCCGCGCCCGTCCTGCAGAACCGGGCGACAACGGAGGTTTCATGCAGATCCGGAAGTTTGGCAAGACCCGCGAGGTCGTTCCCGTCCCCAGCCTCGTCAACCTGCAGAGCCGCAGCTACGACGAGTTCCTGGACGCCGAGGCCCAGGCCGAGGCCCGCGACCAGAAGAAGGGGCTCGAAGCCATCTTCCGCGAGTTCTTCCCGATCACCGGGCTGGATGACAAGATCCAGGTGACCTACCACGGGTACGTGTTCACCACCCCGCAGCACACGACCGACGAGTGCCGCGACCTCGGGCTGACCTACCAGCGCGGCATCAAGCTGAAGATCCGCGTCTCCGGCGAAGGCCTGCAGAACAACGTCCTCGAAGAGGACGTCCACATCGGCTACTTCCCGATCCGCATCGGCGGTGGCGAATTCATCGTCAACGGCGCCGAGCGTACGATCGTCACCCAGATCCAGCGCAGCCCCGGCGTCGACTTCTCCGCCGAGACCGCCGCCAGCGGACGCCGCAACTTCTCCTGCCGCATCATCCCCGAGCGCGGTTCGTGGATCCAGGTCGAGCAGACCACCAAGGACGCCCTGGTCGTCAAGATCGACAAGAGCGCCAAGGTCTACGCCTCGTGCTTCCTGCGCGCCCTGTCGAAGGACCACGCGTCCACCGCGGCGATCGTCAAGGAGTTCTACCTCACCGAGACCGTGGCCATCGCCTCGCGCGGCGCCAAGGACAAGATCGTCGGCCGCATCCTCGCCGCCGACGTGGTGAACAAGGAGGACGGCGAGGTCCTGCTGAAGGCCTGCGAGCTGGTGAATGAAGGCTCGTTCAACAACTTCCGCGACCTCGGCGTCGAGAGCGTCGACGTCATCACCGGCGTCGATGTGAACGGTCAGGTGCAGCCGGTGAAGCCGGACGACATCCTGCTCAACACCCTCAAGCAGGACGAGGCCGCCAGCCACGACGAGGCGCTGCTGCGCATCTACCGCCGCCTGCGTCCGGGCAACCCGACCGACGACGCCAAGGTGCGCGAGTTCTTCCAGGACCGCTTCCTCAACGACAGCCGCTACAACCTCGGCTCGGTCGGCCGCTTCCGCATCAACCGCAAGCTGCACCTCGAGGGCGAGTCGCGCATCCTCACCACCGAGGACTACGTCAAGACCCTGAAGTACCTGCTGTCGCTGATCCGCTCGAACTCGATGGCCGGCGAGCTGGACGACATCGACCACCTCGGCAACCGCCGCGTCCGCCCGATCGCCGACCTGCTCGCCGACGAGCTGCGCGCCGCCATGCTGAAGCTGCGCCGTGCGGTGAAGGAGAAGCTGAGCCGCGACCTCCAGCAGGAGGACCTCGCCGCCCAGCTCGCGCCGCGCAACCTGTTCAACAACCAGGCTGTCGACAGCGCGATCCAGAACTTCTTCCAGCGCGGTGAGCTGTCGCAGGTCGTCGACCAGTCGAACCTGCTCTCGCAGCTGACCCACGAGCGCCGCCTGTCCGCCCTCGGACCCGGCGGTCTCAACCGCAAGCGCGCCGGCTTCGAGGTGCGCGACGTGCACACCTCGCACTACGGCCGCATCTGCCCGATCGAGACGCCTGAAGGCGCCAACATCGGCCTGATCGTCTCGCTGGCGATCTACGCCGCGGTCAACGAGTACGGCTTCCTCGTGACGCCCTACCGCCCGGTCAAGGACGGCAAGGTCAGCGACGACGTGGTCTACCTGATGGCCGACGAGGAGGCCGAGGCGAAGATCGCCCAGGCCACCGTCGAGCTGGACGAGAAGAACCGCATCAAGCAGGAGATCTGCCAGGTGCGCTGGCAGGGCCAGTTCACCGAAGTGGGCACCGGCGAGGTCACCCACCTCGACGTGTCTCCCAAGCAGATGATCGGCGTGTCGGCCGCTCTCATCCCCTTCCTTGAGCACGACGACGCCAACCGCGCCCTCATGGGCGCGAACATGATGCGTCAGGCCGTGCCGATGCTGATCAGCGAGGCCCCGCGCGTCGTGACCGGCATGGAGCGCGAGATCCCCAAGTCCTCGTCGATGGTCGTCATCGCCGAGGAGGATGGCGAGATCGTCGGCGTCGACGCCCTGCACATCGAGGTCAAGGGCGCCAGCGGCGTCCGCACCTACCCGCTGCGCAAGTACCACGGCCTGAACGAGCGCACCTGCCTCAACCAGGCGCCGATCGTCAAGCTCGGCGACAGCGTGAAGGTCGGCCAGATCATCGCCGACGGCGGCGGCACCGACCAGGGCGAGCTGGCCCTGGGCCGCAACGCGCTGGTCGCGTTCATGCCCTACGACGGCTACAACTTCGAGGACGCGATCGTCATCAACGAGCGCCTCCTCGCCGAGGACCGCTTCACCTCGATCCACATCGAGGAGTTCAAGGTCGAGATCCGCGAGACCAAGCTGGGCAAGGAGGAGTTCACCCGCGAGATCCCGGGGCGCTCCGAGGAGGCCCTGCGCAATCTCGACGAGCGCGGCATCGTCCGCGTCGGCACCATGGTCCGCCCGGGCGACATCCTGGTCGGCAAGGTGACCCCGAAGAACAAGTCCGAGCTGTCGCCTGAAGAGAAGCTGCTGCACGCCATCTTCGGCCGCGCCGGCGAGGACGTCCGCGACGACTCGCTGGTGATGAAGCCGGGCATCAAGGGCGTGGTGGTGGCGGTCAAGCGCTTCCAGCGCCGCACCGCGCTGACCGAGAAGGACAAGCGCGAGGAGCAGCAGCGCCTGAAGGCCATCGAGGACCGCTACGCCGGCGAGATGGCCCGCATCGTGCGCGAGAAGTTCGACCGCATCTGGGAGGTCGCGGGCGCCAACGTGGTGAACATCGAGACCGGCGAGGTCGTCGAGTACAGCCGCGACATGGCCGACGACGAGGTTCTGCGCCTGAACAAGGAGCTGCCCGTCACCGCGCTGAACTTCGTGGGCTCGAAGCGCCGCCGTGCGCGCGAGATCTACGACGAGTACGATCCCAAGATCGACTCGGTGCAGGTCGACTGCAAGAAGGAGATCGAGAACGCCAAGCGCGGCGACGACCTCCCGACCGGCGTGCTGGAGATGGTCAAGGTCTTCGTCGCGCGCAAGCTGACCCTCAAGGTCGGCGACAAGATGGCCGGCCGCCACGGCAACAAGGGCGTCATCTCGGTCATCGTGCCGGAAGAGGACATGCCCTTCCTGCCCGACGGCCGCACCGTCGATGTCTGCCTGAACCCGCTGGGCGTGCCTTCGCGCATGAACGTCGGCCAGATCCTCGAGACCCACCTCGGGTGGGCTGCGCAGATCCTCGGCATGCAGGCGGTGACGCCGGTGTTCGACGGCGCCAGCGAGGCCGACATCCAGGCGATGCTCAAGGACGCCGGCATCCCCGAGGACGGCAAGGTCCGCCTCAACGACGGTCGCACCGGCCTGCCGATGCACCAGAAGACCACCGTCGGCGTGATGTACATGCTGAAGCTCCACCACCTGGTGGAGGACAAGCTGCACGCCCGCGCCACCGGCAGCTACTCGCTGATCACCCAGCAGCCGCTGGGCGGCAAGGCCCGCTTCGGCGGCCAGCGCTTCGGCGAAATGGAAGTGTGGGCGCTGGAGGCCTACGGCGCCGCGCACGTGCTGCAGGAGATCCTCACGGTCAAGTCCGACGACGTGGACGGCCGTACGCGCATCTACGAGTCGATGGTCAAGGGCGATGGCTCGCTGACCTACGGCACGCCGATGGCATTCGAAGTGCTGATGAACGAGATCCGCGGCCTGTGCCTGGACATCCGTCTGCACCGCCCGGAGGACATGAGCTTCGACGCCGAGGCCCAGGCACTCGACTTCGGCATGCCCAAGGGCGGCGAAGCGGTGGTTCCCGACCAGGAATTCATCGCCGAGCCCGCCGCCGCCACTGACGACGGCGACAAGTAAGAGCCCCCGGACAGACCACACGGAACGCGCAGGGAACACGGACCACCCATGATCGATACCGCTCCGACCGCACCGAACGCTGCCGAAACCAACCTGCAGAGCCCGGACTACAACGCCGTCAGCATCAAGCTGGCGGCGCCCGAGGTCATCCGCAGCTGGTCGCAGGGCGAGGTGAAGCGCCCCGAGACGATCAACTACCGCAACTACAAGGCCGAACGCGATGGCCTGTTCTGCGAGAAGATCTTCGGACCGACCAAGGATTGGGAGTGCTTCTGCGGCAAGTACTCCGGCGTGAAGTACAAGGGCATCGTCTGCGAGAAGTGCGGCGTGCTGGTCACCCACTCGCGCGTCCGCCGCGAGCGCATGGGCCACATCAACCTGGTGTCGCCCGTCGCGCACATCTGGTTCTTCAAGACCATGCCGTCGCGCCTGGCCATCCTGCTGGGCATGAAGTCGTCGAACCTGCAGCAGGTCGTCTACTTCCAGAAGTACATCGTCACCGACCCCGGCACGACCCCGCTGGAGTACATGGAAGTGCTCACCGAGGAGCAGTTCCGCAAGGCGCAGGAGAAGTACGGCGACGACTTCAAGGCCATGATGGGCGCCGAGGCCGTGCAGGAGCTGGTGAAGCACCTCGACCTCGACAAGCTCATCGCCGATCTGCGCGAGGAGCTCGCCGGGACCAAGGCGAAGCAGAAGATCGAGAAGATCATCAAGCGCCTGAAGCTGGCCGAGGAGCTGAAGTCCTCGGGCAACGATCCGCAGTGGATGATCCTGACCGTCGTCCCCGTCATCCCGCCCGACCTGCGTCCGCTGGTCCCGCTGGAGAACGGCAACTTCGCGACGTCGGACCTGAACGACCTCTACCGCCGCGTCATCTACCGCAACAACCGCCTCAAGAAGCTGGTCGAGCTGAACGCCCCCGGCATCATCGTGCGCAACGAGAAGCGCATGCTGCAGCAGGCGGTCGACGCGCTGTTCGACAACGGCCGCTGCCAGCGCGCCGTCTTCGGCTCGGGCAACCGCCCGCTGAAGTCGCTGACCGACATGATCAAGGGCAAGCAGGGCCGCTTCCGCGAGAACCTGCTCGGCAAGCGCGTCGACTACTCGGCCCGCTCGGTCATCGTCGTCGGCCCGCGTCTCAAGCTGCACCAGTGCGGCCTGCCGAAGGCGATCATCCTCGAGCTGTTCCAGCCCTTCATCATCCGCGCCCTCAAGGAGCGCGGCTACGCCGAGACCGTCAAGGCCGCCAAGCGCAAGCTCGAACGCCGCGACGAGGAGGTCTGGGAGGTCCTGGACGACGTCATCAAGGGCCGCGTGGTGATGCTGAACCGCGCCCCGACGCTGCACCGCATGGGCATCCAGGCCTTCGAGCCGGTGATGATCGATGGCAGCGCCATCCAGCTGCACCCGCTGGTGTGCTCGGGCTTCAACGCCGACTTCGACGGCGACCAGATGGCCGTGCACCTGCCCCTCTCGATCGAGGCGCAGACCGAGGCGCGCGTGCTGATGCTGTCGACCAACAACATCTTCTCGCCCTCGAACGGCAACCCGATCATCTCCGCCGACCAGGACATCGTCCTGGGCTGCTACTTCCTGACCCTCGAGAAGGAGGGCCAGAAGGGCGAAGGCAAGGTGTTCAATGCGCACGACGAAGTGCTGATGGCGTACGACGCCGGCATCATCGGCCTGCACACCCTGATCAAGATCCCGATGGAGAAGGGGCGCCCGATCGACGACGGCGGCCCGGTGAAGAAGCCCTGGCCGGGCGGTCTCATCGAAACCACCGCCGGTCGCCTGATCTTCAACGACGCGCTGCCCAAGGGCATGCCGTTCTACAACAAGCTGCAGGACAAGGGCGGTCTCCGCCGCGTGATCGCCGACTGCTTCGAGTACCTCGACCGTCGCAGCACCATCATGGTGCTGGACAACATCAAGGAGCTCGGCTTCCGCTTCGCGACCCGCTCGGGCATGTCCTTCGCGGCCAGCGACCTGCTGGTTCCGGTGGAGAAGGCCAAGATCGTCGACGAGGCCGACAAGTCGGCGCAGAAGTTCCAGAAGGCCTACCTGCGCGGCATCATCACCGCGAAGGAGAAGCACCGCAAGGTCATCGAGACGTGGACCCACGCCACGGAATCGATCAAGAAGGTCCTGATGGACCAGCTCAAGGCCGACACCCGCCACGGTGCCGACTACATCAACCCGGTGTACGTCATGGCCAAGTCCGGTGCCCGAGGCAACGAGACCCAGGTGCGCCAGCTGGCCGGCATCCGCGGCCTGATGGCCAAGCCAAATGGCGAAATCATCGAGACCCCGATCCGCGCGAACTTCCGCGAAGGTCTGAAGGCCCTCGAGTACTTCACCTCGACGCACGGCGCCCGTAAGGGCCTGGCCGACACCGCGCTCAAGACCGCCGACTCGGGCTACCTGACCCGTAAGCTGGTCGACGTGTCGCAGGACGTCATCGTCGCCGAGGACGATTGCGGCACCGTCGGCGGCATCACCAAGGCGGTGGTCTACGACGGCGACGTGGTCAAGCTGTCGCTCGCCGATGCGATCAAGGGCCGCACCGCCCGCGACACCATCGTCGACATCATCACCGACGAGGTGGTGGTGAAGGAGAACGAGATCATCTCGGTCGAGACCGCCAAGCGCATCGAATCGCTGGGCTTCGAGAAGATCCGCGTGCGCAGCCCGCTGACCTGCGAGAGCAAGAGCGGCGTCTGCCAGAAGTGCTACGGCATGGACCTGTCGCGCGGCATCGCCGTCGAGCATGGCGTCGCCGTCGGCATCATCGCCGCGCAGTCGATCGGCGAGCCGGGCACGCAGCTGACGATGCGTACCTTCCACATCGGTGGTGTGGCCAACGCCAAGGCCGAGGACACTTCGTACAAGCCGCGCCGCGACGGCGTGCTCGTCTACGAGAACCTGCGCACCGTGACCCGCGGCGCCGAGGCTGGCGGCAAGGGCGAAAGCGTCGTCCTGAACCGCAACGGCGAGATCGTCATCAAGGACAAGAACGGCCGCATCATCGAGCGCTTCAAGGTGCCGGTGGGCTCGGTCCTGCACATGACCGATGGCGCGGCGGTGAAGCGCGGCGACCTGATCGCCGAGTGGGAGGCTTCGAGCATCCCGATCCTCTGCGATGTCGGCGGCACCATCCGCTTCGAGCACGTCATCCCCGAGGTGACGATGCGCGAGGAGCGCGACCCGGCGACGGGCATCGTCAACCGCATCATCCTCGAGGGCAAGGGCGACCTGCATCCGCAGGTGGTCATGCTCGGCAAGGACGGCAAGGCGGTCGCGCACTACCCGATCCCCGAGAAGGCCACCCTGCTGGTCAGCGAGGGCGACACGGTCGGCGCCGGCACCCTGCTGGCCAAGACCCCGCGCGAACTGGCCGGTACGCATGACATCACCGGCGGTCTGCCGCGCGTCACCGAGCTCTTCGAAGCCCGGCCGCCGAAGGACCCCGCTGTGCTGGCCGAGCTCGACGGCGTCGTCGACTTCGGCGAGCGCAAGCGCGGCAAGCGCATCATCGTGGTGCGCAGCGACTCGGGCACCGAGGTCGAGCACCCGATCCCGCAGGGCAAGCACTACCGCGTCCAGAAGGGCGACCGCGTCAAGGCCGGCGATCCGCTGGTCGACGGCGTGAAGAACCCGAAGGAGATCCTGCGCATCGAGGGCGAGGAGGCCCTGCAGGACTACCTCCTGGGCGAGATCCAGTCGGTGTACCGCGCCCAGAACGTGCGCATCGACGACAAGCACATCGAGTGCATCATCCGCCAGATGCTGCGCCGCGTCGAGGTCATCGACGCCGGCGACCTGACCTTCCTCCCTGGTCAGCTGGTCGACAAGATCCGCATCCGCGACGACAACCAGAAGTCGATCGCGGACGGCAAGCGCCCGGCGACCTACGAGCTGAAGCTCATGGGCATCACCCGCGCCGCGCTGCACTCCGAGTCGTTCATCTCGGCCGCCTCCTTCCAGGAGACGACCAAGGTGCTCGCCGACGCCTCCCTTGCCGGCCGCCGCGACAATCTGTCGGGCCTCAAGGAGAACGTCATCCTTGGCCACCTCATCCCGTGCGGAACCGGCTTCGGCCTCTACCGCAAGCTCGGCATCGATAAGCTGGGAGCGCCCATTGCGCTGCCCACCGAGCCCACTATTGTGCCTCGCCCCGCGAAGCAGGAGACTGTCAGTGCCCACGATTAATCAGCTGATCCGCAAGGGCCGCTCCAAGGTCCTCAGCAAGACCAAGAGCCCGCAGCTCGAAGGCAACCCCTTCAAGCGTGGTGTCTGCCTGCAGGTCAAGACCATGACCCCGAAGAAGCCGAACTCGGCCCTGCGCAAGATCGCGCGCGTGCGCCTGAGCAACGGCAAGGAGATCACCGCCTACATCGGTGGTGAGAAGCACAATCTGCAGGAGCACTCGCTCGTGCTGGTGCGCGGCGGCCGCGTTCACGACCTCCCCGGCGTGCGCTACCACGTCATCCGCGGCAAGCTCGACTGCCAGGGCGTCCAGGGCCGCAACCAGGGCCGTTCGCTTTACGGCACGAAGCGTCCCAAGAAGAAGTAGTGATCCGATCCGGCATGCGCGGCCTTCTGGTCGCGCATACTTTTTTCCGGCCCGCGCCATCCCGGTAGCGGGCAGTACCTCCAGGCCATGTGCCTGGGCATAGGGAACAGAGTCCATGAGCACCCCCGACAACGCCCCCAAGCCCGAGTCCCTCGACGAGGTCGACCCGGCCAACGTGCAGGTCAACGAGGACGGCTCGATCGTCCTCGCCCAGACCGGCGAGCCGGCCAAGGCCCCGCCCGCGCAGCAGTGGACCGGCGGCGACCTCAAGCCCGACGCCCGTTTCGGCAGCCTGCTGGCCGCCAAGTTCATCAACTGCCTGATGTACGACGGCAAGAAGGCCACCGCCGAGGCCGTCTTCTACGCCGCCATGGACCAGATCGCCGACAAGATGAAGGCCGATCCGCTGCCCATCTTCGAGCAGGGCCTCGAGAACGCCAAGCCCCTCGTCGAAGTGCGCAGCAAGCGCATCGGCGGCGCCAACTACCAGGTGCCGGTCGAAGTGAACCGCAAGCGCCAACAGACCCTTGCGATCCGCTGGATCCTTGAGGCCGTCCGCACCCGCAAGGGCCGCCCCACCGCCGAGAAGCTCGCCCAGGAGCTGGTCGACTGCTACAACAAGACCGGCACCACCATCCAGAAGCGTGAGAACACGCACCGCATGGCCGAGGCCAACAAGGCGTTCTCGCACTTCGCCTGAACAGCCGATCGCCCACGATCGCGGAAACCCACGCCATCCGGCGTGGGTTTTCTGTTGGCCTCGGCCGGGGCCCCGGCTTCGCCGGGGTGGCCGCGCAGCGGCGCGGGCGGCATATGATCGGCGCAGCCGATGCCGCCCCGGCCCGCAGGGCCGAGCCGCGTAGCGGCCAAGCTGACAGCCGAGGCCAACAAGGCGTTCTCGCACTTCGCCTGAACAGCCGATCGCCCACGATCGCGGAAACCCACGCCATCCGGCGTGGGTTTTCTGTTGGCCTCGGCCGGGGCCCC
>JAFLCQ010000300.1 GCA_017302815.1 Planctomycetota bacterium
TGGCCGTCGTCTCGTCGGCCTTCTTCATCCAGCGCGGGATGACGATGGACAGGACCGGCAGGTCGGCGCGGGTGACCAGGCTGGTGCCCTTGGGCAGGTTCAGCGACTTGGCGTAGACGGTCTCCATGACCTGGACGTTGGACAGGTCGAGGAGGATGGAGTCGGGGATCTGGCTGGCGGGGCAGCGGACCTTCACGGTGCGCAGGCGCTGCTCGACGATACCGCCGGACTTCACACCCGGGCAGTCGTCCGACTTCAGGGCGACGGCGACGTCGACCACGATCTCGGACTTGGCATCGACCTCCTGGAGGTCGATGTGCTGCACGTAGTCTTCGAGGCAGTGGGTGGCGACCTCGCCCTTGAGGGCGGTGATCTCATCCTTGCCGATCTTGACCTTGCACAGGTGGACCACGTTCTTGATCAGGTGCGAAGCCTGGTCCTTGGCGATGGTCACGTGGCGGCTGGGGGCGCCGCGCTTGCTGATGGTGACGGGCACGCGGCCGGCAGCGCGCTGCTTGATGGCGGCGGTGGTGCCGATGGCGGTGCGGGTCTCGGCCTCGTAGGTGTGCATGGCGCTCATGGTGCTGATACCTTCTTCGCGTCGGCGAACAGGGCGCTAACCGACTGGTTGGTGTGGATGCGCTTCATCGCCTCGCCGAGCAGGTTCGCGACCGTGAGGACGCGGATCGGCAGGTCGTTGAAGCGCCGCTTGAGGGGGATGGTGTCGGTGATGACCAGCTCGTCGAGCTTGGCCTCGGTGAGGCGCTCGAAGGCGTCGCCGCAGAGCACGCCGTGGGTCACCATCGGGATGACGCGGACGGCGCCGAACTGGCGGGCGGTCTTGATGGCGTTGGCCATCGAGCCGGCGGTGGTCACCATGTCGTCGCAGATGACGCAGGGCCGTGGGCCGATCTCGCCGATCACGTTCGCCACCTCGGTGGCGGTATCGGAGAGGCGGCGCTTGTGGATGATCGCGAGGCGCGCACCGATCGACTTGGCGATCTTCTCTGCCAGCTTGATCGAGCCGGTGTCCGGGCTGGCGACCACGGGGTCCTGCAGCTTCAGCGACTTCAGATAGTCGATCAGCACCGGGCGGGCGGTGAGATGGTCGACCGGGATGTCGAAGAAGCCCTGGAGCTGCTCGGCGTGCAGGTCGAGGGTGAGGACGCGGTCGATGCCGGCGGTGGTGACGAGGTTCGCCACCAGCTTGGCGGTGATCGGGACGCGGCCCTCGTGCTTGCGGTCCTGGCGGGCGTAGCCGAAGTAGGGGATCACCGCGGTGATGCGCTTGGCCGAGGCCCGGCGCATGCAGTCGGCGATCACCAGCAGCTCCATCAGGAAGTCGTTGCTGGTGGTGGGCTGGACGATGAACACGTCCGCGCCACGCACGTCCTCCATGATCTGGACCTTCACTTCGCCGTCGGGGAAGCGTCCGACCGTGAGTTCCCCGAGCTTGCAGCCGAGGGCCGCAGCGATCGCTTCCGCCAGAGGGCGGTTGGCGTTGCCGCTGAAGATGCGCATAGGGGTCCCGTGGAAGGGCGGGGAACATATGGTGCCAGGTCGTTCGGGCAAGGTTCTTTAGGCGGCGGCCTGACATCACCTCAGGTCGCGTCCCGCCTGGCCGCCTCCGGGCTTGGTTTGCGGGATCATCGTTGCATCATGATGAAACGATGCGAATCGACGAACTCTTCGCCCGTCAGCCCCGGACCCTCAGCTTCGAATTCTTCCCGCCGAAGAACGACCGCAGCTGGTACACCCTTGAGGACGCCATCGAGCAGCTGGCGCCGCTGGGGCCGGATTTCGTCTCGGTGACCTACGGGGCCGGCGGCAGCACGCGCTCGAAGACCCGCGAGGTGGTCGAGCACATCCAGGGCCGCACCGGCGTGACCGCCATGGCCCACCTCACCTGCGTGAACGCCACCCGCGACGAGCTGCGCTCGCTGCTGGACGAGTACGCCGGGGCGGGCATCGCCAACCTCCTCGCCCTGCGCGGCGATCCGCCGAAGGGGCAGGAGCGCTTCGTTCCCGTCGATGGCGGCTGCGCCCATGCCGTGGATCTCATCGACCTGATCCGGGACCGCGGCGGCTTCGCATCGTTGTGCGCCGCCTTCCCCGAGCGGCACCCGGACGCGCCCGACCGCGCATCGGACTGGGGGCATCTGGCCGCGAAGCTGCAGCGCGGCGCCTGCGGGGCGATCACCCAGTGCTTCTTCGATCCGGTGCCCTACCGCGAGATGATCGAGGACCTGTCGCGGCGCCTCGGCCGGGCGCCTCGCATCATCCCCGGCATCCTGCCGATCACCGATTTCAACGCCCTGGTGCGCTTCTGCGAGCGCTGCGGCGCGGTCGTCCCCGAGTCCCTGCGCGCCGAGCTGGCGCCGCTGGCGGCGGACAAGGTGGCCGTGCGCAAGGCCGGTATCGCCTGGACCATCGGCTTCTGCCGCCGCCTGCTGGAATCCGGGGCTCCTGGCCTGCACATCTACGCCCTCAACCGCTCGACCGCGGCGGCGGAGATCGTCACCGCCCTGCGCCAGTCCGGGCATCTGGTCTAGTCGTCCGGTCGTCCAAGAGACCTGTGCCCGACCGGACGGCTATACCAGGTTGATCGGCGCGCGCGCCGGCCATCCTTCCGCCCCTCCTATGAGCCAGATCGACCTCGAACCCGTCAAGGGCACGCGCGACTTCTACCCCGAGGACATGCGCTTCCGCAGCTGGCTCTTCGGCCACATGCGGGCGGTCGCGCGCAGCATGGGCTACGAGGAGTACGACGCCTGCGTCCTGGAGCACGCCGACCTCTACATCCGCAAGGCCGGCGACGAGATCACCCGCCAGCTCTACGACTTCAAGGACAAGGGCGACCGCCACCTGTCGCTGCGTCCCGAGCTGACCCCGTCGCTGGCGCGCATGGTGATGGCGAAGGGTTCCGCCCTGGCCCTGCCGGTGCGCTGGTTCGCCATCCCGCAGTGCTTCCGCTACGAGGAGACGCAGCGCGGCCGCAAGCGCGAGCACTTCCAGTGGAACATGGACGCGGTCGGCATCGCCAGCGTCGCCGCCGAGGCCGAGCTGATGTCGGCCCAGGCCGAGCTGTGCCGTCGGGTGGGCCTGAAGCTGGAGAAGGGGGCCGAGCCCGAGGTCATCTGGCGGGTGTCCAACCGCCAGGTCCTGGGGCACTTCCTCGCCGGCATGGGCATCGAGGGAGACCAGTTCGCGCAGGTCTGCGTGTGCATCGACAAGCGCGGCAAGATCACCGACGCCGAGCTGACCATCGAGCTGGGCAAGGTCGGCGTCGACGCCGAGCGCGCGGCGCGCATCCTGGCCCTGCTCGATGTGCGTGGCCTCGACCAGCTGGCGACCGCCGTGCCTGCCGACAACCCGGGCCTGGCAGCCCTGCGCGAATTGATGGAGCTGGCGGCCAGCTTCGGCATCGACCACCTCATCCGCATCGACCTGTCGGTCATCCGCGGGCTGTCCTACTACACCGGCACGGTGTGGGAGGTCTTCGCGCAGGCCGGCACCTTCCGCCGCGCCATCGCCGGCGGCGGCCGCTACGACCGCCTGTGCGAGCAGCTGGGCGGGGCGGCCGTGCCCATGGTCGGCTTCGGCTTCGGTGACATCCCCATCGCCGAGGTGCTGGCCGAGCTGGGCCGCCTGCCGCAGCTGCCGCGTGGACTAGACGATGTCGTCTTCCCGATGGGCCCCAAGGCCTTCCCCTACGCCAACCGCATCGCCGCCCATCTGCGCGCCCAGGGCCGCAGCGTCGCCGTCGACTACAGCCAGCGGCGCTTCAAGCACGTCGTGCAGCGGGCCGAGGACGACGGCGCCCAGCGCCTGTTCATCCTCGGCGGCGACGAGATCGCCAAGGGGGTCTGCAAGGTGCGCACCCTGGGCGGCGGCGAACGCCAGGAGAGCGAGGTCCCGCTTGCCGGACTCGGCGCCTGACTCCTGCGTATCTGACGGAGCCGTATCCGGTTGCAGCTTCATGCCGGCGCCTAACCTGAGCCTCTGATCATGCCGCCACCTGGCGATCACAACGTCTCCGGGCAGCGCCCTGCGCTGCCGTCGACCGCCGCCGGCCGCCAACTCGGCCAGATGGTGCGGGAGCGTCTCGCCGCCGATCAGGGCTGGAACACCTTCACATCGGACCAGCGCCGCTGGGTCTGCCCCTACTGCCTGGCGGCGGTGGCGCGGCGGCCGCAGCGCAGCTGGGAGGATTCGATCGGCGCGCATCTCGAACTGTGCCGGCACTACGGTGGCGGACGCTTCTCGCCGCAGCCGGCTGCCGCGGTGCAGTCGCAGCTGTCGTTCGAGAACATGGTCTGCCGTGCCGAGACGGACGCGGCTTGGCAGGTCTTCGACAGCGGCGGGGTGTGGATCTGCCCCTCGTGCCTGGATCGCGTGCCCGATGCGCGGCTGGTCGCCAACCAGCGCAACACCCTGACCTACCGTGGCATGGCCCTGCATCTGCAGCGCTGCGCCGCCTACGGGTCCGGCAACATCCATCCGCCGCAGGTGGTGCGGGCGGCCAAGGATCGCAGCGGCACCGGCAACACGCGGGCAACCACCGCCGTCGGCCTGCCGGCGCGCACCCCGATGGGCGGCGCTCCCGCGCAGCGGGCTCCGGTGGCCACCCCGGTGGGCATGCCCGTGCCGCAGGTGCCCGAGGCGCTGAACAAGGGCGTGATCGACGGAACCGTGATTCCCTGGGAAGTGGTGCCGGCCATCAAGGTTCATGAACTGGTCAAGTTCCACAGCGTCACCGACCCGAAGACGACCGCCTTCTATACCGCGGTCTTCATCTTCGCCATGAACAAGGCCAAGTACAACGCGCTGCCCCCGGACCTCAAGAAGGTGATCGACGCGAACAGCGGCGCGGACGCCTCGGCCTGGGCCGGCAAGGTGTTCGGCGAAGCCGACGCGCCCGGCCGGAAGATGGCCGAGAACCGCAAGAA
>JAFLCQ010000301.1 GCA_017302815.1 Planctomycetota bacterium
GGCATTCGGACTGCGCGCCAGCATGCTGGCCGCCCCGCCGACGGCGGCGCTGCGCGAGCACCTCGCCCGCCTGTCCGGGCACCCCGTCGATCCCGCCTTCGAGCGGGCCGTGTTCGCCGGCCTGCCGGGCACCGCCGACGCGTTGGGCTCCGAGGCGGGCAGACAGCTCGCGGATGCCTTCACCGGCGGCGTCACCGTCCTCGCCTCACGCGACGAGGCGCAGCGGGCGGTGATCGACCAGGCCATGCGCAACGGCAGCCGCTGGTGCTTCGTCCACCTCGACAGCGCCACCGTCCCGGTGGGGTCCCTGCGCGCCGACTGGTTCTGCGCTGGGGCCGAACAGGCCCTGACCGGCGGCGGAGTGATCATCCCGGTGATCGCCGGCACGCCTGCACCACGCAATGTCATCCTGTGGAGCGCCTGGCGGCAGCAGGTCGAGAACCGCCTGCCCGGCATGCCGGTGATCGACCGCAGCGAGGTCGAGCGCTTCCATCGCGGCAACGGCCTGCCGGATCCCTCACCGGCCGAACTCGCCGACGGTTTCGCCAACGCGTTGCTGGAGCTGCGCGGACGCATCGCCGCAGCCATGCGCAGGCCGTGATCGGCGGCGGTTGCCACGCCCCAAACAGGGCCCGGGCGATGGGGTTGGCGAAGCGAGAATATATGATACCATGGCCGCCTCGCCAGGGGAGGGCGCATGCACCGGATCGTCCGCAACGAGCAGCTGGCCACCAACGTCCACCGCCTGGTGATCGCTGCGCCCTTGGTGGCCAAGGCCCGTAAACCCGGACAGTTCGTCATCGTACGTCTCGCAGAGGGGCACGAGCGCATCCCCCTCACGATCGCCGATGGCGACCCCGACGCAGGCACCATCACCCTCGTCATCCAGGCGATGGGGCATAGTACGAAGGCCATCGTCGGCACCCCTGCCGACGGCGACATCCGCGATGTGGCGGGCCCGCTCGGAGCCCCCACGCACCTCGTCACCAGCGGCCATGCGGTCTGCGTCGGCGGCGGCGTCGGCACCGCGGTGGTGCACCCGATCGCGCAGGCCCTGCACCGCGCCGGGGTGCGGGTGACCTCGATCATCGGCGGCCGCAACCGCCAGCTGGTCATCTACCACGAGGAGCTGTCGCGCCTGGGCACGGTGCAGGTGTGCACCGACGACGGCAGCTGGGGCCGCAAGGGCCTGGTCACCGACGCCCTCAAGGACATCTGCGCCGCCGACCGCCCGGCCATCGTCTACGCCGTCGGCCCGGTGCCGATGATGTCGGCCGTCGCCGAGACGACCCGCCCGCTGGGCGTGCACACCGTGGTGTCGCTCAACCCGGTCATGGTCGATGGCACCGGCATGTGCGGCGGCTGCCGCGTCACCGTCGGCGGGCAGGTGCGCTTCGCCTGCGTCGACGGCCCCGAGTTCGACGGCCACCAGGTCGACTTCACCGAGCTGCGCAGCCGCCTCGGCACCTACCGCATGTTCGAGTCGCAGCCGTGCAGCGACGGGGCCTGCAAGGCGCGCAGCGCCGCCGACCGCATCCTCCAGCAGCAGCAACAGCAGTAAGGGGTCAGACGTGCCGCTCACCGCCAAGGAACGCATGGCCATCCAGCGCCAGGCCGTGCCCGCACAGGATCCGGTCGTGCGCGCCGGCAACTTCGCCGAGGTCAACCTCGGCTACACCGTGCAGCTGGCCCAGGTCGAGGCCGAGCGCTGCCTGCAGTGCAAGAACGCCAAGTGCATCAGCGGCTGCCCGGTGCAGGTGAACATCCCGCGCTTCATCGACGCGGTCGCCAAGGGCGACCTGTCGGCCGCCGCCGCCTCGCTGATGGCCGACAACTGCCTGCCCGCCGTCACCGGCCGGGTCTGCCCGCAGGAGTCGCAGTGCGAGAGCCAGTGCGTGCGCGCGGTGAAGGGGCATGCCGTCGCCATCGGCGCGCTGGAGCGCTTCGTCGCCGACTGGGCGCGCGAGAACGGCCAGGCCGACGCCCCGGTCGCGGCCGCATCCGGCCGCCGGGTCGCCGTGGTCGGGTCCGGTCCCGGCGGCCTGACCGCCGCCGGCGAGCTCGCCCGCCTCGGGCACGCCGTCACCGTCTTCGAGGCCTTCCACACCGCCGGCGGCGTGCTGGTCTACGGCATCCCCGAGTTCCGCCTGCCCAAGGAGATCGTCGCCCAGGAGGTCGAGCGCCTCGAACGCCTCGGCGTCCAGCTGCAGATGAACGCCATCGTCGGCCGCACCTTCTCGATCGAGCAGCTGCGCACGGACTTCGACGCGGTGTTCATCGCCGTCGGCGCCGGTCTGCCGCAGTTCATGAACGTGCCGGGCGAGAACCTCAAGGGCGTCTATTCGGCCAACGAGTACCTCACCCGCGTCAACCTCATGGGCGCCTGGGATCCCGCCTCGCGCACCCCGGTGCTGAAGGGCAAGCGCGTGGTCGTGGTCGGCGGCGGCAACGTCGCCATGGACGCGGTGCGCACCGGCAAGCGCCTCGGCGCCAGCGAGGCGGTGATCTGCTACCGCCGCGGCAAGGAGGAGCTGCCAGCGCGCCTCGAGGAGGTCCACCACGCCGAGGAGGAGGGCATCCGCTTCGAGATGCTGGCCGCCCCCCTGGCGGTCGAAGGCAGCGACGACGGCTGGGTCACCGGCCTGAAGTGCCAGCGCATGCGCCTGGGCGAGCCGGACGCCTCCGGCCGGCGCAAGCCCGAAGCTGTCCCGGGCAGCGAGTTCACCATCGCCTGCGATCTGGTGGTCAGCGCCATCGGCACCCGCGCCAACCCCCTGCTGACCCAGACCTGCCCCGACCTGAAGCTGAACAAGTGGGGCAACGTCATCGTCGACCAGGACCTGATGACCTCGATCCCCGGCATCTTCGCCGGCGGCGACATCGTCCGCGGTGCTGCCACCGTCATCCTGGCGATGGGCGACGGCAAGGCGGCGGCGAAGAAGATCGACGCCTGGCTGCGCCGGCCCGCCTGACGTCGACTGGGTTCACACCGAGGACCAGAGGGACCAGAGCCGAGATGCGGACGGACCTAGGCGACCGCTTCTGGCAGATCTCTGGTCCCTCTGGTCCTCTGTGTGCAATCCGGTTCACAGCCCCTGGCCGAGGACCCAGCGCGCGACGTGGAAGAAGACCGGGGCGGCGAAGGCCAGACCGTCGACGCGGTCGAGGACGCCGCCGTGCCCGCCCAGCGAGGTGCCCCAGTCCTTGGCCCCGGCATCGCGCTTGATTGCCGACATGACCAGGCCGCCGAGGACGCCCATGAAGCAGCAGCCGGCGGCGAAGGCGGCGGCGCGTCCCGGGCTGAACGGGGTCATCCACCACAGGGCGGCCCCGACCGCGGTGGCGGTCGCGAGGCCGCCGATGAGGCCGCCCCAGGTCTTGTTGGGGGACACGGTGGGGGCCAGCTTCGCCCGTCCCAGCGCCTTGCCCCACACCCACTGGAAGACGTCGCTCAGCTGCACCACCGCCAGGAACCAGCACAGCAGGGCGACGTTCGCCCGCTCGTCGCCGGGCAGGAGCAGGATCGCCGGCACATGCGACAGCGCGTAGACGCAGATGAGCAGGCCGAACTGCACCTTGGCGGTGCGTTCCAGGAAGCGGGTGGTGTCTCCGGCTACCGCCGCCCGCGCGGTCAGCAGCAGGAAGGCGTAGACGGGGACGAACACGGCGAACATGCCGTACCAGGGCAGGGCGACGAAGACGTACTGCAACGGCAGGACGACGAAGAAGGCGAGGAACAGGGCGCGATGGTCGCCGCGCCGGGTGCGGTGCAGCGAGATGAACTCGCGCAGGGCCATGAACGAGGCGAGGGCGAAGAGGGGCACCAGGGCCGGCCGACCCAGCCAGGCGGCGCCGATCATGCAGCCGGCCAGCCACCACCAGGCGCGGATGCGGCTGTTGGCGTCGGCCGCCACCGCCCGCGCCTTGTCGCTGCGCGCGAGGGCGAACCCGACGATGCCTGCCACGGTGGCGACCGCGAGCAGGCCGAAGGTGCCGATGGCGAACCAGCGCAGGGCGTCGCTCATGGCTGCGGATCCTCGTCAGCCAGCGCCGCCAGCGCCGCCGAGCAGCGCTCGAGGAAGGCCTCCTTCGCCTCGCCCTCCTGCAACCGCAGCGGAGCGCCGAAGGTCACGCTGGCCAGCAGCGGCACCGGCAGCCATTCGCCGCGCGGCAGGATGCGGTTGAGGTTGTCGAGCCAGGTCGGGACCAGCTCCAGCCCGGGCCGGTTGCGCGCCAGATGCCACATGCCGGGCTTGAACGGCAGCAGCTCGCCATCGTCCGAGGTCCCGCGCCGCCCCTCCGGGAAGATGATCAGCGCGTTGCCGCGATCGATGATCGCCTCCATCTGGCGCAAGGGGTTGTTCTCGCGCGTCACCGCCTTGCGCTCGATCAGCTCGGCGTGGAAGACGCGCTCGGCGAGGAAGCGGTGCAGCGGCGTGAGCGTCCAGTAGTCGCGCGCGGCGACCGGCTGGACGCGGCGGCGGACCTCGGGCGGCATGGCCGCCCACAGGGTGGGCAGGTCGAGGTTGCTGAGGTGGTTGGCGAAGTAGATGCGCGGACCGGGCACCGGTGCCGCTCCGACCCAGCGCGCCTGCACCCCGGTCAGCAGGCGGATCATCCCGGCGATCATGGCGCCCCCCGCTCGTGCAGCGCGCGCGCGACCAGGCGCAGGCGGCGGATGCAGGTGGCGGCCGAGCCCAGGCAGACGATGGCCAGGCCGGCGGCGATGCTCCAGCCGGCGCAGCCCCAGTGCGCGGCGACCGCCTCGCTGGCCGCCGCCAGCGTCATCACCGCCATGCGATGCTGCTTGGCCATCGGTCCGGCGAAGCAGGCGGGCGCCCCCTGC
>JAFLCQ010000302.1 GCA_017302815.1 Planctomycetota bacterium
CCGCCATCCAGCCAGATGCGCAGCGGCGCGTCGCTGCCGAGCAGGAGCTCGACGTCGCAGGCCTCCGCAGCGATGAATTCGGCGCTGGCCAGCACATGCCCGTCGGGGCGGCCGGCCCAGTGCGCGCGCAGGTCGACATGTCCGGTCGAACGGCAGCGCCACGGCGTCCCCGCCGCCGGTCCCGGCACGTCGGGCAGGGGACCGGGCGCGAGGTCGGCGATGCGCCAGCGGCGGAACCATCCCGACACCCCGGGTGCGCGCAGGTCGAGGGCGGCGGCGTCGGTGAGGATCAGCGGGTGGTCGAGCAACGGCAGGTCGCGGAAGACCAGCTGGCTGCCGGGTTCGATGGCGAAGCGGAAGCCCTGGCGCTCGCAGGCCACCGGCCACACGCGATGGGTCAGCGGATCGACCAGCACCGGCTCGCTCATGGCCAGCGCCTGCGGATGCGACAGCGAGATGGTGATGCGGCCGGGCGCGAAGGGCGGCGTCCCGTTCGCCTCCGGCAGGAGGTCGGCCGGATACCAGTACGCCAGCAGCGGCCGGCCGCGCCGGCTGCACGGCACCAGCTGGGTCAGCAGCCAGTCCTTGCGCGCGCAGCCCGCGGGCGCCGACTCGTCGAGGTCGATCCAGGCGTGCAGCTCGCGGTCGCTGGCGGTCGCATCGTCGAACAGGTTTGCCACCGCCTGGAACGCGGCGAAGGCCGGCTTGCGCGAGCCGTCCGCCGCGCGCAGCAGGCCGAACCACGCCGCCTTGCCGGTCGCCCCGTCGACCAGGTAGTCGGGGAAGTCGGCGAGGTGGAACCAGGTGCTCATGCCCAGACCGCGGTCGAGGTCGCCGAGCATGCGCCGCAGCAGCATCTTGGCCTGGCGCTCCTCCGTCCACGGCAGGCCCGACAGGGCCGAGGCCTCGGCGCGCTGCGACGGGCAGCCGGCCTCGCCCTGCCAGATGGGGATGTCCAGCCCGTGCCGCGCCAGCATGGCGCGCAGGGCGGTCAGCTCCTCGGGACGGTTGGCCTCGGGGCGCGGCCGGTAGGTGTGGTAGGAGAGCACGTCGATGTGGCGGCCCATCCCGGCGCGCAGGGCCTGCTCGACGAACTGCAGGCCGCGCGGGTTGGTGCCGAAGGCGATGGCCCCGCCGATGATGGTGGCGCCGGGGACGCGGGCGCGGATCGCCGGCGCGGTGGCGGCGACCAGCTCGGCGTACTTCAGCGGATTGGGCAGCTCGTGCTTCCAGAAGACGGTGATGTCTGGCTCGTTCCAGATCTCCCAGTGCCGGACGCGGTCGCGGAAGCGCACGGCGAGGGCGTCGACGAAGCGCAACCAGGCGGCGCGCGCCTGCGGGTCGTAGACCGGGGCCCAGCCGACCGCGTCGGGCGTCGGCGCCCCGGTGTGCAGGCGGTTGCCATAGCCGAGGTTGAAGAAGGGACGCACCCCGGCGGCCAGGACGCGGTCGACGGTGCGCTCCAGCCAGGCGAAGTCGTAGACACCGGGCCGCTCCTCGCAGCGGCTCCAGCCGGTCTGGATGCGCGCCCAGCCGGCACCGCTCTCGCCCAGCTCGGGCAGGTCGCGCTCCTCGTCCCACATGCGGCGGTCGAGGCACTCGCAGCCGAGGGCGATGCGCGAGGCGGCGATCTCGGCGCTGGGGCGCGTGATGAGGGTGCGGGCGGCCGATGCCGGCAGGGTGCTGGACATGGCGCCAGCCTAGCGCGGCCGGCGGACCCCGCCGCGCTGCGTTCCGTGCCGCCACCGTGACGATGCGTGACATGGCCCCGTCGACACTGCGCATTCGTCTATGGTAATACCTGTCACCTGTGTTATATGCACTCTCGGGCCGAGCGCCGCGTGCCGTCCTGATCACAGGGCGGCCGGTCGCAGGCCCGGATCGGCACCGCAGCGGCGGAGCGCCGAGGGCATAGTGCCGTCAGGAGCCGGATCATGCGTCTCGCCGTCGCCATCCTCGCCGTCGTCCTCGCCACCCAGGCCGCCGCGGCCGCCGAGGGCCGCATCTTCCATGCCGATCCCGCCGCCGGCGCGGTGGGCAATGACGGCAGCGCCGCCAGGCCGTGGCCCGCCCTGGCCGAGGCGGCCCAGGCCGGCCTGCTGTCCAGGCTGCGCGCCGGCGACACGGTGCTGCTGCGTTCGGGCAGGCACGGCGCGGTGACGCTGTCGGGCGACAATGCGGGCATGGTCACCATCGCCGCGGCCAAGGGCCAGACCCCGCAGCTCGCGCGGCTGGTCCTCACCCGGGGGTCGCAGTGGACCTTCAGCGGCCTCAGCATCAGCCCCACCTTCGGCCAACCCTACGACGGGAACATCGTCCAGCTCGGCGAGGGCGGCCCCAGCCATGATGTGGTCCTGGAAGGATGCTACATCCACTCCACCACCGACACCTCCTCATGGACCACCGAGATGTGGATGAAGGCCAACAGCGGCATCCTCATGGGCCGCCACGGCACGCGCATCACCGTGCGCGGCAACCACGTCCTCAATACCCGCTTCGGGCTGAACCTGTGCTGCGCCGAGGGGCTGGTCGAGGGCAATATCATCTCGGACTTCTCCGCTGATGGCATGCGCATCACCCGCGACGGCGCGGTGGTGCAGTACAACGTGGTGAAGAACTGCTACGTCTCCTCGGGCGATGGCGACAAGAACCATGACGACGCCATCCAGTGCTTCCTCTTCAACAAGGGCACCGGCACGGTGCGCGACGTCACCGTGCGCGGCAACGTGCTGGTCAACCGCGAGGATCCCGGGCAGCGCTTCCCCGCCTCGATGCAGGGGATCGGCTTCTTCGACGGGCCACTGATCGGCTTCACCATCGCCGGCAACGTGGTGGTCTCGGCTGCCTGGCATGGCATCGCCCTGTACGACGCCCAGGGCTGCACCATCAGCGGCAACAGCGTGCAGACCCAGCCGGGCAGCGGCAAGACGCGCGCCTGGATCATGCTCGGCAGCAAGCCGAAGGTCGGCGGCGCCAGCGGCAACACCGTCACCGGCAACCAGGCCGCGGCCTTCAAGCTGGGCGACGACAAGACGGTGTCCGCCGATCGCAACGTCGCGGTCAGCGACGCCGCCTTCGGCTCCGCCATGCAGGCCGCCCTGGCCGAGATCGCCAAGCGCTTCGGCGCCAAACATGCGGTGTCCGGGGCCCCCCTCCTGGCAGGACCCCTGCTGCACTGAGGCGCCCACCGGACCATGACCATGCGACCCCAGCCCGCCGCCGATCCGGCCGCCCGCGCCCGCGAGGCGCTCGCGGCGATGACCCTCGAGGAGAAGGCCGGCATGCTCGCCGGCACCGACGACTGGCATCTGCGCGGGATCCCGCGCCTGGGCGTGCCCGCGATCCGCGTCACCGATTGCGGCCACGGCGTCAGCCTGTGCGGCGACCGCGCCAGTCCCGCCACCTGCCTGCCCACCGGCATCGGCCAGGCGGCGACCTGGAACGCGCCGCTGTGCGAACGCGCCGGCGCGCTGCTGGGACGCGAGACGCGCGCGCTGGGCTGCTCGGTGATGCTCGGGCCCAAGCTCAACCTGCACCGGCATCCGCTCAACGGCCGCAGCTTCGAGACCTACTCCGAGGATCCCGTGCTGGCCGGCCGCCTCGGCGCCGCCGTCGTGCGCGGCATCCAGGCGCAGGGCGTGGCCGCCTGCATCAAGGCGATCACCGCCAACAACCAGCAGCGCGACCAGGCCACGATCAGCAGCGAGGTGGACGAGCGCACGCTGCGCGAGCTCTATCTCCGGCCCTTCGAGATCGCGGTGCAGGAGGCCGCGCCGGCCGCGATCATGACCAGCTACAACCGGCTGAACGGCGTCTACACCTCGGAATCGCCGTGGCTGCTGCGCCAGGTGGTCAAGGCGGAATGGCGCTTCCCCGGCTTCATCGTCTCGGACTGGCGGGCGGTGCACAGCGAGGCGGTCTACGCCGCCGGCCTCGATCTCGAGATGCCGGGCCCGGGCACCCTCATGCACCGCGACCGCGTCCTGCAGGCGATCGCCGACGGGCGCCTGGACCTGGCGCTGGTCGACGACGCGGTGCTGCGCCTGCTGCGCGCCATCTTCGCCTATGGCCGCGCCGAGGATGCGCCGGCGCCGCCGGCGGCATCCCTCGACACCCCCGGGCACCGCGCCCTGGCCCTGGAGATGGCCGAGGAGAGCCTCGTCCTGCTGCAGAACCGCGGCGGCCTGCTGCCGCTGGAGCCCGACCGCCTGCGCCGCGTGCTGGTGGTGGGCCCGAACGCCGCCACCGCGCGGCTGGGCGGCGGCGGCAGCGCCTCGGTGACGCCGTTCTACGCCGTGTCTCCGCTGCAAGGCATCCGCGAGCTGGCCGCGGGCCGCTTCGCCGTCGACCATCTCGAGGGCTGCAGCCTGGTGGGGACGATGGAGCCGGTGCGCGCCGGCACCCTGCGGGCCGAGTTCTGGAACGGCGAAGAGCCCTCAGGCGCCGCGCACGCCGTCGAGACGGTCGAGGCCATCGACGCCTCGTGGGGCTGGGCCGCTCCCAGCGCCGGCATCATCAAGGGGCCCTTCGCGGTGCGCTACAGCGGCACGATCACGCCTCCGGCCGACGGCCGCTACCGCATCGCCGTGCATGCGCAGGCCGGGGCGGTGCGGCTGAACCTCGACGGCGAGAGCGTCTTCGACGCCTGGGATCCCGAGCCGGGCAACTTCGAGGCGCGCTATGCCGATCGCAGCCTGGTGTGCGAGCGCGAGCTGCGCGCCGGGACGCCGGTGCGCGTCGAGCTGACCTACGCCAAGCGCGCGGCCCGCGCCGGCATCCGCCTGGAATGGGAGGTCCCCGGCGCCTGCGATCCGGTGCAG
>JAFLCQ010000303.1 GCA_017302815.1 Planctomycetota bacterium
CGCCGGCGGCACCGGTCGTGGCGGCTCCGACCGTCTCTGCGCCGGTCATGGCGCCGAAGCCCGTGGCCGATCGTCCGGCCCCCGCCCCGCCGCGAGTGGCCGCGGTGCACGAGCACAAGCCCGGTCTGCTGCTGGACATCTACCGCCTCGACAGCGAACCGCGGGATTTCCCGATCTTCGCCTCGACCACCAAGCCGGATTGGAGCGGCGTCGCCGAGGGCGTTTCGCACGAGGTCTGCCAGAAGCACGGCTTCCACGAGAACTTCTACGCCCGATGGAGCGGCAGCCTGGATCTGCTGAAGGCCGGCGAGTACGAGTTCTTCCTGTTCAGCGACGATGGCAGCCGGCTGCTCATCGACGGCAAGGTGGTCGTCGACAACGGTGGCCTCCATGGCGGGGAGGAACGCGGCGGGCGCTGCACGCTGTCGGCCGGGCCCCATGCCGTGCGCGTGGAGTACTTCCAGGGCACCGGCGGCCTGGTCCTGCGCTGGCAGTGGAAGCCGGCCGGCTTCCCGCGCGACGATGTGCCGGGATCGGTGCTGGTGCACTGATCCGGGAGTCCGAGGTCCGAGGTCCGAGGTCCGAGGTCCGAGGTCCGAGGTCCGAGGTCCGAGGTCCGAGGTCCGAGGTCGGCAAGCCTCGGCACAGACCAGGGATACCGGCATGCCATCGCTTTCGGGTATGCTCACCCGCTGGGTGCGGCGGTACTCCGGCATCGCCAACGTCAGGCTTTCATGTTCCTAATGGACCTCGGACTGCGTGGTATGGGCGGCTCGTTCGCGTGGATGCGGCCTTCCGGCCCTAGGCTGCGCGGCTCGTCCATAGCGTGATGCCATGCCGGCGCAGGCAGGCCTGCCAGACCGAGCGTTCGCGTGTGCGCACCGTCTTCAGCAGGCAGGCCAGCTTCTCCTCCTCGGTCAGGCCGCGCGGCGGATGCTTCGGGTGCATGCCGGACTCGGTGGGGGTGCGATCGCCCTTGCGGGTGTTGCAGGCGCGGCAGGCGGTGACGACGTTGGACAGCAGATCGGGACCGCCGCGGCTGCGCGGCATGACATGGTCGCGGGTGCCGGTCGCCATGCTCACGCGCACGCCACAGTACTGGCAGGTGAACCCGTCGCGCGTGAACACCACCGTGCGGCTGGCGGCGTCGAAGATGGCGCGGCGCCGGCGGGTGCGCACGAGATAGCGCATGACCACCACCGCAGGCAGCGGCAGGGTCAGGTACTGGCTGCGCACCGTCTCGGGGTAGGCCTCCAGCACGTCGGCCTTGCCGGCGATGACCAGGCCGAGGGCGTCTATCCAGCGTTCCTCGATGGCGAGGTACTCGTAGTTGGCGTTGAGGACGAGGCAGCGCGACATGGGTACCCCGAGTGGCGGGGACCCTAGCAGGCGGGCGCGGCGCTGGAACTGCTGTTCAGCGCGGCGCTATCGATACCTGGTCGAAGACCGTGCCGTCCTCGTCGATGGCGGTGACGGCGATGCCGCCGCCGCGCGCGATCTCCAGCAGGTAGCCGTGGCGCACCTCGGCGCCCTTGGCCAGCCAGGTCAGGCCCGGGAAGACCTTGCGCACGTCCACGCCCCAGGCTCCGTCGCCCAGGTAGATGATGCCGGTGGGATCCGGCTGGCCCGCCTTCAGCGGCACGGTGCGCTTGTAGGTGTGCTGGTCGTGCTCCAGCGCCACGCGGACGCCCGCCGCCTCGAAGAGCGGCACCCAGTTGGCGCGGATCTGCTTCGAGATCTCGTTGTCGCTCGGATCCTTGCCGCCCTTGGGCACCTTCACCACCGGCCAGGCCGGGTAGTGGTAGACCGGGATCACCGCCGGGCGCTTGCTGCGCGCGGCCAGCTCACCGTGCAGCCATTCCGTCTGCTTGCCGGCCACCTTGGTGACGTGGCCGCTATCGAGCAGTATAAAGCTGATCTCGTCGCCGACGTCGACGCTGTGCAGCGGGGTGGCGCCGATGGGCAGCATGGCGAAGTAGAACGGGGCCTTCTCGGGGGTGCCGTTGTAGTGGCCCTGCACCTCGTGGTTGCCGATGCACGAGACGAAGGGGATGGCGCGGCCGTCCGGCGCGACCGCCGACTCGGCCCAGGTGCGGATCCACACCGCCACGCGTTCGCCGTTGCGTCCGTCCTCGTAGGCGAGGTCGCCGCCCAGCACGATCAGGTCCGGGTCCTTCGCGCACATGACCTTGGCCGTCTTGGCCAGCCACTCCGGCTTGTGCATGGTGTCGCCGCCGTTGACCACGCGCAGCGGACGGTCGAGCTTGGCCGGATCGGGCACGGTGCGCACGCGGGTGGCGGGCTGGTCGCCGAAGCGCAGGCCGACCTCGGCTCCTGCCGGCAGGCCGTCGATGAGCGCCCGCTGCACCACCCAGGTGGTGCCCGGCAGGGGAACGGCGATCGGCGCCACCTGGCGGTCCGGCGCGCCAGCGACGCTGATCGTCACCGGCTGCAACTCGGCGCCTGCCGCGACCAGGCGATGCGCCTCCATGGCGTGGAGCGGATCGCGGAAGGCGGTGATGTAGACCGGATCGGCCGCGGCCAGGATGGCGGCGGCGCAGGCGAGGAGGGCGGTTCGCATGCGCGGAGCATGCACGGCGGGAAGGCCAGGCCAGCCGGGCATGGCACCTTCACTCTAGCAGCCTAGGGTCGTGAACATGACAGCATCGCTCAGCTTCCTCGGCGCCGCCCGCACCGTCACCGGCTCGAAGCACCTCTTCACCGCCGATGGCCGCCGCGTGCTCATCGATTGCGGCCTGCACCAGGAGCGCGAGCTGCAGGACCGCAACTGGGCGCCCTTCGCGGTGACGCCGCGCGAGATCGATGCCGTGATCCTCACCCACGGCCACCTCGACCATTGCGGCCTGCTGCCGCGGCTGGTGGCACAGGGCTTCCGCGGCCGGGTGCACTGCACCGAGGCGACCGCCGGCATCGCGCCGCTGGTGATGGCGGACAGCGCCCGCCTGCAGGAGGAGGACGCGCGCTTCAAGGCCAAGCGCCATGCCGCCGAGGGCCGCCGCCGCTCCGACGGCTACCGGCCGCTCTACGACGTCGAGCAGGCGCGCGACGCCGCCGCGCGCATCATGCCGGCGCCGTGGCGGACGCCGGTGGCGGTTGCGCCCGGCATCACCGCCAGCTTCCATCCCGCCGGCCACATCATCGGCTCGGCGCTGGTGCGCCTGCAGGCCGGCTCGGGCCCGGCCGTGCTGTTCAGCGGCGACCTCGGCACCGGCGGCAGCCCGCTGGTCGAGGGTCCGGACACCGCCTGCGGTGCGCCCAACCTGGTGGTCGAGAGCACCTACGGCGACCGCGAGCATGATGAGCTGGATGTGCCGACGCAGCTGTCGTCGGTGCTGGCGGCGGCCTGGCGGCGCGGCGGCAACGTGGTGATGCCGTGCTTCGCCATCGAGCGCGCGCAGGAGATCCTCTACCGTCTGCGCCAGCTGCACGACGCCGGTCGGCTCGACGGCTGGCGCATCTTCCTCGACAGCCCGATGGCGATCGGCGTGCTGCAGGTGTTCAAGGACAATCCCGGGGCGCTGACGCCGGAGATCCGCCAGGCGATGCAGGCGGGCCGCTCGCCCTTCGACCTGCCCGGGCTGACCCTGTGCGCCGACCGCGAGCAGAGCAAGACCATCAACGCGGTCGAACGCGGAGCCCTCATCCTCGCCGGCGCCGGCATGTGCACCGGCGGCCGCGTGAAGCACCACCTCGAGCACAACCTCTCCCGTGCGGACAGCACGGTGCTGTTCGTCGGCTACCAGGCCTCCGGCACCCTCGGGCGCCAGATCCTGGAATCGCGCGGGAAGTCGGGCGTGCTGGTGCGCCTGTTCGGCCGTCAGCGCGAGATCCGCTGCGCCGTCGAGCAGGTGCGCGGCTTCAGCGGCCACGCCGGCAAGAGCCAGATCCTGGCCTGGGCCGGCGCCTTGCAGCCGCAGCCGCGCCGCGCCTTCGTCGTCCACGGCGGCGAGAACGTCAGCCAGGCCTTCGCCGCCGAGCTGCGCCAGCGCTTCGCCTGGGAGGCGGTGGCGCCGGAATACGGGCAGGAGATCGCGCTGTAGGATGCCGGATGGTGGCTACGGCCGACCCTGCCAGAAGCCGATAGCCCGGCGCCGGTCGGTCCAGGTCGCGCTGATCAGGCCATCCGCGACGGCCAGGGCGGGATAGCTGAATTCGCCCTCGCCGGTCGCCAGGTCCTGCACCGTGGTCCAGGTCGCGCCGTCGTCGGCCGAGAGCGACAGGCGCAGCGGCGTGCGCGGGCCCCAGTCCTTGGCCACCGGATTCCACAGCAGCAGCAGGCGCTCGTCGGCCAGGGCCGCCACGGCGACGCCGGCGTTGTTGTTGGGCAGGCCGATGCCGCGGGCCGCGCTCCAGGTGCGCCCGTCGTCGACGCTGTCGCTGCGCCAGATCTCGCCCTGATTGGTGCGCAGCAGGCAGTGCACGCCGGAGGCCGAGCTCCACAGCGTGGGCTGGATGGCGTTGGCGCCTGGCGGCATGCGCACCGGAGCGATCGCCCAGGTCCGGCCGCCATCGGTGCTGCGGTCGATGTAGGGCCACCAGCCGGCTCCGTCCGGACCGGCGAGGCGCTCCTCCGAGGCCGGCGCCAGCCAGGCGCCGCTGGCGGTGACGATGGGCTGGCAGCGCACCGGCCCGCGGGCGAGGGCGTCCTCGGGGATGAAGGGCGCGGCCGGGGCCCAGGTGGCGCCGCCGTCGTCGGAGATGCTGCGCCAGGTGCGCCAGGCGGCGCAGTCGGGACCGGTCTTGAACCAGAGGTGCAGACGACCGTCGGGCGCGAGGAAGAGGACCGGGTTCCAGTGCGCCTGGTTGCCGAGCTTGAACCAGCAGCGCGGCGCCGACCAGGCGGTGCCGTCGAACACGGCTCCC
>JAFLCQ010000304.1 GCA_017302815.1 Planctomycetota bacterium
GCCCTCGCCCTCGACGCCCTCGCCCGCCTGGTCCGCGACTCGGCCACGCGGCGGGTCTCCAGCGACGAGCGCGATGCCGCCGCCGACGAGGTGCGCCACGCTGCCGACAACCTCGGCGACGTCTCGGGCAGGAACGCCCCCGCCGCCGATGCGCTGGTGCAACGCGATCCCCTCGCCTTCGCCCTGGCCTGCCTGGCCAGGACGCGCCTGCTGCGCCTCGACCGCACCCGGCAGGGCGATGGACTGGTGCAGGTGCAGTGGCAGGCCCCGGAACCGGGCTCGCGGGACTTCGTCCGCCTGGCCCCCTTCGCCCAGCTGCTGTCCGGCGACCAGTCGGCCACCGAGCTGATCTGGCTGCATGACGATGCCATCCTGCCTCCCGCCCAGGCCCTGGCCGCCGCCCTGGCGATGCGCGAGGTGCGCGAGGAGCAGCGCGCGCGCCAGGTGGATCGGACCCGTCCGGCCGGCGATCCGGACTGGTCGCTGACCCGGCGCCTGCGCTGCTACACCTTGCCGCTGGAGCTGCTCGACGACCGCGCCACCGAGGGCGACCGCGGCGCGGTCCGGGACGGTCCCTGACCAGCCGACGCGAGGCACCCTTTGCCTCCGCCGGAGAGGCGGTTAGCATCCCGCCCTTCATCGCTGCACCCTTTCAGGAAGCGCACATGGCCATCAAGGTCCACTACGAGAAGACCGCCCGCATCGACGCCGTCCGCACCTCGACCGTTGCCGTGATCGGCTTCGGCTCGCAGGGCCACGCCCACGCCCTCAACCTGCGCGACAGCAAGGTGAAGGTCATCATCGGCAACCACTCGAAGACCAGCGCCAACGGCAAGCTGGCCCTGAAGCACGGCTTCGAGGTCCTGCCGGTCGACGAGGCGGTGAAGAAGGCCGACGTGGTCATGTGCCTCGTCCCCGACGAGTTCCTGCCCAAGGTCTACGAGGAGGACATCGCTCCGAACCTCCGCCCGGGCATGATGCTGATGGTCGCCCACGGCTTCAACATCCACTTCGGCTTCGTCAAGCCGCCGAAGGATGTCGACGTGACCATGATCGCCCCCAAGGGCCCCGGCCACACCGTCCGCTCGGAATACGAGAAGGGCGGCGGCGTGCCCTGCCTGGTCGCCGTGGCGCAGAACGCCACCGGCAAGGCCCTGCAGCGCGCCCTGGCCTACGGCGCCGGCATCGGCGGCGCGAAAGCCGGCATCATCGAGACCACCTTCAAGGACGAGACCGAGACCGACCTGTTCGGTGAGCAGACCGTCCTCTGCGGCGGCCTGACCTCGCTGGTCAAGTCGGGCTTCGAGACCCTGGTCGAGGCCGGCTATCCCCCGGAGATGGCCTACTTCGAGTGCATGCACGAGGTGAAGCTGATCGTCGACCTGATGTACCAGGGCGGCATGAGCTACATGCGCTACTCGATCTCGAACACCGCCGAGTACGGCGACTACGCCGTCGGCCCCAAGGTCATCACCCCGGCGGTGAAGAAGGCCATGAAGGCCGCCCTGAAGGACATCCAGACGGGCAAGTTCGCCAAGGAATTCCGCGCCGAGTGCGCCGCCGGCAAGCCCAACATGGAGCGCCTGCGCAAGTCCGAGGCCCAGCACCCGGTCGAGGAGGTCGGCCGCAAGCTGCGCAAGATGATGCGCTGGATCGACGCCAAGGACATCCGCAAGTAAGCTTTCTGTCGTAGGGGCTTCGCCCCTACGACCCCCGGGCGCTGTTGGGGTTCGGCTTCCTGCGGCTGACGCCTGGGAAGCCGTGGGCGGATGGGCTTCGCCCATTATATCCGCCCACCACCCCTCGACGCCCGTCGTCGCTACGCTCCTCTCACCCCCGGCTCACGCCGGGGGTGCTTGTTTAGCGGCATGCCCCTCGAACATCCCGCATGCGCTGGCACCACGTCGCCATCTCCCTCGCCATCGTCGCCGCCCTCGCCTTCATCTGGCTGATCGTGCGCGAGGGCGGTTCGCAGGCCAACGCGCTGGCCGCCACCGTGCTGGGCCGCGAGCAGCGCAGCGTCAGCGAGACCTTCCGCGAATACCTGGTGTCGGTGCGGGCGGCCAAGGGGGACGAACTGCTGGTTGCCGAGGTGCGGGCGGTGAACGAGATCGTGCAGAGCGACAGCCGGCGCGAGTTCTGGACCGGGCTGCCGCTGGGCACCACCACCGCGTCGATCCGCTACCCCGTCACCTACCGCTACGCCATCCGCATCTCCGACAGCTGGCGCCTGCGCATCGACGGCGGCATCGTCCTGGTGCGGCGACCGGTGCTGCGTCCGCTCGAACCAGCCATCGACACCACGGGCATCGACATCCGCGCCGAAAACGGCTGGATGCGCTGGAACAAGGACGAGGTGCGCGACAACCTGCTCTCCAGGCTGACTCCCGATGCCGTCGGACGATCGCGCGAGCATGCCGTCACCGCGGCGCCGCATGCCGATGCCGCCGTCGCCGCATTCGTGCGCGGATGGCTGCTCGGTGCGACCGGGCTGCCCCGGGACGTGCAGGTGGTGGTGGTGGACCGCGTCGAAGGCGGCTTCGACGTCTCAGCGGACCAGCGCTGACACGCGCTTGAAGGCGTCGCCGCGGGCGGCGCGCAGCCAGCGGAAGGCGACCGTCTCGGTCGGCAGGACCAGCGCACCCAGGTCGCGGGCTGCAGCCAGGGCCATGCTGCGGCAGTCCTCGCGGCGGCTGTCGACGGCATCGCCGGCCATCACCACACGATGGCCGCGCGCGAGCAGGTCGGCGGCGGTGGCCAGGACGCAGACGTGGGCCTCGACCCCGCAGAGGATCCACCACGGCCGATGCGCCTGCTCGATCGCCGCGGCCAGCGAAGGGTCGTCGCAGCAGCTGAAGTGCACCTTGTCCCGGCGCGGCGCATCGCCGGCCGCCTCGACCAGATGCGGCAGCGTCGGCCCCAGGCCCTTGGGATACTGCTCGCTGACCAGGACCTGGGCCCCGACCATCCGCGCCGATTCGATCAGGATGCGGCAGTTGCGTCCGACCGGCCTGTCCGGCGCTATCGACGGTATGGCGGCCTGGAAGCGCTCCTGCACGTCGATCACCAGGAGAGCGCTGTCGGCCGGTGCCAGATCCATCATGGCTGCTGCTCCTCGACGGCGCGGACCAGCGCGACCGTGATGTTGTCGTGTCCGCCGCGGCGCAGCGCGAGATCGACGAGTTCGACGCACGCGCGTTCGAGGGTGTCCGAACGGGTGACGATACCCAGCATGTCCTCGGCCGCGACCAGATCGTGCAGGCCGTCGGTGCACATCAGGTAGACGTCGCCCGGCTTCAGCTCCTCGATCGTCATGTCGACCGTGACGTGATCCATGCCCAGGGCGCGGGTGACGATATTGGAGAGCAGCCGCGCCTCCTCGCTGTCCGGGTCCAGCAGCCCGGCGCGCACGCGTTCGGCGACCAGGCTGTGGTCCTCGGAGACCTGGGTCACGGCGCCACCGGAGATGCGGTAGATGCGGCTGTCGCCGACATTGGCGGTGATCACCCGGTCGGGCATGAAGGCGCAGAGGACGACCGTGGTGCCCATGTCGGACAGCGAGCTGTCGACGCGGGCGCGCGAGAGGATGTGGTCGTTGGCGCCGAAGACGGCGTTCTTCACCGCCTCGATGACCTTCTCCTCGTTCGCCCAGTCCGGACCACGCAGGCGCCGCAGGCCGCTGGATATCACCTCGACCGCGAGTTCGGACGCCACCTGGCCGCCAGCGTGGCCGCCCATGCCATCGCACACCACCGCCAGACGGTCGTAGGCGTCGGCGAAGGCGCAGTCCTCGTTGTCCTCGCGCACCCGTCCCCGGTGCGTCAATGCCGCAGCCTGCAGTTTCATGAGGCGGCCAGGGCCAGCAGCGTGACGTCATCGCCGATCGGCTGGCTGCCGCGGAAATGCCGGATGCGGTCCATCACCTGGGTCAGCAGGGGCTCGGGGCCTTCAGCGGCGCAACGCTGCATGACCTCGCACAGGCGGCCGACGTCGAACTCCTCGCCCTGGGCATTGGTCATCTCGGTGACGCCATCGGTGTAGAGCAGGAACATGTCCCCCGGCTGCACCTGCGTGATCTCGACCTGCAGGCTGTCGCGGAACAGCTGTCCGCCTTTCATGCCCACCACCATGCCGGGCGGCTTGATCTCGCAGGAGGCGCCGGTGCGGGTGTTGTACAGCAGGGTCGGATTATGGCCGGCGCGAACCCAGCGGATGGTGCGCTCGGACGGCGACAGCACGGCGTAGGTCATCGACACGAACATCTTGCCGCCGAGATCGCCGGCCAGCGCATCATTGACCTTGGCCAGGACTTCCGCCGGGTCGCCGATCAGCTCGCCGTAGATCTCCAGCGACTTCTTCGCCATCGACATGACCAGGCCCGCCTGCATGCCATGACCGCTGACATCGCCGATGGCGAAGGCGACGCGGCCGTCGAGCAGGCGGATGAAGCTGAAGAAGTCGCCCGAGACGTGGTCGCAGGGCTCGTAGCGGGTGGCGAAGGAGAAGCCGGGGACCTCCGGCGCCTCGGCCAGCATCTTCTGCTGCAGGTCGCGTGCACGCATCAGGTCGGTGCGTTCGAGATGCGGCGCCGGAACGGATGCGGCGACGGCTCCGGCAGCAGCGTCGGCATCGTCCATCCAGCCCAGCAGCGGGGCGTCCTGGCCGGCAGGCGGTGCGGCGACGGCACCGGGCGCCTCGGGGCCGGGGGTGACAAAGCGGCGCATGCGCAGCTGCGACGACGACGACCCGGGCGCGGACGGGGTCAGCGGCGCATGCGTCCTGGTCGGGACCTGCGCCGCGGAGGGCA
>JAFLCQ010000305.1 GCA_017302815.1 Planctomycetota bacterium
CTCCTGCTGCGGCACTTGGCGCAGCAGATCGATCATGTTGGCCGTCGCAGCTGCAAAGCCCTTGGCGGCCGCCAGCATGCCCTCCAGCTGCTGGCGCTTGTGCTCGCTGATGTCGCCCGCACCGGCGGCGCGCCAGCTCGACCAGCTGCCGCCGTCGGAGCGGCCACGCGAGAAGGCGCTGGAGCGCGGTCCCGACGCCCTCGGCGATGCCGAACTGCTGGCGGTGCTGCTGCGCACCGGCACCGCCGGCGAAGGCGTGCTGGAGCTGGCGCAGCGTCTGCTGGCCGAGCATGGCGGCCTGGTCGGGCTGTCGCGCCTGGCGCCGGACCAGCTGGCCACCCTGCCCGGTCTGGGCGAAGCGAAGGCGGTCGAACTCGCCGCCGCCTTCGCCATGGGGGCGCGCATCGCCGCGACCCTCCCCGAGCAGCGTCCGCAGCTGAAGAGCCCCGAGGACGTCGCCGCCTTCGTCGTCGAGGTGCTGTCGCCCGCCCTGCTGCGCCTGCCGCACGAGGAGCTGTGGTGCCTGCCGCTGGATCCGCACTGCCGACTGCTGGGCCGGCCGCGCACGGTGACGCGCGGCGATGTCGATGGCGTCGATGCCGGGCCGCGCGCCTTCTTCCGCACCGCCCTGGCCGCCGGCGCGGTGCAGGCGATCGCGGTGCACAACCACCCCGGCGGCGACCCTGCGCCATCGGCAGCGGATCGCGCGGTGACGCGCCGGCTGGTCGAGGCGGGGCGGGCGATCGACGTGCCGCTGCGCGACCACATCGTGGTTGGCGGCAATGGACGCTTCACGTCGTTGGTGCGCGAGGCGCCGGAGCTGTTCAGGTAGGGGGCGAGGGCTGGCAGCTGGCAGCTGCCAGCTGCCAGCTGCCAGCTGCCAGCTACCAGCTACCAGCTACCGGCACCTTCGCCGGGGTGGATCCTAGCGCGGCGCTGGGGGTGCCCTGGCGGTGGAGACCGCGGTGGCGCGGACTCCGCAGAACCTGGCCGAGCTGGACGGGCTACTGGCCGAGGCGGCGGACTGCGCGGGTCCCGCCCGATGCCACCTGGAGCGGGTCGGCGATGCACTGCATATTGCGAATTTACCGAGAAATCGCACATATCGCAGGCGCTGAATACCCCCGCTTGACGGCCCCAGGACCGACCTAGCCTCCGCCAAGTTTTTGCCCGGAGACCATGCGGAGGCGAGGGGGCGGACACGCCGCACCCCAGGGCCCGAGCCAGACCCGGAGCGGAGCCCGCCATGCCCAAGCGCACCGATCTCAAGTCCATCCTCATCGTGGGCTCGGGACCGATCATCATCGGGCAGGCGTGCGAGTTCGACTACTCCGGCACCCAGGCCTGCAAGGTGTTGCGGCAGGAGGGGTTCCGCACCGTCCTGGTGAACTCGAATCCGGCCACGATCATGACCGATCCGGAGATGGCCGACGCCACCTACATCGAGCCGATCACCCCGGCGACGGTGCGGAAGATCATCGCCAAGGAGCGTCCGGACGCCATCCTGCCCACCCTCGGCGGCCAGACCGCGCTGAACACCGCGATGGCGCTGTGGGAGGACGGCACGCTGCAGGAGTTCAACTGCCAGATGATCGGCGCCACCGCCGAGGTCATCCAGCGCGCCGAGTCGCGCGAGAAGTTCGGCGCCATCATCCGCAAGCTGAACCTGGGCATGGCCCGCGCCGAGCTGGCGACCACCTGGGAGGCGGCGCTGGAGGTGAAGAAGCGCATCGGCCTGCCGTGCATGATCCGCCCCAGCTTCACCATGGGCGGCACCGGCGGCGGCCTGGTGCGCACCGACGCCGAGTTCGAGACCATCTGCAAGCGCGGCCTGATGCTGTCGCGCACCTCCGAGATCTCGATCGAGGAGTCGCTGCTGGGCTGGAAGGAGTTCGAGCTGGAGGTGATGCGCGACAAGAAGGACAATGTCGTCATCGTCTGCTCGATCGAGAACTTCGATCCGATGGGCGTGCACACCGGCGACTCCATCACCGTGGCGCCGATCCAGACCCTGACCGACCGCGAGTACCAGCGCATGCGCGACGCCGCGCTGGCGATCATCCGCGAGGTCGGCGTCGAGACCGGTGGCTCGAACATCCAGTTCGCCACCAATCCGAAAGACGGCCGCATGGTCGTCATCGAGATGAACCCGCGCGTGTCGCGCAGCTCCGCCCTGGCGTCGAAGGCGACCGGCTTCCCGATCGCCAAGTTCGCCGCCAAGCTGGCAGTCGGTTACACCCTGGACGAGATCCAGAACGACATCACCCGCGAGACGCCGGCCTGCTTCGAGCCGACCATCGACTACGTGGTGACCAAGATCCCGCGCTTCGCCTTCGAGAAGTTCGGCGAGGCCGACGACACCCTGGGCTACCAGATGAAGTCGGTCGGCGAGGTGATGGCCATCGGCCGCACCTTCCGCGAGAGCTTCCAGAAGGCCCTGCGCGGCCTCGAGATCGGCGCCCCCGGCTTCGGTCCGCGCCGCGCCGGCGACGACGGCGAGGCGGTGAAGAAGGCCGACTACCTGCAGCAGATCGAGCGCCCGACCGCTGGCCGCCTGTTCCAGCTGCGCCACGCCTTCCAGGCCGGCGCCACCGTCGAGGAGGTCTTCGCCCACACCGCGATCGACCCGTGGTTCCTGCGCCACCTGCACGGCATCGTCGCGCATGAGAGCAGGCTCCGCGCGTCCAGCCTGGCCGCCATCGACCTGAAGACCCTGCGCAGCGCCAAGCGCGACGGCTTCAGCGACAAGCACCTCGCCGCGCTGTGGAACGCCAAGGAGGAGGACGTGCGCGCCAAGCGCCACGGCCTCGGCCTGCGCCCGGTCTACAAGCTGGTCGACACCTGCGCCGCCGAGTTCGCGGCGGTGACGCCCTACTACTACTCGACCTACGAGGACGAGAACGAGGCGCCGCAGACCACGACCAAGAAGATCATGATCCTCGGCGGCGGCCCCAACCGCATCGGCCAGGGCATCGAGTTCGACTACTGCTGCTGCCACGCCGCCTTCGCGCTGCGCGAGGCCGGGTACGAGGTGATCATGGTCAACTCGAACCCGGAGACGGTGTCGACCGACTACGACACCTCGAACCACCTCTTCTTCGAGCCGCTGACCACCGAGGACGTGCTCGAGATCAACCACGTCATGAAGCCGGTCGGCGCCATCGTGCAGTTCGGTGGCCAGACCCCGCTGAACCTCGCCTTCGCGCTGGAGGCCGGCGGTGTGCCGATCATCGGCACCAAGCCCACCGACATCCACCGCGCCAACGACCGCGAGCAGTTCAAGGCGGTGCTGGAGAAGACCCACCTCAAGCAGCCGGTGAACGGCATCGCCCGCACCTACGAGGAGGCGGTGGCCGAGGCCGACCGCATCGGCTACCCGGTGGTCGTGCGCCCCAGCTTCGTGCTCGGCGGCCGTGCCATGGAGATCGTGCCCAACAAGAGCTTCCTCAAGGGCTTCATCCAGGCGGCGATGGACGTGCACCCGGGCGCCCCGGTGCTGATCGACAAGTATCTCGAGAACGCCATCGAGGTCGACGTCGACGCGGTGTGCGACGGCACCCGCACCGTCATCGGCGGCCTGCTCGAGCACATCGAGGAGGCCGGCGTGCACTCGGGCGACGCCGCCTGCGTCATCCCCGCCTGGTCGCTGTCCGACCGCCTGACCGCGCGCATGTGCGAGATCACCGGCGAGCTGGCCAAGGCCCTCAACGTGCGCGGGCTGATGAACGTGCAGTTCGCGGTGCGTAACGAGGAGGTCTACCTCATCGAGGTGAACCCGCGCGCCTCGCGCACCGTGCCCTTCGTCTCCAAGGCCACCGGCGTGCCGCTGGCCAAGATCGCCTCGCTGATCCAGGCCGGCGCCACCCTAGACCAGCTCGGCGTGCAGAGCGTGGCCGAGCCGGCCTGGTACTGCGTCAAGGAGTCGGTGCTGCCGTTCAACAAGTTCCCCGGCGTCGACACCGTCCTCGGCCCCGAGATGAAGTCGACCGGCGAGGTGATGGGCGTCGCCCGCACCTTCGGCGAGGCCTACTACAAGGCCGAGCTCGGCGCCGGCACCAACGTGCCGCTGTCCGGCCCGGTGTTCATCAGCGTGCGCGACAACGACAAGCGCATCGCCATGACCCTGGCGCAGCAGCTGGCCGACATGGGCTATGAGATCCTCTCCACCCGCGGCACCGCCAAGAGCCTGCAGCGCGGCGGCGTGCCGGTGACCGTGCTCAACAAGGTGAAGGATGGCGGCGACACCGTCCTCACCCGCCTGAAGCAGATCGCCTTCGTGCTGAACACCCCGTCCAACAAGGGCGCCAAGCACGATGAGGCCAAGATCCGCAGCGCCTGCGCGGTGATGGGCAAGCCCTACTTCACCACCCTGAGCAGCGCCACCGCCCTGGTCGGCGCCCTGCGCCAGCTCAAGAAGCAGGACTACACCGTGAACTCGCTGCAGGAGATCCTGCCCGGCCGCGGCATCTGGCGCGCCCAGGGAGGCTGATCCCGGCTGCTGATCCGGGGAGGGGCTGGTAGGGGTCCGCCGATTGCCACTGGACCTTCCTGGGAACCCTGTATACCGTCGCCCCGTCGGTACGCGCGTTGCGTCCGTCTCACCCGGCCCGCGCGGCCATCTCAGTCATCCTTCGAGGATCCCCTTGGAACTCTACGTCGGCAATCTCCCCTGGGCAGTCGATGACGCCCAGCTCACCAGCATGTTCTCGGCCCACGGCACCGTGGTCCGCGCCAAGGTCGTCACCGACCGCGACACCGGCCGCAGCCGCGGCTTCGGCTTCGTCACCATGGGTGACGAGGCTGGCGCCCAGAAGGCCATCCAGGCCCTCAACGGCATGGACTGCAACGGCCGCGCTC
>JAFLCQ010000306.1 GCA_017302815.1 Planctomycetota bacterium
CTGCACGGCGGCGCGCGGCGCCAAGCGGCCATTCCAGCCTCCGCTCGACAGCCCCGGCGGGGCATCATCATCGCCCGCCTCCGAAAGGCCCCCTCATGCGTCTCGCCCCCATCTTCCACGACCACGCCGTGCTGCAGCGCGACATCGACATCCCGGTGTGGGGCGTCACCGGACCGAACCAGACCGTGACGGTCACCCTGGCCGGAAAGACGGCGAAGGCTGTCGCCGGCGCCGACGGGGCGTGGCTGGTGCGCCTGCCCCCGCTGCCCGCCGGCGGGCCGCACGAGCTGGTCGCCAGCTCCGACTCCGGCAGCGTGCGGGTGGCGGATGTGCTGATCGGCGAGGTGTGGGTGTGCTCGGGCCAGTCCAACATGCAGTGGAAGCTGGGCGAGACCTCGCAGCAGGTTCCGGCGCGCGAGTGCGACCTGCCGCGCATCCGCCTGCTGAGCGTCGGCACCCCGGCCACCCTCGGCCGCTCCACCGCCATCGACGGCCGCTGGACCCCGGCCGTTGCGAAGTCCCTCGACCTCTTCTCGGCTGTCGGCGGCTGGTTCGGCCGCGAGCTGCACCGCGCGCTGGGCGTGCCCGTCGGCCTGATCTGCAACGCCTGGGGCGGCACCCGCGTGCAGGCGTGGATCAGCCGCGAGGCCCTGGTGCAGGACCCGGGCGGCCGCGACGAGGTGCGCCACTACGAGGGCTACGTCTTCAATCCCGAGCCGCCGACCGGCGAGCTCTACACCTCGATGGCGGACTGGGAGGCGCGCGGTCCGCACCAGGACGCCGGCAACGCGGGCCTGGCCTCAGGCTGGGCCGGCAACGGCTTCGACGACTCCGGCTGGAAGCGCATGCCGCTGCCGGCGCGCTGGCAGGACCACGGCCATCCCGGCAGCGGCATCTTCTGGTTCCGCCGCACCGTCGACATCCCCGCCGCCTGGGCGGGCAAGGACCTGGAACTGCACCTCGGTGCGATCGACAAGCACGACGACACCTATGTGAACGGCGAGCGCGTCGGCGGCCTGAGCTGGGCCGACGGCGGCAACACCTGGTGCACGCTGCGCAACTACACCGTGCCCGCCCGCCTGGTCAGCGCCGGCGCCCTGACCATCGCGGTACGCGCCCGTTCGCACGTCTTCCACGGCGGACTCATCGGCCCGAGCAGCGCGATGCTGCTGCATCCGGTCGGCGACGCCTCCGCAGCCATCCCCCTCGCCACCTCGTGGGCCTACCGCATCGAGCAGGACTGGGGCATGCAGAACCCGCCGACGACGGTGTGGGGTCCGGGCAACCAGAACTCTCCGTACACCCTCTTCGACAGCCGGCTGTGGCCGCTGATCCCCTACGCCATCCGCGGCGCGATCTGGTACCAGGGCGAGAGCAACGCCGCCGAGGCCGACGTCTACCGCCGCCTGATGCCGCTGATGATCCGCGACTGGCGCCGCGCCTGGGGCCAGGGCGACTTCCCCTTCATCCAGGTGCAGCTCGCCAATTACATGCCGGCCAGCGAGGATCCGGGTCCCAGCGACTGGGCCGAGCTGCGCGACGCCCAGCTGGCGGCCACCGCCGAACCGGCCACCGGCATGGCGGTGGCGATCGATGTCGGCGACGCCAACGACATCCACCCGCGCGACAAGAAGAGCGTCGGCCAGCGCCTGGCGCGCTGGGCCCTGGCCAACACCTATGGCCAGGCGGTGGTCGCCGGCGGACCGCTGTTCGCCGTCATGGTGGTCGAGGGCGCGCAGGTGCGCTGCCGCTTCAGCCAGGCCGCCGGCCTGCGCACCCGCGATGGCAAGGCGCCCAGCCACGTCGACATCGCCGGCCTCGACCGCACCTTCGTCCGCGCCCAGACCCGCATCGAAGGCGAAACCCTGGTCGCCTGGTCGCCCAAGGTGCCCCGCCCCGCCGCCGTGCGCTACGCCTGGGCCAACAACCCGGCCGGCTGCAACCTGGTGAACAGCGAGGACCTGCCGGCCTCGCCCTTCCGCTCCGACGCCTGGCGGCGCTGAAGCCCGGTCCCGCCGGCGTGTCACATCCCCGGGCCGGCCCCGTTATCGGCTTATACAATCCTTTGTATTAAGGGATCCGGTGCGATACTGCGCCCCGGATCCGGCCTGGAAGCCGACACCGGCCCGCGCACGATGCGGTACCGCAGCCCCCGGGGACGACCATGCGCCTTCCGCTCGCCATCGCCTGCCTCCTCCTCAGCGGGGCCCTCGCAGCCCAGGACATCCCGCTCATCGACCCGGCGGATCCGATGCAGGGTTGGAAGTCGAACAACGGCGCCGAGTTCCCCGGCGCCAAGGTCAGCCTGTCCGCCGATCCGACGGTGCAGAAGGATGGCAAGACCAGCCTCAAGCTGACCGCCGACCTCACCGCGGGCGGCAACTACTGCGACATGAGCCGCGACGTCGCGGCGCTGAAGCTGGAAGTCGAAAGCGTCTCGTTCTGGCTCAAGGCGCCCGGCCTGGGCGGCCTCGGCATGCGCCTCATCGACGGCAGCGGCCGCTGCCACCAGATCAGCCTGAAGCTCGATCCGGTCAGCGACGACTGGCGCCTGGTCACCTTCCCCATCGCCCGCTTCTTCGAGAAGCGCGGCACCGCCGAGGCGGTGCAGGGCGTGGCGCGCTACGAATCGTGGGGCGGCCCCAAGGGCGCGCCCGACGGCTGGAGCGGCCAGCTGAAGGCCTTCGTGCTGCTGACCGGGCGGCCGAAGCAGTCGACCGACATCTGGGTCGCCGATCTCGTCGCCAGCGTGCGCGCCGGCACCACCGCCTGGAGCGAAGGCTTCGAGTCCGCCGGCGCACTGCCCATGGGTTGGCGCAGCGAAGGCGCGGCCGCGGTGACCGGCCAGAGCGCATTCAAGGGATCCAACGCCCTTGTCCTGTCGCGCACCCAGGAGCGGCGCGAGCAGCCCTGCTCCGCGACCTCGCCGACCTTCGCGGTCGCGCCGGGAGTGTGGGAGGTCTCCGCAGCCCTCGCCGTCGACCTCGAGTCGCCGGACGCCTCCTACTGCGGATCGCTGCACTTCGAGGCGGTGGACGGGACCGGGAAGACGATCGACAGCACCGAGATCGCCACCCCCTTCGGCAGGCAGGCCTGGCAGGTGGTGAAGAAACAGGTGCGCACCCCCTTCCAGACCCGCGCCGGGCGCCTGGTCCTGCGCATCAACAAGACCATCGGCAGCTTCAGCGCCGACGAGCTGGCGGTGAAGCCACTCGACACCGCCAGGCGCGCCCCGGCCGTCGACCGCATCGTCCTCTCGACCCCGGCGCTGGGCAATCTGCTCCTGCCCGACGCCCCCCGCACCTGGGCCATCGATGTGCAGTCCACCCGCGAGCTGGCGGAGGCCGAACGCAGCGTCACCTGGAGCGTGCGCGATTACTGGGGCGCGGAGATCGCCGCCCCGGCGACCATCGCGGTGCAGGCCGACGGCCGCGAGAAGAACCGCTTCCGCTACCGCGCCAGCGTCGACCTCGCCGGACTGCCGCTGGAGCTCGGCCGCTACTACGAATTCCACGCCCAGGTGCCGCTGGCCGACAACGACCCCTTCCGTAACAGCGCCGGCTTCGCCATCCTGCCGGTCGCCGCCAGCAAGGCCTTCCCGCCGGCGAAGATCCCCTTCACCGCCCGCAACTGGGACAACCGCATCGGCGAGTACATCCGCCTCGCCGACCGCCTGGGCGTGCGCATCATCGGCCTGTGGGGCAGCGCCGAGGCGAAGCCGCCGCACAAGGCGCACGCTCCGGGCATCGACCTGGTGGCGCAGCTCGACGCCGCGGTGCTGACCGGCTGCCCGGCGCGCATCAACGACATCGAGTACCAGCGCCAGGGCTATGAGCAGTGGACCGACGCGGCGATCCGCGGCGCCGTGCGCAGCTGGTTCGCCGCCTACGGCGCGCACCAGCCGAAGCCGATCGTGGTCAACCTCGGCAACGAGCCGCACGGCAAGGGCGAGATCGTGAAGCGCCAGGTCGCCGCCTACACATCAGCCTACGACGAGATCAAGAAGGTCGCGCCCGACGCCATCGTCGTCGCCACCTCGGTCGAGCCGAACGAGGAGTACTTCGCCGCCGGCTACCAGAACGCCTGCGACGCCTTCGATTTCCACATCTACGAGACCCCGCAGGCCATCCGCGAGACCATCCGCAGGTACCGCGAGCTGATGCGCAAGCACGGCTGCGAGAAGCCGATCTGGTCGACCGAGATCGGCCTCAACAGCCAGGGCCTGACCCGCCAGCACATTGCCAGCGACATGGTGCGGAAGTACGCCGCCTTCTTCGCCGAGGGCGGGGCCAACCTCGGCTGGTTCGACTACCTGTACCCGGACCCCGAGGGCAAGGCGCTGGGCACCAGCGGCGACTCCTTCAACATGTTCGACAGCCGCTACCTGAAGTACGCGGCCCGCCTGGATGCGATCAGCTGCTACAACCTGACCAACGGCATCCTCGACAAGGCCTTCGCCGCCGAGCGCACCTGGCCCGACGGCACCAGCGCCTGCCTGTGGCGCGACGAGCGCGGCGGCTGCTTCCTGGCCATCTGGCGCGACCAGGGCCGGCGCGAGATCCTGCTGCCGCTGCCGGGCGTGCAGGAGGCCCGGGTGGTGCGCATCGACGGCCGCTCCGCCACCCTGCGCACCGTGCAGGGCGGGCTGGCGATCGGCGTCGGCGCCGATCCGCTGCTCATCTCCTACCAGGGCCCGGCGACGCTGCCCGAGAAGCTCGGCGACGCTCCCCTATGGATCCTCGAGGCGCCGGCCCGCCTCATGCGCGGCGCACCGGG
>JAFLCQ010000307.1 GCA_017302815.1 Planctomycetota bacterium
CGATGAGCTGATCTACTGATGCCGGAAGCGCCCATCAAATTCGCGTTCGACACCGAGTTCGACGCCAAGGGCTCGGTGGCCTTCCAGGCCCAGCGCCCCAAGCGGCTGTTCCCGCAGGAAGAGGTGGAGCAGCTGCGCGCGGCCGCCTATGCCGACGGCGAACGCGCCGCCCTGGCGCAGCGCTTCCGCGCCGCCTTCGGTCCGGCGCCGATCGCGGCGGTGAAGCTCGACCATGGCGGCAACGCCGCCAAGGCCCTGCCGCGCGACGGCGAGCTGCATCTGCTGCGCGGCCTGCGCGAGCGCGGTTGGCGCGTGCTGCTCGACCGCGGCTTCGGCCCCGACGAGCTGGCCAACAGCGACGCCCTGGTCGATGCCCTCGGCTGGCGCGTCACCGACCTCGACGACAGCGGCAAGGGCCTGGGGCGCGCGGTCGCTGCCCTCGCTCCCGGCGAGCTCGCCGCGGCGGAGATCGTGCGCTTCCACGGCTCGATCGGCGGCTGGGCGGCAGCGCTGTCGTGCTGCGGCCACGCCGTCGCCTATGATTCGGTCGGCCATCATCTGGCGGCCGCCCTCGGGGTGCCGGTGTCGATCGCCTTCACCGGCTTCGCCGACCCCGGCTTCCCGGTGGCCTGGCAGCCGCGCGGCCCTGGCGTCGTGCGCCTGACCGCCATTCCGACGCCGGAGAAGGGCGAGCGGCGCTGGTGGGACGCCGTCCTGGCTACCCTGCCACGGGCGTCCTGAGCCCGGCGACCACCGCGATGGCCCCGCTGACCACCAGCACCACCGCGCTGATGGTCGGGGCGTGGCGCGAGACGCTGGCGAAACGTCCGCCCAGCGCCGCCGCGCCCCACACCACCGCCAGGCCGACGCCGATGAAGGCCAGGGCCAGGCCCAGGCTGAAGGCGGCGACCATGGTCACGCCCAGGGCCACCTGGCCCAGGGTCAGGGCCAGCAGCATCACCGACACCGAGGCGGGACAGGGCAGCAGGCCGCCGGTGATGCCGAAGAGGATGACCTGACCCATGCCGACGCGCTCGCCATTGCGGGCGTGCTCGGGCAGTGCGTGGCTGTGGCCATGGTCGTCGTGGTCGTGGTCGTGATCGTGATCGTGATCGTGATCGTGATGTCGCGGGCGCAGGCGCCGCCACAGGATCCAGCCGCCGATGAGCATGACCACCGCGCCGCTGACCAGCCCCAGCCAGCGCAGGCCCTCGTCGGCCAAGGCGGCGCGTCCCAGCCACAATGCGGTCGCCGCCAGGGCCACCACCACCGCGCCGTGCGCGACGGCTGCGGAGGCGCCCAGGGCCAGGGCCTCGCGCCAGGTGCCGCGGATGCCGACCAGGTAGGCGGCGGTCAGCGCCTTGGCGTGGCCGGGTTCGAGGGCATGAAGCGCACCCAGGCCGACGGCGGCCGGGACGTAGACCAGGGACAGTTCGGACATGCGCCGATCCTAGCGCACGGCGGGCGTGGTTGCGAGGACGCTCCGGATGAGAACGCGTTGTCAGTATCGCCGCGTCAGCGGCTCATCGCCTTGCGCACGCGTTCGACCCACAGCTGCGCCGCCGGGCTGAGGTGGTCTTCCGCGAGGTTGCCGCGGGCGCACTCCCAGGCCTGGCGCAGGACGGTGATCTGGTGGCGGGTGCGGCCGTGCACCTGGGCGATCTCGCCGTCCGGGCGGTCGTTCAGGAACTCGTCGACCACGCTGCGGATGGCGTCGTCATGCCACGGGCGGCCGGGAACGCGCGATCCGGTGCGCACCGGTGCATCCTTGCTGGCCGGTTTCGGCAGGGCCTCGCCGTCGTTCTCGTCGTCGCCGTCATCGACGGGCGGTGCAGCGCCGATGCCGCGCACCCAGGCGACCTGGGCGAGATTGACCAGCATGTCGCCGTCGCCACCTGACAGCCGGATCCAGCCGTTGGCGCATGCCACGATGGAGCCTTCGATGGTGGTGCCGCCGCTGCTGATCGCGACGCGACGGCCTGGGGTGAGGAAGGACAGCGGCAGGGCCATGGCCGCAACATGCGCGGGCTGGCGCGATCGGGCAAGCGCTGGTTGCACGACGTCCGCTCTGATTCATACAAACGATTGTATTTACAGACCAAACAATGGCTTAGGTCGTCCGGCAGGTAGCTGCGCCAGATCCGGACGGGAACGGCGACGTTCCTTGACCCCCGCAGGGCCAGCCGGGATGCTGCACCGATGGCGAACAGCGACGATCATGCGCAGGACGGTCCGGCGGCCTCCCGGGGCGACGATGAACTGGCACCGGCCGAAGTGACCATGGCTCCGCCGAGCGAGGCGAGCGGTTCGCATCTGTCCGGACGCTATGTCGTCGGCGAGCAGCTCGCGGACGGGGTGCATCGCGGCCGCGATCGCCTGCTGGACCGCGCGGTGCAGGTGCGGGTGTCGGATACCGCCGGTGCCGGCGATCTCGAACGCGAAGCGCGCTTCGTCGCCCGCCTGGCGCATCCGGGCATCGTCCCGGTGCACGACTTCGTGCGCGGTGACGGCGGTGCGATCATGGTCCAGGACGATGTCGCCGGCATCACCCTCGCCGAGGCCATCACCGCGGCGCGCAGCGGTTCGGTTCGCGCCGAACTGGCCACGCCGGCCGCGGTGGTGCAGGTCATGCGCCGGGTGTGCGACGCCCTGTCGGCGGCGCATGCGCGCAACGTGGTGCACCGCGCCGTGACTCCGGAGGCGATCACCCTGGGATGGCACGGCCAGGTCGTCCTCGGCGGCTGGAGCAGTTCGATGCAGGCGGTCGACCGGCCGCTGACCAAGCGCTTCGTCGCCGACGCGCCGGCTCCGCGCACGGTCGAACTGGATGATCTGCATGACGACGTGCGCGCGGTGGGCAGGTGCCTCTTCCACGCCCTCGCCCTGCGCGCCCCGGCCGTCGGCGCGGACCCCTTCGCCGGCATGGACACGGCCGAGCAGCGCCGGCTGCCGCCGCCGCTGCTGGCCATCGTCCGCCACGCCCTGGTGTCGGACAGCTCGCTGGGCTACCACAGCATGGCCGAGCTGGGCGAGGACCTCGACCGCTACGTCGCCGGCGTGCCGCTGGAGGCCTACGAGCCCGGTCTGTGGCTGCGCCTGTCCGCCTGGGCCTATCGTCGTCGTTCCGGCCTGCGCTGGGCCGCGGCCGGGCTGGCCATCGCCATGCTCGCCGGCTTCGGCGCCTGGAAGGCCTGGGAGCGCTACCAGGACCGCTGGGGTCCGGCCATCGTCGACGAGCGCTTCGACGACGGTTCGTGGCGCGAGCGCTGGGTGGAGGCATCGAAGGGGGCCTTCCTGGTCGACAAGGGACGGCTGGTCAGCCAGGCGCCGCGCCAAGCCGTGGTCTCCTACCGCCGCCGGCTGGTCGCGCCGGTGGCGATCGAATACACCGGCCAGATCGTCCCCGGATCGCGTCCATGCGATCTCTCGGTGTGGTGGAACGAGCGCGAGGGCGGCCCCGACCAGGCGGCGCGTCCCTCCGCGACCGCGGCCATGTACATGGTGCAGGCCGGAGCGGTCGACAACTCGTACTTCGCGGTGTTCCAGCAGCCCGGCTACCGCCGCGTGGCGCACGCCAACCGGCAGCTCGAAAGCGGCCGCGACTACCGCTTCCGGGTCGAGATCGAAGGCGATCGCATATCGATGGCGGTCGATGGCGAGACGGTGATGGAGTACCGCGCCCTGTTCCCGGCGACCACCGGCTACATCTCGCTGTACGGCTACTATCCGGGCAAGGCCTTCGACGACGTGCGCATCTTCCAGAAGCGTCCGCGTCCGGCCGATGCCGGGGTGGTGGCCGGCGACACCCTGTACCAGTACCGCCACTTCGACGAGGCGTCCGCCGTCTACCAGCGCACCGCCGAGGCGCATGCCGGCCAGCAGACCGGCGAGCTGGCCCTCTTCCGCAAGGGTCTGGCCGAGCGCGCCGCCGGCCGCGTCGAGCACGCGCGCGACACCTGGATGCGCCTGGGCGACCGCCGGCTGCAGCATCTGGCGGATGCGCTGCGTCTGGAGGACCTCCTGGAGCAGTGGCAGCTGGACACCCTCGAGGCCCGCTTCGCCAACTACTACCGCGAGCGCCGCGACGTGCGGCCGGATCTGCGCCTGCAGTGGCAGCGCATCATGCAGCTGGTCTCCACCGACCCGCGCAGCGACGAGGCGTCGGTCATGCGCCTGATCGCCCTGCGCGACGCCTGCTTCCCCGACGATTCGGCCTCGGCCTACGTGGCGGCGACCGCCATGCTGCGCTACGAGCGCTTCGAGGAGATCCTCGCCGCCTTCCCCGAGGAGCGGGCGACCTGCGCCACCGCGCAGCTGGCGCTGGGGCGCGGCGACGACCAGCTCGGCGATCCGCTGCGGCGGGCCTCGGTCCTGTGGCAGCGCGGCGACCTCGAGGCCCTGCTGCAGCTGCAGGAGGTCGAGTCGAGCCTCCGGGCGCAGGCGATGTGCAAGCGCGGCTGGGCGCGCGAGGCCCTGCGCGACACCGGCGAGAACTATCCGGCGATGATCCAGCTGGGGCAGGCCGAGGAGCTGCTCGCCTCGCTGGCGGCCGCGCCGTACCGGGTGGACAACATCGCCAACGACTGCCTGATCGCCCTCGGCCGCTACGAGGAGGCCGCCGGAGACGGGGTGGCGGGCATCGCCTCGGGACGCAGCCCGCGCGCCATGCTCCTGCTCGGGCGCATCGACGCCGCCGAGCGGCGCATGCGCGCCCTGGACTTCTGGGACGCTCCGCTGCCGGTCGAGTGGGCCCGGCTGATCGTGGCCGCAGAGGCCGGGCGCGCCGCCGAAGTCGCCCGCCTGCGCCCGCTGGT
>JAFLCQ010000308.1 GCA_017302815.1 Planctomycetota bacterium
GGAAGATCGGCACCATCAGCTCGAGCGGCAGGTAGATGCCGATCGCCGCGGCCAGCACCGGCACGCGGAAGCTGCTGCCGCGCGCCTTGAGCATCTCGTCGATGGCGATGATCACCGCGCCGACCGCGGCACCGATCCCGATGATCATCCACGGCAGGTCCTTGCCGCCGAACATGCCGCCCGCAACCGACGCCATCAGCGTGGCCTGCGGCGCGGCGAGCGAGTTGGGATGCTCCGGGGTGGGGGCGCCGATGCCGTAGGCCTGCGCCAGCAGGTTCAGCACCGGCGCCATGATCAGCGCGCAGGAGAACGCGCCGATGCCGAGCATCAGCTGCTGCTTCCACGGGGTCGCGCCGACCAGGTAACCGGCCTTGAGGTCCTGCAGGTTGTCGCCGCCGACCGCCGCCGCGCAGCACACCACGGCGCCGATCATGATCGCGGAAACCGCGCCCAGCGGCGCGCCGCCGGCGCCGACCGCGGTGCGGCCCGCCTCGCCCAGCAACACCATCAGCACCACCGAGGCGAACAGGATGGTGGCGATGGTGATGCCTGAGACCGGGTTGTTCGACGACCCGACCAGGCCGGCGAGGTAGGCGGACACCGAGACGAACAGGAAGCCGGCGACGATCATGATGATCGCCATCGGGATGCTCACGTGCCACATGCCCACGATCGCCTGGTACAGCAGCAGCAGCGGCACCACGAACACGACCAGCGCCGCCAGCATCCACTTCATCGGCAGGTCGCGCTCGGTCTCGGCGACGTTCGCGTCGGATCCCGCGCGGGCCGCGGCGATGCCGCTGCGCACGCCGGACAGCAGCGAATTGCGCAGCGAGAACAGCGTCCACGCACCACCGATCAGCATCGCGCCGACGCCGAGGTAGCGGATCTTCGCCGACCAGATCGCGCCGGCGATGTCCTCGGCGCCCGCGCCGGCGATGTTGGCCGCCAGCGCCGGGTCGGAGTCGAGGAAGAACATGTGGTACAGCGGGATCGCGATGTGCCAGGACAGGATCGAACCGGAGACCACCACGATGCCGATGTTGAGGCCGACGATGTAACCCACGCCGAGCAGGGCGGGCGACAGGTTGGTGCCCATGTAGCCGAGGTACTTGCCGAAGAAGCCGGCGCCCGCGGCGGTGTCGGGGATCAGCTTCATGCCGCTCGCCGCCGCGGCCTTGATCAGGCCGCCCAGCGCGGCGGAGAAGCCCAGGATCTTCAGGCCGGGACCGGGGTTCTCGCCAGCCTTCAGCACTTCCGCCGCCGCCTTGCCCTCGGGGAACGGCAGCGGCTCCTCGACGATCATCGAGCGCCGCAGCGGCACCGAGAACAGCACGCCGAGCAGGCCGCCCAGGCCGGCGATCGCCAGCACCCAGGAATATTTGAAGTCCTGCCAGTAGCCCAGGATGATCAGCGCGGGGATGGTGAAGATCACGCCGGCCGCGATCGACGAACCGGCGGAGGCACCGGTCTGCACGATGTTGTTCTCGAGGATGGTGCCGCCGCCGAGCAGGCGCAGCACGCCCATCGAGACGACCGCCGCCGGGATCGCGGTGGCGATGGTCAAGCCCGCGAACAGGCCGAGGTAGGCGTTGGCCGCGGACAGGATCACCGCGAGGACGATGGCCAACAGCACGGCGCGGAACGTGAGCTGCGGCACGGCGGAACCTGAATTCGACATCGACGCCCCTCCCAAGGCATGCAATCGACGAAACCTAGCCCGCCACGCACGACAAAGTCCAGTGCGGTCGGTCGCGCCGGGACGAGGATTGGGCCACGGGACGGCAGCCCAACGCGGCATCGCGCGACGCTGAACGGGTGGCGAACGAGCCCGTTGGAGGCGCTGCTACACTCGGCCCCCTGCCCGCTACGGAGTTCCCGCCGCATGCCGACGCCGCGCCCGCTTGCATTCGCATTGGCCCTCGCCCTCCTTGCCGGGGCTGCCACCGGCGACGCGACCGCCGCGAAGAAAAAGAAGCCCGCGCCGAAGCCCGCGGCCAGCGCCGCTTGCACCGATTTCTACGCCGAGGCCAACAGCGCCTGGTTGAAGGCGAATCCGATGCCGGCCAGCGGCGCGATCTCCTCGCTAGGCCAGCTGAGCGCACTCGCCCTCCAGCAGCAGCGCGACCTGCTGGACGCGGCGATGAACGCCCCGCAAGGCAATGTGCAGAAACTGCTGGGCGACTTCTGGGCGAGCGGACTTGATGAGGCCGCGATCGACCGCGACGGCGCGAACCCGGTGGCCCCCCTGCTCCAGCGGATCGACGCGATCCGCAAGCCCAAGGACATCGCCCCGGCGATCGCCGCCCTGCACCAGGTCGGCATCCCCGTGGCCTTCAACTTCAGCGCCGAACTCGACCTGCGCGACCTGGGGCGGCACCTGGGCTATTTCGGCCAGGGCGGCCTGGGCCTGCCGGATCCTGCCTACTACACCCGCAGCGACGCCGACACCCGCGCCCTGCTGGGGCGGTACGCCGAGTACGTCCAGAAGATCCTGGTCCTGACCGGCGTGCCCGCGGAATCCGCCGCCGCCGAGGCCCGCTCGGTGGTCGAGCTCGAGACCCGGATCGCCAGCGCCTCGCGTCCGCTGGTCGACCTGCGCGATCCACGCGCGAACTTCTCGCCAGTCCCCACTTCCGGCCTCGGCAAGCAGTACCGCAACCTGCAGCTCGACGCGTTCCTCAAGGCCCAGGGCGTCAGCGACGACACCGTGTCCATCGCCAACCCCGCGCTTTTCGCGCAACTCGACAAGCTGGTCGCGGGGCTGAAGCCGCAACAGTGGAAGAGCTACCTGCGCTGGCGCATCGGCGACGCAATGGCGCCTTACCTGGCCAAGCCTTGGCGCGATGCCTCCTTCGACTTCCGCGGCAAGGTGCTGCGCGGGGAGACGATGCCCGCACCGCGCTGGCAACAGGCGCTGGACGCGATCAACCTCGCCGCCGGGCCCATGCTGGGCCGCGAGTATGCGGCGCGACACCTCACGGCGCAGGATCGGCAGCAGGCGGAGGCCATCGCCGGCCAGGTCCGCGACGCGCTGGCGCGCGCGGTCGAAGGCAGCACCTGGATGGGCGATGCCGCCAAGGCGGAGGCCCTGGCGAAGCTGAAGGACCTGCGCATCGAAGTCGGCACCCCGAGGCGCGACCTCGACTACAGCGTGCAACCGATGGGCCGCGGCAGCTTCGGCGGCAACATGCTGATCGCCGCGACCTGGCGGCATCGCGAGGAAATGCGCCGGATCGGCCGCGACAATGCCGGTCGTCGCTGGGAGGTACTGCCGCAGGAGCCCGCGCTGGCGTACGAGCTGGCGCACAACCGGCTGATCGTCACCGCGGCCATGCTGCAGGCGCCGGTCCTCGATGCGTCGATGCCGGCAGCTGCCCGCTACGGTGCGTTCGGCGCGCTGGTCGGCCATGAGCTCAGCCACGTAGTCGACATGCGCGGCCGGCTGGTGGACGCCAAGGGCGCGTTGCGGGACTGGTGGACACCCACCGAAGCCGCCGCCTGGGACGCCAGGCTGCAGCAGGTGGCGACGCTGTACGACGGATTCGCCTACCCGCAACTCGGCAACGTGAAGGTCAATGGCCGCCTTACCCGCGATGCCGCGATCGCCGACATCGCCGGCCTCGGCCTGGCCCGCGATGCGATGAAGGCGGCGCTGCCGGACGGCGGCGCGGAAGCCGACAAGGCGTTCTACCGCGCCTGGGCGCACGTCTGGGCGCAACAGGTCACCGATGACGAGGCACAACGCCGCAGCCTGCAGGACGTGCGCCCGCCCGGTCGCTGGCGCGCCAACGGGGCGATCATGCAGGAGCCTGCCTTCGCGACGGCATTCGCATGCAAGGCCGGCAGCGCGATGCAACGCAAGCCGGAAGACCGGATCCAGGTCTTTCCCTGAGGCGGCCTCGCCGCCGCCGCGCGGCTAGCGGACCACCCGCAAGCGCGGTCCCCCGCCGCGCCCGAACGGGGGCTGCCCGCGCCAATAGCGGATCAGCAGCCAGCCGAACAGCATCCCGCCAAGGTGCGCGAAGTGGGCCACCCCGGGCTGCAGGCCGGTGAACCCCAGCATCAGCTCGAACAGGCCGTAGAGGATCACCAGCGTGCGGGCGCGCATCGGGATGGGCGGGATCAGCAACATGACCCGCTGGTTCGGGAACAGCATCCCGTAGGCCAGCAACAGGCCGAACACGCCGCCCGACGCGCCCACGGTGCTGCCGACATCCCCGGTCGAGGCCGCCATCCAAGAGGTCACCAGCAACTGGCAGAGGCCGGCACCGGCCACCGTCGCCAGGTAATAGGCGAGGTAGCGACGCGGCCCCCACGTGTATTCCAGCGGTGCGCCGAACATGACCAGCGCCAGCATGTTGAAGGCGATGTGGGCGATGTTGCCGGGGTCGTGCAGGAAGCCGTAGGTCAGCAACTGCCACGGCATGAACCACTGCTCCGGGGCATCGGGCACGTAGGGCCAGAGTTCGAGGAACGCGTACGCCTGCTCGCCCACCACCCACTGCAGCAGGTAGGCGACGAGGTTGGCGATCAACAGCGCCTTGGTGACCCTGGGGAGGTTGAACGGCATCCGTGCGTCCTGCGATCCGCGTTGCGGTGCAACATCATACGGCGCAGCGCCTCAGCGCGGCGACCAGATGGCGGCATCCAGCGACCCATCGTCGGCCGGCATGCGCACCCGCCCGCCCTGCACCGGCACCCCTTCGGCCACGAGCCGCCGCGCCTGTTCGCGGTACCCCCGCGATCCCGGCGGGAACGCGATGCGCCCGTCCGACCGCAGAACCCGGTGCCACGGCAGCGCGGG
>JAFLCQ010000309.1 GCA_017302815.1 Planctomycetota bacterium
GCCGAAGGTGGCACGCCGGGGGCCCATCGCCCCCGGCGAGCGAAGGGGGCACCTGCAATGCCCCCGAAGCGGTGACACCGCAGGCGGCCACTGCACTCCGCCACCTTGACTTCAACACAGCCACTCCATGTGAATCCCCTGTCGGATCCGCACCTGGAACGAGGATCCCGGACCGTGGCGATGCCTACGGCACCTGGAAGCCGAGGCGCGCCAGCACCCCGGCCGTCCACACCAACGGCAGACCGGTGATGGCGGTGTGGTCGCCGCAGGCGACCTCCTCGAACAGGGCGATGCCGAGGCACTCCAGCTTGTAGGCCCCGGCGCAGTCCAGCGGCCGATCGACGGCCACATAGCGGGCGATCGCCGGCGCATCGAGGGGACGCATGCGCAGGCGGGCGATGTCGGTCACCCGCTCGACGCCACCGGGATGGACGATGCAGACCGCGGTCACCAGCTCATGCGTGCGCCCGGCCAGGCGGCCTAGCTGGCCGCAGGCCCCCTCCACGGTCCCCGGCTTGCCCAGCACGTCGCCATCCAGATGCGCCAGCTGATCGCTGCCGATGACCACCGCGCCCGGCCGCCGGGCAGCGACCGCCCGGGCCTTCTTCTCGGCCAGCACCTCGGCGACCTGGCGCGGGGAGAGATGCGCATCGGCCTTCACCGCATCCTCGTCGACGCCGGGCGCCTCGCAGGCGAAGGCGAGGCCCAGTCGGGACAGCAACTCCTTGCGGTAGCGTGAGGTGGAGGCGAGGACGAGATCTGGCATGCGCCGGATGCTGCGGCGACGAACGGAAACGCAAATCGACGCACAAGGTCCCCTCCGGGCCGCTTGAGCCCCCCGTCCCGTCGGCGATCATCCCTATGCCATGAGCATCAGCGACCACCGCCACGTCCCGGTCCGCTCCGGCCGCCGTCAGAGCATGCCCGACGTCGCCCATGAGGCATCCGGGCAGCTGACCGGCACCCTGGACAAGGTCGGGATGTCGCAGATCGAGGTGCCGGTCCGCCTGCGCGACGACAACGGCCAGGTCATGCTGGTCCCGGCCAAGGCCGACGCCTACGTCTCGCTGGACGATCCCGCGGCCAAGGGCATCCACATGTCCCGGCTCTTCCTCTCGCTGCAGGCCATCCTCGGCGAGGAGGAGCTGAACCTGCTGGTGATCAAGCAGCTGCTGGGCGCCTTCATCGGCTCGCACGTGCAGATCAGCAGCAACGCCTCGGTGAAGCTCTCCTTCGACCTCCTGGTGCGGCGCAAGGCGCTGATCTCGGCCAACCAGAGCTGGCGTTCCTACCCCGTCTTCGTCGCCGGCGACATCCGCGATGGCCGCGCCCACTTCCGCCTCGGCGCCCAGGTCGCCTACAGCAGCACCTGCCCGTGCTCGGCCGCGCTGGCGCGGCAGCTGATCCAGGAGCGCTTCAAGGCCGACTTCGACGGACGCGCCGCCGTGCCCACCGACGAGGTGGCTGACTGGCTGCTCAAGGACACGTCGATCTGCGCCACCCCGCACAGCCAGCGCAGCTACGCCAGCATCGAGGTCGAGGTCGCCGACCCCGCGCACGCCCCCACCCTGGTCGAGCTGATCGATCTGGTCGAGCAGGCCGTGCAGACCCCGGTGCAGGCGGCGGTGAAGCGCGAGGACGAGCAGGAGTTCGCACGCCTCAACGGCCGCAACCTGATGTTCTGCGAGGATGCCGGCCGCCGCCTGAAGGCCGCCCTCAACGCCGACGGCCGCCTGTCGGACTGGCGCATCGAGGCCCGCCACGTCGAGAGCCTGCACCCGCACGACGCCGTCTCGGCGGTCGCCAAGGGCGTACCCGGCGGCATGCGCGTCTGAATCCCGGCATGGCTAGAACCGTGGCAGCGCCCGGCTAGCATCACAGCCATGCCGCAGCCTCCCCTGACCGTCGCCCTCACGGATTGGCAGAAGATCGAAGCCCTCAAGCGCGTGCGTGAGCGCTATCAGGACGAACTGACCAAGGTCGAGGCCGAGATCACCGACATCCTGACCGCCGCCGCGGAAGCGGACTTCCTCGCCCAGTACCTCGGTGACCAGCCGGAGGTGAAGGAGCTGCGCGCGCGCAAGCCCGATGCCGAGGCGAAGGAGAAGCGGCGCCAATACCTGATCGCCCTGATCGAACGCCTCGAAGCCGTGATCCCGAAGCAGCCGGAGGTGAAGCCCGCCCTGGCCGGGGCGGCGAAGCCTGGCGGCATCAAGCGCTACTGATGGACATCCGCTACCGTCCGGCCCGGCTGGCCGACGTGCCGGCCATGGCCGCGGTGATCGAGCAGTTCGCGCAGCGGCGGCTGATGCTGCCGCGACCGCAGTCGGAACTCTACGAGAACGTCCGCGACTTCATCGTCGCCGAGGCCGAACCCGGCGGGGTCTGCGGCTGCGTCGCCCTGCACATCGACACCGACCGCATCGCCGAGGTCAAGGCGCTCGCGGTGGCCGCCTCCATGCACGGTCACGGCGTCGGCAAGGGCCTCGTCGAAGCCGCGATTGCGGCGGCCCGCGACCTCGGCCTCGAACGCGTGTTCTGCCTCACCTACCAGGTCGAGTTCTTCGCCAAGCAGGGTTTCACCAAGGTCGACCGGGCCCGGCTGCCGGACAAGGTGTGGGGCGAATGCGTGCGCTGCCACCGCTTTCTCGATTGCGACGAGGTCGCGATGTGGCGGTCCGTCGGGACGGCCAAGCCGGGTCCGGCAACACCAGCTTGATCCCGCCGCAAGGCCCTTAGTATCCCCGCCCTCCTAACGACAGAGGTTTCCATGCCCCGCGAATGTGTGTTCACCGGTCGCCGCGCCCGCGGCGGTTGGACCAAGGCCGAAAAGGGTGCCCGCCGCGACGGTGGTGTGGGCAACAAGATCAAGGGCCGCACCAAGCGCCTGGTCAAGCCCAACCTGAAGAAGCTCCGCGTCGTCATCGACGGCGAGGTGCAGAACGTGTGGGTCTCGACCAAGGCCATGCGCCAGGGCCTGGTGGTCAAGCCCATGCGGGTGAAGGCCGAAGCCAAGGCCAAGGCCAACTGATCCCCTCCCCCCGCCGCGCCTCGGGCGCGGCGGTCACGGCGCGATGGCGGATCGGCTACGCAGCGGATTGCAAATCCGTTTAGCCGGGTTCGACTCCCGGTCGCGCCTCCAAATATAACCCTCTGGGAAACCAGGGGGTTATCTCATTTCTCCATATGCCCGAGATCGCTCCTGGCACTGGCCGATCGCATGACAGGATGCCCCGTCCCATGCACCTGGAACTGCCGGCGGACGCGTCGATCAGGCTGGACGAGCACGCTGGCGCCTCACGCGGAGGACCGCCCGTGCCGCGACGTTACGCCGAGATCCATGACACCGCCGCGCGCCAGGACGGCATCGTCAAGATCATCATCGGCCTGGTCTTCGTGGTCTTCTCGCTCGGGCTGGCGATGGCCGCCATCCTCGGCATCCACCTGCTGGTGAAGCAGCACGTCCTGAAGGTCTGGGCCTTCGTCATCGGCGTGCCCGGCATCGTGCTGACGCTGGTGGGATTCGCGTTGATCACCTGGGGCGCGGCGAAGCTGTTCACCGGCCGCGGAGACGGCTGAATCAGTCCTCGGTCGGCGCCTTCTTGCGCACGCTGAAGGTGACGATGTTGCCCGGGTCGTTGTAGGACAGCGTCTCGCTCATCTTGGTGATGAGCTTGAAGCCGAGGCCGCCGAAGCCGCCGGCGAGGTAGCGTTCGCGGGCGGCGCTGGCGGCATCCTTCTCGTTCACGCCGGCCAGGACGGTGCGGTGGTCGAAGCCAGGGCCCTGGTCTTCGATCGACAGCTGCACCTTCTCGCCCAGGTCGCGCCAGCGGATGACGATGCGCTTGGTCTCGTCGTACTTGTGGCCGTGGCGGTGGGCGTTGAGGATCAGTTCCTTGGTGCAGGTCATGAAGGCGTCGACCTGCGGCTCGTCCATGCCCAGGCCCTTCACCAGCCGGGCGAGGAAGACCTGTGCCTGGTCGATGAAGCGGTCCTTGCTGGGGATGACGAAGTTCAGCGCGCGCTTCAGGCCTGGATCCTTCTGCACCAGGTAGAAGAGATCCTCCTTGGCGAAATCGTAGACCTCGCCGCCCTGATCGGAGTCGAACTCGTCCAGGAGCATGTCCAGCTTCAGCGCGGCATGGCTGACCTGCGCCTCGTCGATGACGCGCAGGCGCAGCGGGCCGACGACCAGCTCATCGCGATGGCGCAACTGGTGCTGCAGGACGTCCTTGCCGTTGACCGTGACGTGGGCCTCCTTGGTGCCCACCTCGACGGTGATGCGGCCCTGATCCTCGACGAATCGCGCATGCACCGGCTGCAGCGACGGATGCTGCGCCCGGATGGTGCAGCCATCGCCGCTGCCGATGGTGAAACCCGGCTTCAGCTTGAACTGCTTGCCCTTGGCGGCGGTATTCAGGACTTCGAGCTTGATCATGGACGCGCGTGCAGCATCGGCCGCCAGGAGGGACGCGCAAGATGCCTGCCGGGCGCTGCTTGCGCCTCAGGTCCGGGCCTGGGGCCGACCCACCATGGCCATGAAGGCGGCCACCGCCCGCGGCGGGATCGGCCCGGAGCGGGTGACGCCAACCAGCGTCCGCCGCGGCGCCGGCCGGGCGAGGCGGACCGGGCGCAGATCGCGCTCGGACGGCGGCAGATACCCCTCAGGCAGGATGGTCGAACCCAGACCGGCGCGCACCGTCTCGCGCAAGCCTTCGCCGGAATC
>JAFLCQ010000031.1 GCA_017302815.1 Planctomycetota bacterium
AGAATTTTTAAATGATTTCATTTCATCTCTATATTTTTATCCATAATATTTATTGATAATTAAAATTGTTAAAATATTTGATCTTTTATTTGATTTTTCAAAAATTATTGCGCGCCTGCGCCAGGCGGGTGGCGGCGAGGTCGACGGTGGCACGGGTCAGGTCCCAGGCGGCGTGGTGCAGGCGGCGGCCCTGCGCCAGGATGGTCCCGCCGGCGGCGATCAGCGCCCCGCCGTCGTAGATCGCGCGGCCCGCCTCGTTGCCCAGCAGGTTGGCGTAGACGTAGGCGCAGGCGAAGGCGCGGCTGCCCTCGGTGACGAAGTCGCGGCGGATCGCCAGCTTGCCGAAGGCGAAGTGGCTGGCCGACGGGTTGAGGATGATGTCGGCCCCGTGTGCCGCCAGGCGGATGCCGGGCCGGCCGGCGACCCAGGCGTCCTCGCAGATCTCGAAGCCGATGCGCACCCCGCCGACCTCGAAGAGCAGGTCGCCCAGCGGCACCTCCTGCCCGGCGATGCTGGTGGTGGCGACCACGCCTTCCTCCCACGGCTTGAACCAGCGCGGCTCGTAGTGGATGCCGTCGCCCGCGAGGTGCTGCTTCGCCACCAGGCCGAGGATGCGGCCGTCGGCGATCAGGGCGACGCAGTTGTAGAGGGTGCGGCGGTGCAGCCGGGGCAGGCCGATGCAGGCGACCAGTCCGCGGGTCTCGGGCAGCAGCTCCAGCAGGACGCGCTCGGCCTGGGCGGCGACGTCGGGGCCATGGAAGGCGTCCTCGCAGCCATAGCCGGTGATGCACAGCTCGGGCAGGCAGAGCAGGCCGGCGCCGCCGCTGCGCGCCGCGCGCAGGGCGGCGACGATGCGCGCCTGGTTGCCGTCCCAGTCGAGCGGCGTCTGGTTGAGGACGGCGGCGGCGAGATGCAGTCTATTCATGGCTCTTCCAGTTTCAGCCGACCACGGATAATTGGATCGGTTATTGGGAATGTCCGTTCGTTGGGGACTTCCAATCGAAACTCATATGCAATCTGAGGATGTTGTTTCTGAACCATATGAGATACATCTTCGATGCGAACTGGCCATTCCAGCGCGTATTGCCTAAGCACTTCTCCACGAAGACCCAACTGGATTGCGCGGCGCTCAAGAGGCGCCCCGTCAGGCGCATGGTCTGGATCCCATTGCAACCGCACGTCGCTGCGCTGAACCTCGGCGTGCCATTCATCCCGACTTGCATGTAAGTCAGTCTGAAAGCTCGACCAGACTGCCTGAGATACGATCAGCTCGAACGCGACACGAGGCAGATGAACTGCCAACACTCGCTGCTGGTCAGGCTTTGTCCCCCAGCCACAGCGGTGCATCATCCAGAGGAAATTCGGCTTGATCCAGCTCATGCGTTGCATGCTGAATGGCGCCTCGAATCGCTGGCGGGCTATGGCAATATCCGCGATTTCATGTCTATATGCCTGGTAGACGACAATGTGGTGTTCATTGTAGCTGGCGAGGATTGTTCGACCCTGATTCGGCCATTGCTGTCTCACTTCGAGGTATGGTTTCCATTCGAGATTCATCTTGCCGCCTTTCTTTCTCGCGCCGCCAGTACCAGGGCGGTCTTGCGCTCGTGGAGACCCTCCTCGAGGCCGACCGGGTATTCGTGCGGGTTGTCGAGGCGCTTCACCCCGGGGTGGAAGAGGCGCAGCTGGGCGCGGGTGCGCTCGCGCACCTCGGCCAGCGCCGGCTGGCGGTAGACCAGGCGGCCGGCGCGGTGGATAGGCACCAGCAGGTCCTCGCCGACGGCGTCCGCCGGTTGCACCCGGCGGCGCGTGGGGTCGGCCGGGTCGACCATGGTCCAGGCCGCGGGCTGCGGATGCAGCTCGTCCCAGATCACGTCGCCCACCGCCTCGCCGGCGCGCACGAAGCGGCGCACGTTCTGGATGCCGGGGTTCGACACCTTGATCGCCTGCTCGCTGAGCTTCACCCGCGGCTTCCACGGCCCACCGGGTTCGCGGATGGCGGCCAGCTTGTAGACCCCGCCCAGGGCGGGCTGGTCGTAGGCGGTCGACAGCTTGGTGCCCACGCCCCATACCCCCACCGCCCCGCCCTGCTGACGGATGCTGGCGATGGTGCGCTCGTCGAGGTCGTTCGAGGCGACGATCTGCGCCTGCGGGAAGCCGGCTTCGTCCAGCAGCCGGCGTGCCTGCGCCGACAACCAGGCGAGGTCGCCCGAGTCGAGGCGGATGCCGACCATCTCATGCCCGCGCTGGCGCAGGCGGCGGCCGACCGCGATGGCCTTGTGCACGCCCTCCAGGGTGTCGTAGGTGTCGACCAGGAAGACGCAGTTGTTGGGCATCGCCCCGGCGTAGGCCGCGAAGGCCTCCTCCTCGTCGTCGAAGCTCATCACCCAGCTGTGGGCATGGGTACCGCGCACCGGGATGCCGAAGCGGCGGCCGGCCAGCACGTTCGAGGTCGAGGCGCAGCCGCCGACGAAGGCGGCGCGGCTGGCGGTCATCGCCCCGTCCAGGCCCTGGGCGCGCCGCAGGCCGAACTCCAGCACCGGTGCGTCGCCGGCGGCGAGGCAGATGCGCGCCGCCTTGGTCGCCACCAGGGTGCTGTAGTTGAGGATGCACAGCAAAGCGGTCTCCAGCAGCTGGCCCTGGATGATCGGGCCGCGCACGCGCAGTAGCGGCTGATGCGCGAAGACCACCGTGCCTTCGGGCACGGCGTCGATGTCGACAGTCAGGCGCAGGCCGGCGAGATGGTCGAGGAAGGCGGGCTCGAAGATCGGCTTGCCGTCATTGCCGGGGATCCCGGCGAGATAGGCGAGGTCGTCAGGGGCGAAGCAGAAGTCGTGCAGCCAGTCGATCGCCAGGCCCAGGCCCGCAGCCACCGTGTAGCCGCTGCCGAACGGAGGCTTGCGGAAGTGGAGGTGGAACACCGCTTCGTGTTCGGCCCGGCCGGTCTTCCAGTAGCCATAGGCCATCGTCAGCTGGTAGAGGTCGGTGATCAGTGCGGCTCCGTCCATATCCACCTCCGATGGGTGTATAAAACACACTAAGCATGGGAAGTCAAGGCTGTCGGCCGGGTTGGCAAACGCACGCGGATGGTGTATATCAACCGTGTGCAGGAGTACCCTTCCGCCATGCAGTCCACATCCGACGGAACAGCCGCAGCGATCCAGGCAGCCGGTGGACAGGCCCATGCGGGGCCGTTGCCGCTGCGCATCGTCTTCGTCGACGATGAGCCCAACCTGCTGTCCGGCCTCGAACGCCTGCTACGTCCGCAGCGGGCGCAGTGGAGCATGCGCTTCTGTGAAGGGGCTGAGAGCGCGCTGGCCGCCCTCGCACAGGAGCCCGCCGACGTGGTGATCAGCGACATGCGCATGCCGCGCATGACCGGTGGCGAGTTCCTGGCCGAGGTCCAGCGACGCTGGCCCGCGACGATGCGGGTGATCCTCTCGGGGCAGGCCGACCTGGCGATGATCCACCAGACCATCGGCCCGGCGCACCAGTTCCTGCGCAAGCCGTGCGATGCCGGACAGCTGAAGGGGCTGATCGAACGCATCTGGCGCCTGCGCCGGGCCATCGCCAACACCCAGGTGCACGCGCTGGTGGGCGGCATGCAATCGTTGCCCAGCCTGCCCGGCCTGCATGACGAACTGCAGGCGGCCCTGGCCGAACCGTCGCCGTCGATCAGGCGCGTCAGCGAGGTCATCGCGCGGGATCCGGGCATGTCGGCGCGGGTGCTGCAGCTGCTGAACTCGGCGTTCTTCGGCGGAAGCCATATCCTGGCCGATCCCAGCGAGGCCGCGACGCGGCTGGGCGTGGACACCCTGCGCACCCTGGCGACGGCGACGAACGCCTTCAGCAGGCTGGAGACCGGACGCCAGGTGTGGTTCGATCCCGGCGGCATGTGGGCGCACAGCGTGCGGGTCGCACGGTTGGCGGGTCGCATCGCCGAGGATCTCGCCCTGCCGCAGCAGCAGGTGCTTGAGGCGCAGACCGCCGGCCTGCTCCACGATACCGGACATATGCTGCTGGCCGCGCACAAGCCCAAGGAGTTCGTCATCCTCGCGCGCAAGGTCGGCCAGGAGGGCGATGTGCATGGCGAGCGCCTGGTACTCGGCTGCACCCATGGCGAGATCGGAGCCTACCTGCTCGGCCTGTGGGGCCTGCCGGAGGGGGTGGTGGATGCGGTGGCCTGGCACCATGAACCAGGGCGCCTCGCGCCGATGCAGCCGGCGGTGGTCAGCTGCGTGCATATCGCCGACGCCCTCGATTCGCTGCAGGCGGCCGGACTGGGCGGCATCGATCGGCTCAGCCGCGAACATGTCCACGCCGTCGGGCTGGAGGACCGCATCGACGCCTGGCGCGATATGGTCGAGCGTCCGGTCTGAGCCCCGTCGCGCTTGCGCCGGGACGGACGCGCAGGCAGGCTGCGGTCGGAGATGACCGACCATGCTGTTGCACACCGTCCTGTTCTGGCTGAAGCCCGGACTGTCCGCTGCCGAGATCACCGAGTTCGAGGCGGGGCTGCGCTCGCTGACGGCGATCCCGTCGGTCCGCTATGGATTCATCGGCCGCCCGGCGGCGACCCGCCGTCCGGTCATCGACCATTCCTACTCCTACAAGCTGGTGGTCGGCTTCGACGATCTTGCCGGGCACGACCTCTACCAGGACATCCCCGTCCACAAGGATTTCATCGCCCGCTGCTCGCGTCTGTGGACGCGGGTGCAGATCTACGACGCCGACGCGCTGGCCTGAGCGCCATCGGCGGCCTGGGACGCGTCGATGCTGGGGGCATGAGGCTGCGCGAAGGTGTCGTGGTACTTCTGCCATGAGTCCAGGAAGGACGCGATCAACGGGGCGGCGGAGTAGGCGCTGACCGCTTCCTGGGGGCGGAAGGCCTCGGCGTAGCGCTTCTGGGCGTCGAGGAACTGCTGCACCACGCCACCGGTGACCTGCACCGGTATGGCATGTTCGAGCCTGAAGCGCTCGGCGTAGTCTTCCTGGGCGGTGAGGAACTGCTGCACGAGGGGGGCGGTTACCTGGACGGGGATCGGTTTCTGCAACGCGAAGCGCTCGGCGTAGTCTTCCTGGGCGGTGAGGAACTGCTCGACGATGGGTGCGGTGACCTGGGTCTCCGGCGCTTCCTCCTGCTTGAAGCGTTCACGGTAGGAGCGGAGCTCCTGCAGGTAGTCCTGCACCACCGGCGCCGTCACCTTCGCGGGCAGATCGCGTGCGGGCCTGAAGCGTTGCGCGTAGGTCTCGGCGAAGCGGAGGAAGTCGTCGATGACCGAGGGCTCCTCGGGTGTGTCGTCGGCGGACCGTTCGGCCGCGGATCGCTCGGCGGCGGCCGCCTCGCGGGCGGCCATGAAGGCGTCGATCACCGCTGCGGTGACGATGCCGGGCAGCGGCTGCCGGTCGTGGAAGCGCTCGCTGAATGAACGCATCTGGTCGATGCTCGCGGCGATGATGCCACTGCGTCCATCGGCCTCCGTCCCGGCGGACGTGGTCGGCGTCGTTGCGTCCTTCTCAGCCGCCGTCGAGCCGGATCCAGCCAGCTCCTTGGATGTACGCGTCATGCCCGGATCATCAGGCCGCGACCGAGGCGTCTGTCCGTTGCGGACATACCGCGCGAGGAGCTGTTCGATGAGAGGCGACAGGTCCGGCGCCGCGTCGGCAGGCGGTGTGCCTGTGGCTGCCACAGGAGTCCGGGACGCAACGACGGGCGCACCGTCCAGGGCGATACGCCTGCTGGATGGAGGCGGAGCGGTATTGGCCCGGACGGCGGCAGCATCCTGCAGCGCGGGGATCACGGGCTGGTCCTCCGTCTATATTCTACCGCAATTCCTGCTCGCGGGCAAGCGACCTGGATGCACTCCCGCGACGGCGCTCAAGCGGACAGCTGGTGCCTCTCGCAGTAGGTTGCGATGATGTGCAGGCACAGGAGTTCGGCGGGGATGGGTTTGCACAGCCGGCATTCGGAGTGCTTGCCGGCCCCGACCAGCGATGGGCCGTCCAGCATGCCGGACAGGCTCATGCGGACGATGTGCGGGAACAGGTCGCGGATCAGCTTCAGGAGGCGGGTCCCAGGAAGTTCGGGCATCAGGATGTCGCAGACTGCGACGTCCAGATCCGCCCCCAGGCGGTCGAGCAGCCGCATGGCCTGGACCGCGCTTCCGGCGGCGTGCACCGACCAGCCGGGGCGCGAGCGGTGGATGCCGCGCTGCAGCGCCTCAAGCAGGAAGAGGTCGTCGTCCACCAGCAGCAGATGCAGGCGGTCGGTCGGGCGTGGGCCGCGCTGCGGCAGCATGCCTCAGGCCGCCTGGACCCGGATCGGTTCGACGACCCCGACCAGGCGATTGAAGTTGAGGATGCGCTCCAGCAGGGCGTGAGTCAGCTCCTGGCCGCGTGGGACCAGCAGCACCCCGTTCCTCGCCCGCACGTCCTCCTGCAGGACCATGCCCGAGCGCAGTTCGCGCACGGGGATGGTCAGATGCTGCTTGGGTGCCGGCTCGGCGTCGAGCGAGCTCAGCACCTCGATCGCCGCCAACGGGTAGCCCTGGCGGCGCAGGTCGGTCAGCACCGACACCGCCGATCGGCCGCTGGCGATCATGTCTTCGTACTCGGCCATCAGGCGCAGGATGCGAGCACCGCGTGCGCCCGGGTCCTCGCCGGAGGGTATGCCCGCTGCTCCGGCGGCGGCGATCATGCGCGCGCATGGCTCGAGGCGGGGGATGTTGGCGAGCAGGCGCGCGGTCACCTCGGGGATCGACGCCAGCATCTGGCGCTCGTCCTCGCGCAGGTCGGCGCCGGCGTCGGCGCGTTCGACCACGTCCGGCGGGATGGTGACGATGCCCAGCTGCGACATCATCGCCGCCAGCTCGACCTGCCACGGCGAGGGGTGCTTCACCGCGTCCGCCAGCCTGCGCGCCACTCGGCGCATGCGCTGCGCCTTGCCAAAGGCGCCGGGATTGGTCAGCGAGAGGATCTCGGTCAGGACGCGGACGCTGCCGGACAGGGTCTTCTCCAGCAGTTCACGCTCGGCGGTCAGCAGGCGATGCTGGGCGATGGCGGCATCGATCGCGGCGATGAGCGATTCGGCCGGGCAGGGCTTGGTGAGGAAGCGGAACAGATTGCCCACGTTCACCGCCTGGATGGCGGCGTCGATGTCGGCCTGGCCGGTCAGCATGATGCGTACGCACTCGGGCTGCCGTTCGCGCACCTCGGCCAGGAAGTGGGCGCCGTCCATCCCGGGCATGCGCATGTCGCTGACCACGACCGCGAAGGGCTGCTTCAGCACCACCGCCAGGCCGGCGTCGGGGCCGACCGCGGTCTCCAGCTGGTAGCGGTTGCGCAATTGGCGGCGCAGCCCGTCGAGGATGGACGGTTCGTCATCGACCAGGAGGACTGGGTCGGTCATGGATCCACCTGACCAAGGATCCCATGTCCCGGGAAGGTAAGCAAGGACCTCGCGACATCCGTTGAAGCAGCTGAGGAAGCGTTTGCAGGCCAGCGGCGGGCATAGTACACTATGCCAGGTGGAACTTAGCCGGTTCCCAGCCGGGCCGCGCGGATGCGTCGCCGGATCCCAGGCGGAGGTGCACATGAATGCGCATGAATCCTGCCAGACGCCGGCGCGCGGGGTCGCCGTGGCCCCCGGAGCCAGCGTGCCGGTCGATGCAGCCTTCCTCTCGGCGGTGGTCGAGGCCCTGCCGGTCGGGGTCTGGCTGCTGGATGCGCACGGGCGCATATGGCTGGCCAATGAGGCGTCCTCCCGCATCTGGGGCGGCACGCACTGGGTGGGACCGGCCGAGTATGGCCGCTACCAGGCGTGGTGGGCCGAAAGCGGTCTCCCGGTCTCCCCCCACGACTGGCCTGCCGCCCGGGCCCTGGCGACGGGGCATTCCGTCATCGGTCTGCGCATGGTCATCCAGCGTTTCGATGGGCGTACGATGACGGTCGTGACCTCGGCCTCGCCTCTGCGCGACCAGCGCGGTGACATCGTCGGCCTGGTCGTGGTGCATCAGGACATCGATGCCGAGGCGCGGGTGCAGGCCAGCCTGCGCGAGGTCCGCGACGACCTCGAAGCCGTCCTCGGAGCCCTCTCCTCGATCCTCATCGTCCTCGACCACGTCGGCACGGTGCGGCGGTGGAACGCCGCCGCCACCGCCGCCTTCGGCCTGCCCGAGAGCCAGGTGCGCGGTCTACCGCTGCAGCAGATCCCGCTCAGCTGGAACTGGGAGGCGGTCAACCGCTGCATCCCCGGTCTGGTCAGCGAACATCCCATCCGCCTGGACGACCTGCGCTATGTGCGCAAGGACGGGCGCGAAGGCATCCTCGCCTTCACCGTTTCCCCGATACGCCATCCGGACGGCACGCCGGCGGGATGCCTGTGGCATGGTGCCGACGTCACCGACCGCTTGCTCCTGGAGGCGCAGCTGCACCAGGCGCAGCGCCTCGAGTCGATTGGCCAGCTGGCGGCGGGGATCGCGCACGAGATCAATACGCCGATGCAGTTCATCGGCGACAATCATCGCTTCCTGGCCGACGCGTTCGCATCGATGTCCCGCCTGGTCCAGGCCATGCGTGCCAGGGCGGAGGCCCTGCCGCAGGCCGATCGCGAAGCCCTGCTTGCAGCCGAGACCGAAGCCGACCTGCCGTGGCTCCTGGAGGAGGTACCCAAGGCGCTGGAGCAGTCGCACGAGGGCATCGCCCGGGTGGGGATGATCGTCAAGGCGATGAAGGAATTCAGCCATCCAGGCAGCGAAGACATCGTCCCGGTCGACCTGAACCACGCCATCGAGAGCACCCTGGTGGTGTCGCGTAACGTGTGGAAGTACGTCTCCGATATGGTCAAGGAGCTGGATCCGGCGCTGCCGCCGGTGCCGGTGCAGCCTGGCGGTTTCAACCAGGTGGTGCTGAACCTGGTGGTCAACGCGGCGCATGCCATCGAGGACCGGTTGGCGGGGGCGGGTGGCAAGGGGACCATCACGGTGCGAACCTCCGCCACCGCCACCCATGCCGTGGTGTCGGTGTCGGATACCGGTTGCGGCATCCCGGATGCGATCCGTCAGCGCATTTTCGATCCCTTCTTCACCACCAAGCAGGTCGGTCGCGGCACCGGTCAGGGGCTGGCCATCGTGCGTGCAGAGATCTGCGAACGTCTCGGGGGCGATATCGCCTTCGAAAGCTCGGTTGGAATTGGGACCACGTTCATCGTGCGCATTCCCCTGGTTCGCGACGAAGGGAGGACAGCCCCATGAATCGCCGTCGTGTTCTGTTCATCGATGACGACCAACGCATCCTGGAAGGGATCGCCCGCCTCCTGCGTCCGAAACGGACGCAGGTCGAGGTTCTGACTGCTGTCGGTGGAGCCGAGGCACTGACCATCCTCGCCCGTGAACAGATCGATGTGGTCATCAGTGATATGCGCATGCCGCAGATGGACGGAGCGCAGCTGTTGGCGGAGGTGCGCAGGCTCAGGCCGCAGATCGTGCGGATCATCTTGTCTGGGCAGAGCGATCGCGAGACCATCCTGCGTGCGGTCGGCCCGGCGCACCAATTCCTGAGCAAGCCCTGCGACCCCGAGATCCTCACCGCCACCGTCCTGCGCAGCTGCGCCCTGCGCGACCTGCTGGCGGATGAGGGTCGCCAGCGCGACATCGCGGCGATGAGCAGCCTCCCCTGTGCCCCCACCGCCCTCGCCGCCTTGCGATCGGGTCTGCTGGATGCATCGCTGACGCCGGACCAGGCGGCCGCGCTGATGGTGGCCGACCTAGGCCTCTCCGCCAAGGTGCTGCAGCTGACCACGACATCCTTCTTCGGCACGCCGCGAAACCTCATGTCGCCGCATGAGGCCGCCATGTGCCTGGGCCCCGACATTCTGCGCAGTCTTGCCGAAGGCGATGCCGCCTTCCCGGCCGGTACCGATGATGCGGCGCTGGTGGCAGCGTCCAGGACGGCAAGACGGCGGTCCAGCGTCGCCAGAGAGCTGGCTTCGGGGCTGTCCTCCTCGTTGGCTGCAGCCGAGATCGCCGGCCTGCTCTGCGGCTGCGGCAGCCTCCTCCCCGCCGGGCAGCCAGGATCCGAGGCGCCGGGTTGCCACGGCGCAGCGTTCCTCGCCGGCCTGTGGGGGCTGCCGGACCAGATAGTCGAGGCGATCCTGCGTTCGGCATGCCCGTCCCGCATCCGTGGCGAGCATGATCGGCTCGCTGCCATCGTGCATGCCTCTGCGGCGCTGGTCGACGGAATCACCTTGGATCGGGAATTTTGCGAGACTCAGGGGGTCTCGCATCAACTCCTGGCCAGCACCAAGGCTTCTGCGGGGTGAACCATGGGTTCCGCCGGCGCCGGCACCTCTGATCGTGAACGCCTGGCAGAGGCGATGGCGCGGCGCGATGCCGCCGCCGCCCGCGCTCTTGGCGGCGGTGATGGCGAGGCCGCGGCTGTTCTAATAGAGGAGCTGGACAGGTTGCGCGGAGATTTGTGGCGCATGCAGATGGAATCCCAGGCTTTGGTCGCCTCTGAGTCCCGAACCGCCCTGGCGTTGCAGGGAGGGAATCTCAGCCTGTGGTCGTTATCGTGCGTTGACCGGCGCATGTCGGTGGACCATGCCTGGTTGGCCATGCTCGGCGCTACCCTCGATCCGACGGTCGACGAGAAGAGCGCATGGGAGGCTGCCGTCGACCCCAGCGACCTGGTCAAGTTGCAGGAACTCCTGGACCAGCATCTCGCTGGCGTAGGGGAGAACGTCGAATGCACCTTCCGACTGCGTCGTGACAGCGGTGGATTCCTGTGGCTCATGGCGCGCGGGCAGATCGTCGAGCGCGATGGCGATGGCAACCCCGTCCTGCTGTCGGGTACGATGATCGACGTCACGCGGTGGAAGACGCTAGAGGATCAGCTGCGCCAGTCGCAGAAGCTGGAGTCGATCGGCCAGTTGGCGGCGGGCATCGCCCATGAGATCAATACCCCGATCCAGTTCATCGGCGACAACGCCCGCTTCGCGGCTGGTTCCCTGGCTCAACTCTTCGCCCTGCTGGATACCTGCATGGCCATGGTAGCTCCGGAAGGTCGCGCGCGCGTGGTCGCAGCGGCAGAGGAGGCCGACCTTGACTATGTGCGTGCGGAGCTGCCGAAAGCCATGGAACAGACGGTGGAGGGGGTCGAACGAGTGGCGTCCATCGTGCATGCGATGAAGGAGTTCTCGCATCCGGGCGGCGGCGAGAAGGTCGCCACCGATATCAATCGGGCGATAGAGAGTACCGTCACTATCTCACGGAATGAATGGAAGTTCGTCGCCGAATGTGAGCTATCGCTTGCGTCGGAGTTGCCGTTGGTGCCACTCCTGCCTGGTGATTTCAACCAGGTGATCCTCAATCTCATCGTCAATTCCGCGCATGCCATCGCTGATGCGCAGCGTGCAGGACGGCCGGGACCCGGGCGCATACGCATCGCGACCAGGCCCGGTGACGGAGTGGTCGAGATTGAAGTGTCCGACGATGGATGTGGCATTCCCGAATCGATTCGCGATCGCATCTACGATCCCTTTTTCACCACCAAGGAGGTCGGTCGAGGCTCGGGGCAAGGGCTGGCGATCGCGCGTTCGGTGGTGGTCGACAAGCACGGTGGCACGCTCGGGTGCACCAGCCAGGTTGGGTCTGGAACCGTTTTTATCATCCGCTTGCCGCTTGAGGCGCGCAGCGGCTGAGAACCGCGCGCGTGAACACGGAAATCAGCAATGCATGCAGGAGATACCATGCCGCGCACCATCCTCCTCGTCGACGACGATCGTGCCCTCGTGGATGCCCTCGCTCGCAGACTACGCTCCGCCGAGCATCGCATCATCACCGCCACCACCGGTGAAGAGGCGCTGCATTGCCTCGCATCCACCACGGTCGATGCCATGGTCAGCGATGAATCGATGCCCATGATGAGCGGAGTCGAGCTGCTCACCGAGGTGCATCGCCGCTGGCCCGAGGTGGTCACCATCATGCTCTCAGGCCGGGCGACCGCCGGCACCATCGTCCGCGCCCTGAACCAGGGCCAGATCTTCCGCTTCCTGATCAAGCCCTGTGACGCTGATGAGGTTGCGGAGAGCTTGCGCCAGGCCATCGCCCACAAGCGGGTGATCGAACGCAGCCGCGAGATCCTGCCGCTCAGCCGCCGCATGCACGATCTGCTGGCCGCCGCTGAGCGGCTGCATCCCGGCATCCTGCGGCAGGCCGAGGCTGAGCTCCGCAAGATCACCATCCGTGCTGATGACTTCCAGGATATCGAACAGCTGGCCGACCGGCTCGCGGTCGAGATCAGCAGCGCATCGGAATACCTGCCGGTGATCGCCCCTGATGAGGTGATCGTCAATCCGCTCATCGACAGACGTGGACTGGACGCGACAGCAGCTCGCACTGAAGCAAACCAGTGACCAGGAGGATCCTTCCATGCACATCCGTCTTCAATACACCGTCCTCCTGGTGCTGCTCCTGCTGTCGGCTCCGGCCTGGTCCGCCGATCTGGCGGATGTCCGCCGCCAGGGCGTGCTGCGCCACCTCGGCATTCCCTATGCGCATTTCGTCATCGATGGCGAGGCGGGGATGGATGTCGAGCTGATGCGCGCCTTCGCCAAGGACATCGGCGTGCGCTATGAGTACGTGCGCAGCGACTGGCCCAGGCTGTTCGGTGAACTTCTCGGCACCACCGTCAAGCCGAAGGGGGATGATGTCGAGAGGCTGGGTCCAACCGAGGTCCGTGGCGATGTGATCGCCAATGGACTGACCGTCCTGCCGTGGCGGCAGAAGATCGTCGCATTCTCCGCACCGACCTTCCCCAACCAGGTGTGGCTGGTGGCCAGGGCCGATTCCGCCTTGTCTCCGATAGTGCCGTCGCAGGACATCCAGGCGGACATCGCGGCGGTGAAGGGCCTGATTGCCGGCCGCAGCCTGCTGGGCAAGTCCGGGACCTGCCTCGATCCTGCGCTCTACGACCTCGCCAGGCTGACGCAGAAGATCCTGCTCTTCCAGGGCTCGCTCAACGATCTCGCGCCGGCGCTGATCCAGGGCGAGGCCGAGCTCACCCTCCTCGATGTGCCCGACGCCCTGGTCGCTCTGCAGAAGTGGCCGGGAAAGCTGAAGATTCTCGGTCCGGTGAGCGAGCGCCAGGACATGGGGGTCGCGTTCGCCCAGGATGCGCCTGAGCTCCACGCCAGGTTCAATGAATTCCTCGCTCGCAGCCGAGCCGATGGCTCCTTTGCAACCTTGGTACGCAAGCACTATCCCTTCGTGCACAGCTACTACCCGGATTTCCTCGGGACCAAGTAGGCGTCATCATGGTCGACCTGGGAGCGGCTGTCCGGTCATGGCGTGGTGGCTCCGGGACGATGGTCCTGGTGGCCGTCCTCCTCGCAGGATTCGTCGCCTACCTGGTTTTCGCCAACTACGCAGCTGCGGAGCGCATGCGGCAGTCCTTGCGTGAGCAGGCCCTGGCGGATGCGCAGCAGCAGGCTCAGCCGTTGCGAGACTTCGTTGACGAGCAGACCACCACGGTTTCAGATCTCGCCCTTTCTCCCGAAGTCGTGGGGTACTTCGAGAACCGTGCCCTGGGCATGAGTCTGGCATATGGATTGCGCCAGAGTCTGCTGCTCATCTCCGAGCGGTTCGATCAGCTGCGCGAGCGCCGGCGCCACGGACCCCGGCATGTCTTCTCAGCCTTGTGCCTGGTCGATTCCGCCGGCGTGCTCCTGACCTCGTCTCCCGCAATCGGTGGACATGGGACTGCTGCCGTCTCCGCCTCGTCGGTCCTGGTCTCCTTCGATACGCAGCGTGATGAGTTGTGCATCGCGGTCCCGGTGCAGCACCGAGAGCGCAGGGTCGGCGTGGTGGTGGGGATGGTCGATGCGGAGATGCTCTGGCGGATCGCTGGGTGCAGTCTACGGCGAGATCATCGCGCATTTCTGGTATTCACTGGGGAATCTCCACGGGCCGTGGGACCTGCCGGACGCCTGGAATTGCCTAGCGGATTGCCTGTTGATCTTGGAGTGGCGCAAGTGGTCGATGTCGGTGCTGGCAGCCAGGCTTCGCTCCTCGCCATCGCTCCCGTCCCCGGCCTGCCCTTCACCGTCGTCACCCAGCATGCGAGCGAGGACTATCTCGGCGCCGCGCCGCTGCGGTCCCTGGTCGCGACCATCGTCCTGGCCACGCTGCTGCTGGGGATCGCGGCCGTCCTCGTGCTGCAGGTGCTGCGCAGCCGGCGGCTGAGCGAGATGCTGGGCGAGATGCGCATCCGCGAAGCCATCGAGAACGAGCGCAACCGGGCCAACCTGGATCGCGAACGTACGGCGAGGACGCAGGCCGAGGATGAGGCGACCCAGCTGGGCTATGCGATCGAGCAGGCCGGCGAGGCGGTGGTGATCCTCGACACCGATGGGATCATCCGCTACGTCAATGACGCCTTCGTCCGCAGCAGCGGCTGGACGCGCCACGAGGCGGTCGGCATGAGCCAGGACATCCTGCGCAGCGACCTGCATGACCAGGCATTCTACGAGGCGATGTGGACAGACCTGCGCGCCGGCCGCCTCTGGCAGGGCCGCATCGTCAACCGCCGGCGCAAGGACGGATCGGTCCTGCACGAGGACGTCACCATCAGCCCGGTACGTGATGCCGATGGCAGGATCCGCAGCTTCATCGCGGTCAAACGCGATGTCACCAGCATCCTGCGCATGGAGGAGCAGCTGCGCCAGGCGCAGAAGCTGGAGTCGATCGGCCAGCTGGCGGCGGGCATAGCGCACGAGATCAACACCCCCATCCAGTTCATCGGCGACAACCTGAGCTTTCTCAGCGATGGCTTCAAGGAGCTGAGCGAGGCCGCCCGCGCCGGTCCGCGGGCTTCGTCGGACCTGGACTATCTCCTCGCCGAGATCCCCAAGGCCCTGGCCGAGAGCCGCGACGGCATCCAGCGCGTGGCGCAGATCGTGCTCGCGATGAAGGAGTTCAGCCACCCCAACGGTCAGACGCTGGTGCCGGCGGACATCAACCATGCTGTCTCCAGCACGGTGACGGTCTCGCGCAACGAGTGGAAGTACGTCGCCGAGATGCGGTTGGAATTGGCGCCGGACCTGCCGCTCATCCCCTTGCTGGTGGGGGATTTCAACCAGGCGCTGCTCAACCTGATCGTCAATGCTGCCCACGCCATCGAGGAGCGGCGCAGCGCGCAGCGGAGCACCGAGCCAGGGCGCATCGCCATCTCGACCCGGATCGCGGAGGGCATGGTCGAGGTGCGGATCGCCGACGACGGCTGCGGCATTCCCGACCACATCCGCCATCGCATCTTCGAGCCGTTCTTCACCACCAAGGCGGTGGGCAAGGGGACCGGGCAGGGGCTCCCCCTGGTGCATGCGGTCGTGGTGAAGCGCCTCGGCGGCAGCATCGACGTCGAGAGCAAGGTCGGAACGGGGACGGCGTTCATCCTGCGGCTGCCGTTGACCCTGACGAGCCCAACATGACCCCTAAACAGGTAACCAGTAATCACTCGGGATGGCTTAGCGCAGCAGCAGCGGGTCCTGCTATCATGCCAGGCCATGCAGCGTTCCCGCCTCGTTGTCATCGCCGCTGCCACCCCGCTCATCCTCGCCATGCTTGGATCGGCCACCGGCCCGCAGGCCGTCCTGTGGATGGCGGCTCCGCTCGCCACGGCAGCCGCCCTCCTCGCCTGGCGCTGGTCGCGGCCGCCGACCACCGCTGCGCCGCAGCAGCGTGAGGCCCCCGCCCTCGATCCGCGGGTCGCGACCGGCGCCGGTCGTGCCAGGGATGCATCCATCACCCTGTCCGCCGCGGTGGTCGACCTGCTGACGGCGGCCGAGGCGACGACGGAACGGGCCGCCTCGGTCAGTGCCGCCGCAGCCCGGGTACGCGACGACACCCAGACCATAGCCGCCGGGTCGGAGGAGATGTCGGCGACGGTGCGCGAGATCGCTAATACCACCAGCGAGGCGGCGCGCATGGTCGGCGAGGCCACCGGCCTGGCGGCGCAGGCCGATGCGACGGTGAAGCGGCTGGGCGAGAGCTCGGCGGGGATCGGGGCGGTGGTCGAGGCGATCTCCGGCATCGCGGCGCAGACCAACCTGCTGGCCCTCAATGCCACCATCGAGGCTGCCCGGGCTGGCGAGGCCGGCCGCGGTTTCGCGGTGGTCGCCGGTGAGGTGAAGAGCCTTGCGCGCCAGACCGCCGAAGCGACTGCCGATGTTGGGCGGCGCATCGCCGCCATCCAGGCCGATACCGCGGCCGCGGTAACCGCCATCGCCGCGATCAGCGAGCGCATCGCGCGGATCAACGAGGTGCAGCAGACCGTCGCCAGCGCGGTCGAGGAGCAGTCCGCCACCACCCAGGAGATGTCGCGCACGATCGGCAGCACGGCGCAGGGCGCGGCGGTGATCGCAGCCGACATCGCGGCGGTCGCGGCGGATGCCAGGCATTCGGCGATGTCGACCGTCGTGCTGCGCGACCTCGCCGGTGCGGCGGTGGATGCCGGCGAGACGGTGCTGCGCGGCGTGGATCCGGAGGCGGCGGCGCATGGCGACCATGGCGTCGCTCCGGAACTCTTCGATCGCGTCATCCGCGCCCATATCGCGTGGCGGACCAGGCTGCTGGAGGCCGCTGCCGGAGGCGGACTGCCCGATCGCGCCCAGGCAACCGACCCGGCCGCCTGCGAGCTGGGCCGGGCGCTGGTCGAGCATCGCGAGCGCTTATCCCGCCATCCCGAATACGAACGCCTGGTCGAGGCGCATCGCTCCTTCCATCACGAGATCGGGACGATCATCGACCTGATCGCGGCGAAGCGGCTCGAAGAGGCCCGCACCTCGATCGGCGCGGGGGCCTTCGCCAGGGCGTCGGCCTCGGCCCTGGCGCTGATCGCCCGGCTCAAGCCGCTGGGAGCCGCATCCGCCGGCTTCAGCCTGGAGTGGAGTCCCTCCTACGAGACCGGCGTGCGCGAGGTCGACATCCAGCATCGCGAGCTGTTCGCCAAGGTGGCGGCCCTGCATGCGGCGATGATGGCCGGGGCGGGACGCGCCAAGGTGGCCGAACTGGTCGGCTTCCTCGCCGCCTACACGGTCGACCATTTCGCGAGCGAAGAGCGGCTGATGCAGAAGTCCGGGTACGAGGACATCGAGTCGCACCGATCGCTGCACAAGGAGCTGCTGGAGCAGGTCGGCGCATTGCGCAGCCGCCTCGATCGCGGCGAGCAGCCGAAGACGATGGAGGTCACGGACTTCCTCTCCGGTTGGCTGCGGCACCACATCCTCAAGATCGATCACGCCTACATCCCGAGCATGCGCCGCGCCGGCATGGCCGCCGCCTGAGGCCTGCCGCGATGCCCTGGTCGGATTCGCATCGCACCGGACATGCCGAGATCGACCGGCAGCACCGGGTGCTGTTCGCCATGATCGAGGATCTGCTTCGACCAGGGGAATGGGAACGCCGCAATGCCGCCGTGCTCGAACTCGTGTCCTATGTGGTGCAGCACTTCGCGTATGAAGAGAGCCTGATGCAGGCACATCCGGTCGCGGACGCCGCCGAGCATCGGCGCGAGCACGCTTCGCTGACCACGACCGCGACCGCCCTGCGCGACGCCCACGCCTGCGGCGATGTCGACGAGGCGCTGCTGCAGAGATTCCTCCGGGAGTGGCTGCGCCACCACATCGACGCCCGGGATCGCACGCTGGCTGCCGCCATCGCCGCGAACCAGTGATCAGGCGAAGCGGTCCTCGCGCAGGCTGATCAGGCCGTGCTGCCGCATCTTGCGGTAGAGGGTGGCGCGGTGGATGCCCAGCTCGGTGGCGACCGCGCCGCGGTTGCCGCGGTGCCGGCGCAGCGCCTCCTCCAGCGCCGCCGCCTCGGCGCGGTCGAGGGCCGATCCCGGCGCGACGGCCGGCATGGCGGGCTGGAGATCGTCGGGGAGGTGCACGACGCCGATCGGCCCGTCGCCGCACAGCACGAAGGCGCGTTCGATGATGTTCTCGAGCTCGCGCACGTTGCCCCGGAACGCATGCCTGGCCAGGGCGGCGAGGGCATCGTCGTCGATGCCGGCGACCTGGCGTCCCTGCAAGCGGTTGAGCCGGTCGACGAAATGCTCGGCCAGCAGCGGGATGTCCTCGGAGCGTTCGCGCAGGGCGGGCAGCTCCAAGCGGACCACGTTCAGCCGGTAGTAGAGGTCGAGGCGGAAGGTCCCGGCTTCGACCATCGCCTTGAGATCGCGGTTCGTCGCCGCCAGGACGCGGACATCGGCCTGCACCGGCGCGTCCGCGCCCAGCGGCTCGAAGGTGCGCTCCTGCAGGACGCGCAGCAGCCGCACCTGCATGGCCTGGCTGATCTCGCCGATCTCGTCGAGGAAGATGGTGCCGCCGCGGGCGCGCTCGAAGCGGCCGGGCCGGTCGCCCTTGGCGTCGGTGAAGGCGCCCTTGCGGTAGCCGAACAGTTCGGCCTCCAGCAGGTTGTCGGGCAGGGCGCCGCAATTCACTGCCACGAAGGGCTTCTCGGCGCGGCCGGACTGGGCGTGCAGGGCGCGCGCCAGCAGCTCCTTGCCGGTGCCGCTCTCGCCCTGGATCAGGACCGTGGACGAGGACTGCGCGACGGTGGGCAGCATGTCGAAGAGCCGGCGCATGCGCGGGCTGCGGCTGACCATGTCTTCGAAGCGCCAGGTGCCGCGCAGCTCCTTCTCCAAGGTGGTCTCGCGCGAGGTGTCCCGCAGCGTCCCCACCGCGCCCAGGATCCTCCCCTTGGCGTCGGTCAGGAGGTTGGTGGTCACCGCCACCGGCCGCACCGTGCCGCCGCCGTCCTTGAGGAAGCCCGGCCGGTCGCGCAGCGGTTCGCCGGTGCGCAGGGTCTCGGCGATGATGCAGACGCCGCCGCAGCAGGGGCCGAAGACCTCCTGGCAGTCGCGCCCGAGGACCTGCGCCCGCGCCAGGCCGGTCAGGCGTTCGGCCGCCCGGTTGAACGCGGTGATGCGATGGCGCCCGTCCACCGTGACCACCCCTTCGGCCAGCGAATCGAGGATGATGTCGGCGATCGCCGTCGGCATGCCGCACAGCCTCGCGTGTTGCGGATCGCCTGCAACGTGTTGCGCGACGTCAGCGTCGGCTGGCGATCGCGGCCAGGGCCGGGGCGTTGTCCTGCGCGACCTGGCGCAGCAGTTCGCCGCCGCGCGCGATCGCATCCGCCAGGGAGGCCGCCCGCGGCAGGATCTCGTGGATGGCGGCGAAGGGCCGCGGGCACAGCCGTGAGCGTTCGGCGGCCAGCGAGCCGCAGAATACGACGCACGGGACGCCGGCGGCC
>JAFLCQ010000310.1 GCA_017302815.1 Planctomycetota bacterium
CGCGAAGGCGCCGCCGAAATGAACATGCTGGTCGTCGCTGGTGTTGATAACCCGAGTTAAGTAGTTATTCCAATCCATTGAAAGAAAAGGAGTAATCATGAGTTCCATCGTTGATGTCGTTGCGCGAGGTGGTGGTGACCCGCACCGAGCCGGGCGGCTGCGCGGTCAACCTGTCCGACGGCCTGGCGGCGCTTGGCGCGCGGGTCGAGCTCTTCGCCACCCTCGGGGCGCCGGTGCATCCCGCCTTCGCGCCGGTGCTGCAGCGGCTGGCAGCGGTGCATCCGGTCGGGGCCATGCATGGACGCACCACCGCCCTCGAATTCGGCGACGGCAAGCTGATGCTGGCGGCGGTGGCGCAGCTGGCCGGGCTGGATGCCGATCTGGCGCAGCGCGCGCTGCTGCAGGCCGGCTATCCCGAGGCCTGCGCCCGCGCCGACCTCATCGCCTTGACCAACTGGACGCTCTACCCGCACATGACCGCGGTGTGGGAGCTGCTGAGCGACCGCGTCTTCGCGCGCCTGCCGCGGCGCGTCCCCATCCTCGTCGATCTGGTCGATCCCGGCGGCCGCGATCCCGCCGACGTGCGCGCCATGCTGGCCGTGCTGGCGCGCATGCCGGCGGTATCGCTGGGGCTGAACCTCAACGAGGCCAACATCCTCGCCCGCCTGCTGGGGGTCGCGGGCGGGGCCGACGATGCCGGCCTGCCCGGCCTGGCGGCGCGTCTGCGCGCGGCCGTGGCGGTGGACGAGGTGGTCATCCACGCCCTGCGCCATGCCGCCTGCAGCGACGGCGCCTTGGTCGCCGGGCCCTACACCGCGGCCCCGGTGCGCCTGACCGGGGCGGGGGACCGCTTCAACGCCGGCTACGCCCTGGGCGCGATGCTGCGGCTGCCGTCGGAGCAGCGTCTGGCCCTGGGTTGCGCCAGCAGCGGCAGCTACGTGCGCAGCGGCGCCAGCGCCGATGCCGAGGCGGTGGCGGCCATCGCCGCCGCTCAGTAGCCCCAGCCCTTCACCGCGCCGCTCTTCTGGCAGCCGTATTCCGACCACACCGTCGGCCCGGGATCGGCCCAGGTCAGCACCGCCTGGCTGTAGGAGATGCGTCTGCTGCTGTCGGGGTGGGAGACGGCCCGGCCGTCGGCGTAGAGGATGGTGCTGCGGTCCTCGTGATAGCCGCCGGTCATGCCATAGCTGAGGTCGGCGCCGATGAAGGCTTCGCCGGTCTTCCTGACCATCTGCAGATAGGCCTGGGTGCGGCCGCTGAAGTTCGGTCCGAGCGTGTTCACCTGGTTGGAGATCAGCCGCCAGTTGATCACGAAGGGGAAGCTGGCCGAGGTCGCCTTCCAGCGCAGCGGCGAGGTGCAGCGCCAGGCGCGGTCGGAGGTCGGCAGGTAGTCCGCCATGGAGTTCGCGTCCCAATAATACGGCGTGCTGTTGCTGTTGAATGTGTTGGGGATGGCGCCCTGCCAGTCGCTGGCATAGGTCAGCGCCGCCATCCCGACCTGGCGCAGGTTGGAGGTGCATTGCATCAGGCGCGCCGCCGATTTCACGGTGACGATGCTGGACAGCAGCATGGAGGCCAGCACGGCGATGATCGACACCACCACCAGCAGTTCGATCAGGGTGAATCCGCGCCGGCGCATCACCGCTCCGCGAAGGCGCGGACCGCCAGCGGTTCGCCGTGCAGGCTGATGCTGAGGATGGCGTCGCCGCCGTCGGCGCGCATCGGCACGTCGGCGATGCGTCCCGAGCAGATCCCGATCGCCACCGGCCGGACGAAGCCGTTCCAGCCGCGCACGCGCAGTTCGACCGTGCGGCCGTTGAAGCCCGTGGCCGGCAGCGGATCCCACACCGCCAGGGTGCGGACTCCCGGCCGCTCGGCGCTGGCGAAGGGCAGCGCCACGACGGTGCTGCCGCTGCCGAAATCGACGCCATCCCAGTCGGCGATCAGCACCCCGGGCTTCTGGGCGCGGTGGATCGGGGCTGCCACCGCTTCGACGGTGGTGGCCGGATCCGCCTCCTCGCCGGCGAAGAGGCTGCATAGGCGCTGCGTCGCGTACCACGCCGGCTTGCGGCTGTAGTCGCCGCGCAGCAGCCCGAAGTTCGCCTCGGCCTCGTGCGCCGTGCTGCCGTAGTCGTCGAGGAGATCGTACTGCACGCTGGCGCGGACGCCGTGCCACAGATGCAGCAGATGGCTGCGGACCAGATGCGCGGCCTGCGTCGGCTCGTCATAGCCGGCGAAGAGGCCGCCGGTGTTCTTGAGGTCGAAGGAGAAGGTCGTGACGCCGAACTCGGTGATCCACAGGCTGTGCTCGGGCCTGCCGGCGGCCTTCAGCTCGTCGGCATACCAGCGCAGGAAACCCGCGCGCGAGCCCTGCGCGTCGCCGACCGCGATGCCGTCGCGCGCCTTCATGCCTGAGCTCCAGGGCAGGACTTCCGGCGGCAGCGACATGCTGTAGGGATGGTCCACCACCCCATCCACCGCCGGCGACAGGCCCAGACGCAGGGCACGTGCGTTGGCCGGGGTCGGAGCGCCGAGCCCGATCACCGTCAGTCCGGGCCGCACCGCCTTCACCGCCTCGGCGATGGCGTTGGTCGCCGCAAGATGCGCCTTCACCCAGGGCGCATCGCCGCCGTCGTCGGCCATGCCGTTCCACTTTCCGCCATGGGTCTTCACCCAGCCGCCGAAGTTGTTGGGCTCGTTGCCCAGCTCCAGGACGTCGACCAGGTCGGTGTAGCCGGCGATGGCGCAGGCCTTGGCGCACAGCTGCTCGATGGGGTCCTTGGCGTCCATGGCCAGGACGATGATGGTGTGCAGGCCGCGGGCCTTGGCCGCGCGCAGCCAGGCGAGCGAATGCCCAGACGCAGCCAGGTTGCCATCCACCAGTTCCAGCCGCATGCCGTCGCGGATCCAGCCGATACCGGCGGCTGCGGTCTCATCCAACAGGCGTTCGTACGCATGCCAGCCGGCGAAGGCTCCTTCCGGCTTCGGGGCGTAGGCGAAATGCACGGCGGTGCCGAGGCGGTTGCCGCGCAGGGCAGCGGTGGTTTGTGGCGCACCCAGCAGGCGTGGATCGCAGGCCGCGCCGGGCAGTTCCACCACGCGGGATGCCTGCGCTTCGCCACCGACGAAGGCGAGGCCGAGCTGGTAGATCGCATGCGGATTGGCGCCAATCGGGGGACTGATCGCGAATGACGCGGTACGGTTGGACGGATCCAGGCGCAGGCGTCGGTTCCAATCGCGCTGCAGGCGCGGCAGCGACAGCTCCAGGCCACCGGCGCCGGCACCGGGACCGGCGACGGCTTCGAGCTGCAGCAGCGGCCGGCGCCACTGCTGCACCCAGCGCAGCGAGACACGCCAGCCGGCGAGTTCGACGGTGGTGTCGGCGAGGCGCACCGGCGGGGTCAGTTCGGCGGCGGTGGCGTCGGAGGTCGCGTCCAGCCTCTCGATGGCGATGCTTCCGGCAGTCTGCGCATCGCTGCGCGGTGCCAGGATGCTGAAGGCTGCCGGTTCGCCGGGAGGGGCCCCGTCCGTGCCGTCCCAGGCGCGTTCCCACGGGCCAGCGAGCTGGACCACCGCGGTGGACGAGCCTGCCGGCAGGCTGCGGGGCCGGGTCTGGAAGATGCGCCCACTGCCGTCGCGCACGCGGAAGGACACCGTGCAGGCGGCTTCGCAGCGCAGGGTGGCGGCGAAGGCGGTGGTGGCCGGCGGTATCTGGCCGCGGAATTCGGCGGCGACGTAATTGCCGCCACCGGCGAAGTCCCAGCTCAGCCCGAGGCCACGAGCACCGGCGGCTGGTGCGCGCAGCGCGCCGACCGCGCCGGGGAACTCGGCTCCGGGCACGAAGGTCCAGGCCTGGGGGTCGAGTCCGGCATCGAGCAGCACATCAGCGGAGCCCAAGGCGGCACAGGCGGCGAGAGCGGGGCAGAGGAGGCGCAGGCGGGTCATGGACGGCTCCGGAGGGGGTGGCGCATGAGGATCCGCCCGGCGGGGCGGATCTTACCCTCCCTTCTGGCGGGACGGCGAGCCAGGGTAAGAATAGCGGCCCCAGGCGGATACTCCACACGGCATGGCCATGACCGATCCCCTTCCCGTCGTCCAGGCCGAGATGCTCCGCCATGCCGAGCAGCTGAAGGGCTTCATCGCCGCCCTGGTGGCCGACCGCGACGCGGCCGAGGACTGCTTCCAGGAGCTCTTCCTCACCATCACCGCCAAGGCGGCGGACTTCACCCCGGGCACCGACTTCCTCGCCTGGGCCTGCACCATCGCACGCTACAAGGTGCTGCAGCACCTGGAGCGCCGCCGTCGCCACGCCGGCTGCCTGGATCCTGCGACGATCGCGGCCCTGGCTGCCGATGCCGACGCCTTCCACGACGCCTGGGGTGAACGACGCGACGCCTTGGCCATCTGCCTCGAACGGCTGCCGCCGGCGGCACGCCGCCTGATCGACGCTCGCTACGTACATGGCCTGGCACCGGCGGCCATCGCCGCCGCCAGCGGCCGCACCGCCAATGGCGTCAGCGTCGCCCTTGCCAAGGCGCGCGACGCCCTCGAGTCCTGCATCGGCCACCGGCTTGCCGGGAAGGGGGGCTGATGCGCGGGTTCGAAGCCCTGGTCGACGCCTATGCCGATGGCGCCATCTCCGCCGCCGATCTGCAACGCCTGCAGGACCAGCTTCGCGCAGATGCGGCGGCGCGGCGCGCCTTCTGGCGCCGCATGCAGCTGCACGCCCAGCTTGGCGCCGCCT
>JAFLCQ010000311.1 GCA_017302815.1 Planctomycetota bacterium
ATCGGCCCCGAGGCCCCGCCCGAGCTGGCGGATCCCGCCCTGCGCCTGGTGGTGGCGCGCGCCGCCTCGGACGCGCCCGAGCTGCTCGCGCGCGGCGCCTCCGACGGCCGCATCAAGCCCGAGCGCGCGCTGGCCATCGGCCTCGGCCTGGGCCGGGTCGTCGACCGCCAGTCCAACGGCGTGAAGTGGCTGCTGGTCGCTTTCGATGGCGCCCACCGCGCCGGCCTGCTGTCCTCGCCGCAGCTGCAGGACGTGGTGCGCCTGCAGGCGACCAACGACGACCTCATGGTCCTCTTCCCGATGCTCGACAAGCCGGACAGCCAGCTGGTCGCCCTGTCCGGCCTCGCCGGCAAGCGCGTGCAGCTGTCGGACAAGGACGCGGCCATGCGCGAGGCACTGGTCGGCAAGCTCAAGCCGCTGCTGGTCGCCGGCAGTGCCGACCCCGTCCTTGCCGCCGCCCTGCAGGTGGTGCGCCGCCAGCGCCTGATCGAGTGCCGGGCGCAGGTGCTGGCGCTGCTGCCGCGTCTGGCCAAGCAGCGTCCCGAGCAGCTGCCGGCGGAGGATCTCGCCGAGCTGCTGGGGCGCTCGCTGGTGCACGTGCAGACCCCGGCCGCCACCGCGGCGGCTGAGGAGATGGTCGTCGGCCTGACCGCCGCCCTCGATCGCGATGCCACCCGCGTCCTCGCCGCGGTGGCGCTGGCGAAGGTCCAGGAGGCCGGGCTCGAATCGCTGCGCCTGGCGCTGGACGAGCTGGCCTCGCAGGGCGACGACACCTGCCTGGCCGCCCTCGATCAGCTGGTCGCCGGCCCCTTCGGCCGCAGGGACCTGGTCAAGGCGGCCGACAAGAGCGGCTGGCCGCGCCTGCTGGCGGACGACCGGCGCAAGCGTGCGCGCTACGAGGCCATCCGGGTGTGGATGAAGGAGCACGGCGACGAGACCACCGTGCGCAGCGAGAAGTCGGTGATCATCGCCAACAAGGAGCAGCTGGGCAAGATGCGCGACGAGGTGCGCGGCTGGCTGGAATCCAGCGATCCCCTGCCCATCGGGGTCACCAAGGCGAAGCTGGAGGAGCTGCAGAACCAGGTGCAGCTGATGCTGAACATGGTGATCAAGGCCAGCAGCGGAGCCTGAACGCGGGCATCACGGCAGGCTTGCCCGGCCGTTCCCGGTGCATGGGATTCCCCGTCCACCAGGAGCCAGCCATGTCCGCCACCCGCCCCGTCCTCCTCGCCTTCGTCCTCGCGGCCGCCCTCTGCGGCGCCGATGGCGAACGGCAGTCGGTGCGGCTGCTGGCGATCGGCAACAGCTTCTCCGCTGACGTCCTCAGCCAGCTGCCTGCCCTGGCCAAGGCCGGCGGCAGGACCCTCGAATTCCAGCACTGCATGTTCGGCGGGGCCCGCCTCGAACAGCACTGGGCGCGGGTCGAGGCGACGGACAAGGACCCCAACGACGCCAAGGCCCTGTATGGCGGCAAGCTGACCCTGCGCGCCGCTGTGAAGCTGCAGCCATGGGACGTGGTGACGATCCAGCAGTACAGCTTCATCAGCCATGACGCCGCGACCTATCGGCCGTATGCCGACAAGCTGGTGGCGCTGATCCGCGAGGGTGCTCCGCAGGCCGAGATCCGCATGCACCAGACCTGGGCCTATCGCAACGACGATCCGCGCTTCGTGGCGGTGGCCAAGGCGCAGGAATCCGAGGCCAACCAGGCCGAGACGACCGGCGCCAAGGCGACCCCGGACGACATGCGCAGCTCGCAGGACATGCATCGCATGGTCGCTGCCGCCTACCGCTCGGTGGCCAAGGATCTGGGCCTGGGGCTCATCCCGGTGGGCGAGGCCTTCGCCCGCGTCGAGGCCGATGCCACCTGGGGCTTCCACGCCGATCCGGCGTGGGATCCCAAGACCGCCGTCTTCCCGTCCCTGCCCGACCAGGCGAAGTCCCTGCACGTCGGCTGGTACTGGAAGCAGAAGGACGGCAAGCCGGTACCGGGCAAGGACGGCAGGATCCAGCCGACCTACGATGGCCACCATGCCGGGACCGCCGGCGACTACCTCGGCGCCTGCGTCTGGTATGCCGTGCTGTTCCGCACCACCCCGGTCGGCGTCCCCTATGCCCCGCAGGGCATGAGCCCGGAGCTGGCGCGCTTCCTGCAGGAGACCGCGGCGGCGGTGGTCGCCGACGGGACATAAGCCGAGGCATTGCATCGGGCTTTGGGCTTTGGGATGCCAGCGTGTTGCAGCGGATCGTCGCGCGCATCAACAGATTGTGACCGTCCTCCTGCTCAGCCGCCGCACGCACCTGGTGGCCCGACCCAAAGCCCAAAGCCCACGCCAGCTCGGGCCCGGGTGCGAGCGCAGCGCCTGGGCGGTTGCCCGGCAGGCGGGGGTCCCTACCGTCCCGCCCCACCATGACAGGCAGCCTTGCCGGCCAGCAGCTGAACCACCTCCGCCAGCTTGAGGCGGAGTCGATCCACATCATCCGCGAGGTGGCGGCCGAGTTCCAGAACCCGGTCATGCTGTACTCGATCGGCAAGGACAGCGGCGTGATGCTGCACCTGGCGAAGAAGGCTTTCGCCCCGGCGCCCATCCCCTTCCCGCTCATGCACGTGGACACGACGTGGAAGTTCCGCGACATGTACACCTTCCGCGACGCCACCGCCAAGGCCTACGGCTGCAAGCTGATCGTGCACATCAACGAGGCGGGGGTGAAGGCAGGGGTCAACCCCTTCGCCTCCGGCAGCCAGGTGCACACCCGGGTGATGAAGACCGAGGCGCTGAAGGCCGCCCTCGACCTGTACAAGTTCGACGCCGCCTTCGGCGGCGCCCGCCGCGACGAGGAGAAGAGCCGCGCCAAGGAGCGCATCTTCAGCTTCCGCGACCGCTTCCACCAGTGGGACCCGAAGAGCCAGCGCCCCGAGCTGTGGTCGAACTACAACACCAAGGTGCGCCAGGGCGAGAGCATCCGCGTGTTCCCGCTGTCCAACTGGACGGAACTCGACGTGTGGCTGTACACCCTGATCGAGAAGCTGCCGATCGTGCCGCTGTACCTGTCGGCCGTGCGCCCGGTCGTGCAGCGCGGCAAGAACATGATCATGGTCGACGACGCGCGCATGCGTCTCGAACCCGGCGAGGTGCCGATGCAGAAGCCGGTGCGCTTCCGCACCCTCGGCTGCTATCCGCTGTCCGGCGCCATCGAGTCGACCGCCGACACGCTGGAGCAGGTCATCGAGGAGATGCTGGTCTCGCGCACCAGCGAGCGCCAGGGCCGCGTCATCGACCATGACGAGGCCGGTTCGATGGAAGTGAAGAAGCGGGAAGGCTATTTCTAGCCGGACCTCGGACCTCGGACCTCGGACCTCGGACCCGCCCATGTCAGCCATCCTCGACTCCTGGATCACCAGCCACCAGCAGAAGGATCTGCTGCGCTTCCTCACCTGCGGCAGCGTGGATGACGGCAAGAGCACGTTGATCGGCCGCCTGCTCTACGACACCGACCTCGTCCCCGAGGACCAGCTCGCGGCGGTGGCCAAGGACTCCGAGCGCCACGGCACCACCGGCAAGGGCCAGATCGACCTCGCGCTGCTCACCGACGGCCTCAAGGCCGAGCGCGAGCAGGGCATCACCATCGACGTCGCCTACCGCTACTTCTCGACCGAGCGCCGCAAGTTCATCATCGCCGACTGCCCGGGGCACCAGCAGTACACCCGCAACATGGCGACCGGCGCCAGCAGCTGCCAGCTGGCGGTGATCCTGATCGACGCCCGCTACGGCGTGCAGGAGCAGACCCGGCGGCACTCGTTCATCGTCAGCCTGCTCGGCATCCGCCACGTCGTGGTGGCGATCAACAAGATGGACCTGGTCGGCTGGGCGCAGGAGGCCTTCGAGCGCATCCGCGCCGACTTCCTCGCCTTCGCCCGCGGCCTCGACCTGCCCGACGTGGCGGTGATCCCGGTGTCGGCCCTGCAAGGCGACAACGTGGTGACGCACGGCTCGTCCAGCCCGTGGTACCAGGGGCCGACCCTGCTGCAGCACCTCGAACAGGTGCCGATCGCCGCCGACGTCGACCACAGCTCGTTCCGCTTCCCGGTGCAGCTGGCCCTGCGCCCGAACCTCGACTTCCGCGGCTTCGCCGGAACCGTGGTCAGCGGCGTCATCGCGGTCGGCGACACGGTGATGAACCTGCCCAGCCGCAAGACCAGCCGGGTCAAGGCGATCACCGTCGCCGGCGAACCGGCGCGCAGCGCCTTCGCTCCGCAGGCGGCGCTGATCCAGATCGAGGACGAGATCGATTGCTCGCGCGGCGACATGCTGGTGAAGCCCGACGACCAGCCCGCCCTGGTCAGCCGCGCCGAGGCCATGCTGGTGTGGATGCACGAGCAGCCCCTGCGCCTCAGGCAGACCTACTGGGTGCGCAGCGCGGTCGGCTATGTCCCCGGCCAGGTGGTGGCGATCAACCACCTCGTCGACGTCAACACCCTCGAGCACCGGTCCGGCGCCGAGCTCGGCCTCAACGGCATCGCCCGCGTCACCCTCGAGCTGGCGCGTCCGATCCCCGCCGATCCCTACGGCCGCAACCGCGCCACCGGCTCCTTCGTGCTGGTCGACCGCGACAGCAACGCCACCGCCGCCGCTGGCATGCTGCAGGCGGTCGAGGCGCAGGGGCATCACTTCCCGAACCCGCCCTGCCGAGCCGCCGTTGCCCATGAAAAGACTCGCCGCA
>JAFLCQ010000312.1 GCA_017302815.1 Planctomycetota bacterium
CTGGCCTGCCGCCGCCATGGCAAGCGCGCCGGCATGCTGCTGAAGGCCGGGATGCCGGCCGCCCCGCGCCGTGCCGCCGGCTTCGACGTGCTCGCCCTGGGCAGCGACCTGGGTTGCCTGCGCTCCGCCTTCGCGCGCCTGCGCGCCACCACCTGACCGGAGGATCCATGGACCGCTCGTCACTCGTCTACAAGGGTTGGTGGCCTGACGCCACCTGCTGCGACCAGGTGCTGCGCATCCTGCCCGACGGCGACTGGATCGCCGTCTTCATGACCGGCGGCCAGACCGAGCCGGCGCCGGAGAACCACGTCGTGCTGTGCCGCAGCCGCGACCAGGGCCTGACCTGGGGTCCGCCCGAAGACGTGCTGCGCCTGCCCGACCGCGCCAGCACCATGACCGAGGTGCTGGTGCACGACGGCGCCGTCACCGTGCATGTGCAGATCCACCGCGGCGCCTTCGACGACTGGCGCAACGCCACCGTCACCAGTCGCGACGGCGGGCGCACCTGGGGCGCGCCGGTGGAATTCGCCGCCCTGCCGCGCCGGGCGATGATCCGCAACACCCTGCACAGCAGCTGGGGGACGTGGTACATGCCCTTCCAGCACTACCTGCCGCAGGGCGACACGTCGGCCTCGGTGCTGCGCGACGGATCCTTCGCCGCCCCCGCCATCGGGGTGCTGTTGAGCGACGATCAGGGCACCACCTGGCGCACCTCCGCCACCGTCACCGGCCACGGCTGGGCCGAAGGGACGCTGACCGAACTGCGCGACGGCACTCTCGCCATGCTGGTCCGCCATGACGGCACCGGCTGCCTGTGGCGCACCGACTCGCGCGACCGCGGCGCGACCTGGAGCGCACCGGCGCGCACCGCCATCCCCAATCCCGGATCGAAGGCGCGCCTGTGGCGCCTGCGCGACGGCCGGCACGTCCTGGTGCACAACCCCAATCCGGCGACCAGCCACCCCAACAGCAAGCCCTACGCCAGCCTGAACCGCAGCCCGCTATCGCTGTGGATCTCCGACGATGACCTCGCCTCGTGGTCGTACCGCCGCGACCTCACCGCCTTCCCCGGCATGCTCGCCTATCCCGACGGCGTCATCTCCGACGACGAGCGCTGGGTGCACCTGGTCTTCGACTACAACCGCCACGACGTCATCCACTGGAGCGCCGAGCTGCCATGAATCGCGACGCCGCCCTCGTCCCGCCGCTCCCGCGCGTCGACCCGGCGCCGGGCACGGTCGACCTGTCCTACGGCATGACCATCGGCATCGAGCGCACCCGCGGCGGACGGCTGTGGGCGTGCTGGGTCGGCGGCGCCGACGGCCCGCAGGGCTTCTTCATCCTGGCGTGCAGCGACGACGATGGCGCCACCTGGTCGCCGCCGCGCCTGGTCATCGATCCGCACGATCCCGCGCTGGGCGTGGCGCGGCGCACCCTGGTCGGATCGCTGTGGTGCGACCCGCTCGGCCGGCTGTGGCTGTTCTTCGACCAGTCGCTGGGCTACTTCGACGGCCGCGCCGGCACCTGGGCCATCCGCTGCGACGATCCCGACGCCGCCAGTCCGGCCTGGAGCGAGCCGCGCCGGCTGTGGCACGGCTGCAACCTCAACAAGCCGATCGTCGCCCGCGACGGCGCCTGGCTGCTGCCGGTCTCGCTGTGGGACCGCCGCCACCAGTGGGGCGGCTTCGAGGACGCCCATCGCGACCTCGACCCCCTACGCGGCGCGCATGTCCTGGCCAGCACCGATCGCGGCGAGAGCTGGCACGACCGCGGCCACGTCGTGATGCCGCAACCGCAGTTCGACGAGCACCAGCTCATCGAACGCCGCGACGGCAGCCTGTGGCTGACCGCGCGCACCGCCCTGGGCCTGCACGAATCGCTGTCGCAGGACGGCGGCCGCACCTGGAGCGCGCCGGTCCCCAGCGCGATCCGCCAGCCGGTCGAACGCGCGGACTGGTGCGCGGTCGGCGGCAACAGCACCCGCCACCACCTCTCGCGTCTGCGCTCGGGCCGCCTGCTGCTGATCAAGCATGGCGCGCGCATCGACGCGGCCCCCGCCACCCGCACCGAGCTGTGCGCCTTCCTCTCCGAGGACGACGGCGCCTCCTGGCGGGGCGGCCTGATGCTCGACGCCCGCTCCGCGGTGTCCTACCCCGACGCGACGCAGGCGCCCGACAGCACCATCTACGCGAGCTGGGACCGCGAACGGTCGCGGCTGGGCGAGATCCTGATGGCCCGCTTCCGCGAGGAGGACGTGCTGGCGGGGGGCTGCGCTTCGCCAGGTTCGGCGACCGGCATCATCATCCGCAATTCGCCGCGCTGATCACCCGAACACCTCGCGGAACACCCGCAGGTAGGTGCGGAACTGCTCCAGCGAGGTGTCGGGCGGGATGCGATGGTCGGGCATGGGGATGAAGCCGCCTGCGGCCGCCAGCGACCGCAGTGGTTCCAGCTCGGCGCGGATGGCCGCCTCGCCGCGCGGGATGACGTGCTTGTCCACCCCGCCCATCATGCGCAGGCGCGGTCCGAAGCGGCGGCGCAGCTCCACCGGGCTGGCCTTCCAGGTGCCCACCTCGATGGGGAAGACGATGTCGAAGCCGGTCTCCAGCCAGCACGGCAGCAGGTCGTCGACCTTGCCGTCGCTGTCGATGAGGATGAACGGCACACCGAGGTCGCGGTAGGCGGCGATCATGCGGCGGTAGTGCCGATCATAGCAGCGGCGGTAGAGCTTCGGCGAGATCAGCGATCCGGTGTTGAAGCAGCAGTCCTCGAAGACGTAGGCGAAGTCGAAGCCGACCTGCCGCAGCAACGGGGTGTTGAGGGCGATGAAGTAGTCGGCGAGGAAGGCGATGATCTCCTCGAACAGCTCCGGGTCGTCGTAGGCCAGGCACGAGACCCCCTCGACGCCCATCCAGTCGCGCACCCAGCCGTAGAGGCTGCCACCGAAGAAGCAGGTCATGTGCGTACGACGCTGCAGCAGCACCGCGCGCTGCCGCCAGCCCGCCGGCCAGCGCGCCGGATCGTGCGGGTCGAGGAAGGCCCTGAAGCGCTCCCAGTCGACCCGCGTCGGCTGCAGATGCGGCCGGATCTGGTGCGCGATCGAGCTGCCGATCGTGCTGTGCTGCACGATGCCGCCCAGCGGGCTGCGCACGGTGCGGGAGGTCGCGTCCTCGGCAACCACCTCGTCGCGGCCGGGCGCGAGCGGCCACGGCCGCAGCAGGCCCTGGTTGTCCCAGATGCAGCCGACGCCATCCGGCGCGCATTCCCAGTCGGTGTCCATCCCCGGCAGCTGCGGGCCGCCGTTGCCGCCCATGTCCATCGCCACCCCAAGCCCCTCGGCCCGCCAGCGCACCTTGGTCTCCGGCCAGGTGCCGAAATAGAGCAGCGGCACGCGGTCGAAGGAACCGCCGGACATCACGGCGTGGAAGCGCTCGCGCTCGCTCGCAGCCAGGCTCACGACCACGTCCCGGTGGAACCCAGGCCGCGCTCGCGGTTCCACGCCGCGGCGGCGGCGCCGACCTGGTGCCAGGCGTCCTTGTGCGGGCGGTCGGGATCGCCGCCGAAGCGCGGCAGCAGCACCGCGCCCACCGTGCAGCGCACACTGCCGCTGCGCCGGCCGGCGACCACGAAGCCGGTGTCGGGGAAGACGGAGTCGGCGAGCTGCTGCGCGTCGGCGGCGCGGTAGGAGAAGACCAGGCCGCGACGCGGGCGCCCCGAGCGGTTGGCCGGCGAGCCATGCAGAGTGAGGGCGTGGTGGATGCTGATGCCGCCGGCCCGCGGCGTCACCGGCACCGCCGCCCCCGGAGCCTCCCACACCGGATGCCAGGTGCAGCCGCCGGTGAAGAATCCCGCCTCGTCGTGGTGCGGCAGCAGGCCCAGGCGGTGGCTGCCCGGCACCATCCACATGCAGCCGTTGTCCTCGCGGGCGTCGTCCAACATGACCATCACCGACAGCAGATCGGTGTTGCTGTGCGGGTAGTAGGCGAAGTCCTGATGCCAGGCGAAGGGTCCCTTGCCGGCCTGGAGCGGCTTGGCCGCCAGCTTGCTGTGCTGCAGGCAGATGTCCGGCCCCAGCAGCGGCGCGATGCGCGCGACGATGCGCGGGTCGGCGGCGAGGTCGCGCAGGGCGGGATGGGCAGCGGCCAGCGACAGGCTGTGCACCGTGCCCTGCGAGCGCTTGTAGGCCTCGGCGAAGGCCTGCGCCTCGACGATGGCGCGCAGGCGCTCGACCTCGGCGGCGGTGAACACTTCGTCGCAGACCACGAAACCGTCGCGCTCGTAGGCGGCGTGCAGGCCGGCGTCGGCGGAGGTGGCGGAGGATGGCTGTGGTTTGGACATGGTGCTCATCCTAGCGACGATCGTCCCGCGATTCCATGTGACGTCTCGATCCCATACTAGCACGATATGATCACAGCGTTGCCCAGGCTGATCTCCGCAGGGCGCTTCTCCGGCAGCCGCGACTGCCCATGGCACGCGCACGAGGGGCACGAGATCGTCCTGGTCGAATCGGGCTCATGCAGCATCACCTGCGGCGACGCCGTCCTCGAATGCCCGCCGGGATCGCTGGCGATCCTGCCGCGCGGCCTGCCGCAGTACCAGCGCAGCCCCGGCCCGGTACGCACCTGCTACGCGGTCTGGCAGTCCGGCGACGGCGTGCTGGACCCCACGCCGCGCGTGCTGCGCCTGGCCGGCGACAGCCGGCCAGCGCGC
>JAFLCQ010000313.1 GCA_017302815.1 Planctomycetota bacterium
CGGGGCGCAGGGCCGATCCGGGGCGGTCGGCCGGGCCGCCGGGCAGGATCGCGGCGATGCGCAGGCCGTCGCCGGCATGGGCGCCGTCATAGTAGAGCCCGAGCGAGGCGGTGGCGTCGCCGGCCGGATCGCGCGGATGGAACGAGGCGCCCTGGTGCGAGGCGTTCAGCTCGCCGGACATCTCGCTCAGCAGCTCGGCGAGCTCCTCCCAGTGGCGGATCCCGGGCAGGAAGCGGCGGTGCCGGGCGACCACCGCCGTCCAGTCGACGCCATGCATGCGGGCGTCGTAGAACTTCGTCGCGGTCAGGTGCGCGGCGTGCTCGAAGATGGCGGCGATCTCGCCGCGCGCGTCGCGCTCCATCACCGCCGCGAAGGGGGTGGCGCCGCCGGCACCGCCGCCCAGGTCGTAGGCGTCGATGCGTCCGGCCCCCAGCGCGTACAGGGTGGTGGCCTTGGCGTCGGTGGCGAAGACGAATGGCGGGACGGGCGGGCGCTGGAACAGCGGCCTGGCGACGCCGCTGCCCAGGTCGACGAGGTAGCCGGCGAGCATGCCCTGCGGCGTGGCGGTGACGATGGCCAGGCGGCGTCCGTCGCCGGTGAGGCGGTAGAAGGCCAGGTCGGCGGAGAAGGGGCTGAGCTGCTGCGTGCGCCGTTCGATGCCCGCGAGATCGCCGGTCGTGGCGGCTTTCGCCTCCTCGGCCGCCGGCCGGCGGTGGCGTTCCCAGCCTGCGGGGGTCAGCCAGGCGGCATGCACGTGCAGCTGCGCGGCCGATGCGTCCGGGCCGCGCAGGGCGCTGCGGTCGCTGAGCCACAGCACCGCCGCGCCATCGGCGCTGAACGACGGCCGCAGGTCCATGTAGCCGCTGCGGCTGATGTTCCGCCGTGGCGCGACGCCGGCGGCGTCCAGCAGCTCGATCTCGCAGTTGCCGGCCTCGAAGCCGGTCCGCGTGGCGATCCAGCGCCCGTCCGGCGACCAGGCGAAATTGAGGTCGTCATCGCTGTAGGAATAGGCCGCCTCGCGCGGCAGGACCTCGACCGAGGCGCCGCTGGCGAGGTCGAGGACGCGGATGGCGTTGCGGTCGTGGCGGTAGGCGATGCGCGTCCCGTCTGGCGACCACACCGGCTGGAACGCGTCGCCGGCGCCGCCGACCAGGCGCGTCTCGGTGAAGGGCGCCGCGCCGGTGAAGCCGCCGTCGCTGACGCGGCGCAGGGTCGCGCGCCAGATGCCCCAGGTCCCATCCCGCTCGCTGGCGTAGAGCAGCGAGCGCCCGTCCGGGCTGAACGAGACATTGCGCTCGGCCGCCGGCGTGGCGGTGATGCGTCGGGTGGCGCCGTTTGCGGCGTCGACGACGAAGACCTCGCCGCGGGCGATGATGGCGAAAGCGGAGCGGTCCGGCGACACCGCCAGCTCGCTGGCCTGGTCGGACACGTCCTGGCGCCAGCCGCCCTCCAGCAGGCTGCCCTGGCGCATGCGCACCGGCACGCGCTGCGCCTCGGCGGTGCCGGCCGGCAGGCGCCACAGGCCGCCGTCCCAGGCGTAGACCAGGGTCCCGTCGTCGGCGGCCGAGAGGAAGCGCACCGGTTCGCCGCTGTGGCGCGTGAGCTGCTCCGCTGTGCCGCCGTCGATGGGCTGGCGCCAGACGTTGAAGCTGCCGCTGCGCTCGCTGAGCCAGCACATGCCGCGGCCGTCGGCCGTCCACACCGGGCTGCGATCCTCGCCGCGGAAGTCGGTCAGGCGCCGCTGCAGGCCGGCCTGCAGGTCGACCAGCCAGATGTCGCGGGCGGCGTCCGAGACGTGGTGCTTGCGCCACTCGTTCTCGATCGAGGGATGGTCGGTGCACAGCAGGCGGCGGCCATCGCGGCTGGGCCGGGCCTCCAGGGCCGGGACGGGCAGGACCATGCGCGCGCGGCCGCCGGCGACCGGCACGGCGTAGAGCTGCTCGGGGCGCATGCCGGGGCCCAGGCCGGTGCGCGATCCCAGCGCATCCGCCGCGGCATCGCCCAGCCTGCCCGAGGAGACGTAGACCTCGCCGCCGTCCGGGGTGAAGGCCAGCGGCAGGTCGGCGGCCGAGTTCCAGGTCAGGCGGTCGATGCGTCCGCCCTCGGCCGGCATGATGAAGACGTCGGGATTGCCGAAGCGGGTGCAGGCGAAGGCGATGCGCGTGCCGTCGGGCGACCACACCGGACGCGTGCTGTACTGCGTGCCGTCGGTCAGCGGCATCGCCTCGCCGCCAGCTGCCGGCACCACCCAGATCTGGCCGCCGCAGGCGAAGGCGATGCGCGACCCATCAGGCGCGATGGCCGGGTTGCGGATCCAGGCGGCGTCCTCGGCGGCGCCGCATGCGGCGATGATGAGGGTGGCGGCGATGCAACGATGCATGGATCCTCCGCTGCCGGTCTCCCGGCGGAGCGCTCAGTGGCTGTAGGAGAAGGACAGCTGTCCGAAGATGGCGTCGGTCAGGTCGAGACTGGCGCTGGTGCCAGGATCCTCGGCGAGCTTCAGTTCGATCTCGCGCCCGGTCTCCAGGCCGCCCAGAATCTTTAGCTGCCCCTGCGGCACCACCATCCAGCCGACCCCCACCCCTCCGCGATAGCCCTTCAGGGCCGCGTCGACCTCGATCTCGCGGCCGTCCGTGGCGGCGTAGGTCCAGCGCCATTGGCCGCCGCTGGGCGCGACGCTGGCCAGCAGGCTGACGGCGGGCGTGGCGACGTAGCTGGCTGCGAAGGCGGGGAAGATCAGGTCCAGCTTCAGCGCCTCGGTCGCCTGCCAGGAAGCGCCGGCGATGGGGTACGGCCGGGGCGAGCCGAAGTCGTCGCTGTAGCCGACGCCGAGGATGAACCTGAGCTGCGGATTCTGGATCCAGGTGCCCATCACCATGCCTTCGAGACGGAAGTCCTCGCTGCTGACGTTCTTCATGTCGGAGTGCATCCCCGGCGACAGGGATGCGGTCACCGCCAGGCGCTGCGTCGCCATGGTCGTGAGGGTCACCGGCACCATCAGCTTGTAGAGTTCGACGTCCTCGAGCCGGCGTTCGTCGAATGTCCAGGCGTTCACCTGCCCTGACAGGCCCAATGACAGCTCGTAGCCGTCCGTGGCCAGTCCGGTCAGCTTCCAGGTGCCTTTGGCCGCCGCCTCGTGGGCGTCAATCTCATTGCCCGGATCCTGCTCGGTCGGGGTGGAGTAGAGGTAGCTGGCCTCGTAGTCGGCGGCACCCAGGGCGGCGATCGTGGCGATGGCGAGTGCGATGTGACGCATGGTGTCCGTGGTGTTGGTCAGCTGGCTGGCGCAGGCGGGAGCGTCACCAGGCGAGAGCAGCCGGCATGCTGCCATGGCTCGGACCGAGTCAACGCATGCACTCTCGGCATTGCCCGATGCATGCGTCTTGAAGCGGCTCAGACCGGATGGAACGTGGTGGCATGCCTGCAGCGCAACGCACCTGGGACATGGGGCTGCTGACCCTTGTCGTATGCCTCGTGTTCACCGCCGCATGCACCCCGGACCGGCCGAGCCGTCCCCCGGCCGAACTGGTGGAGCGCCTGCAGCGGCTCAACCAGGACAATACCGCCCTGGTGGACCGGGTCGGCGAGCGCATGCAGGCCTTGCTCAGCGGCGAGCTGGACAAACAGAACACCCCGTACGTCGACATCCTGGTGCTGTCCGGCGGCGCCGACTGGGGCGCATTCGGCGCCGGCTTCCTCAACGCCTGGTCCGGCCTGCCGCCGGAGCATCCGCTGACCATGCCGCGCTTCGACGTCGTCACCGGGGTCAGCACCGGGGCCCTGATCGCCCCGTACGCCTATCTGCGCGAGTACCAGCGCGCCGACGACCTCTACCGCGGCAGCACGCCGGTCTGGTCGAACCGCTCGCTGGTGTTCGGACTGTTCACCGGCCACGGGTTCTACGACATCAGCCTGCTGGAGGAGCTGATCCGGGCGGATCTCGACCAGCATCTGCGCCGGCGTCTGTACGAGACGCGCGGGTCGGGCCGCAGCCTGCTGGTCGCCACCACCGATCTGGACCTGGGCATGCTGCGGCTATGGGATCTCCTCGACGAGGCGGGCGACGCCGAACGCCTCTTCGCGGTGCAGCGCGCCGCCATCGCCGTCCCCGCGGCCTTCGATCCGGTGCTGCTGGATGGGAACCTGCACGCGGATGCCGGCGTGCTCATGCAGCTGTTCGTGGCGCCGCAGCCGCGCCAGCTGCGCCGGCTGCTGGAGGCATGGCGGCGCAGCCACCCCGGGACGGTGCCGCATGTGCGCTACTGGGTGATCATCAACAACCGCGTCCACGAGCCGCCGAGCACGGTGCAGCCCTCGTGGCATGACACCCTGTCGCGCTCGATGGCGATGATGCTGAAGTCCGGCGTGCTGGCGCCCCTGCGCATGCTATGGCTGCAGGTCGAGCAGCTGCGGGCTGAGGGCTTCGCCGCCGAACTGCGCTGGGTCTCCATTCCAGCCGACTTCCCGATCGACCAGACCCTGCCGATGTTCGATCCGCGGACCACCATCGCCCTGTCGGATCTCGGCCGGCGCATGGCCCTGAGCGGCACGGCGTGGCGCAGCGATGTGCCGTCCTACACTTGGCGCGAGTTCGAGGATGGGGCTGATGTGCCGCCGGTGGAGGCGCCTGCGCCGCCCTGAGCGGGGCGTGCTCAGCGCGTGCGGGCCTCGATCGCCTCGGCGCGCCGGGCCGCC
>JAFLCQ010000314.1 GCA_017302815.1 Planctomycetota bacterium
AGGCGGCGTCGACGATGGCGCGATCGTGGCCGACATGGAGGACGGGGTCGCCGTGCAGGCCGGGCACCGTGAAACGTCGTGCGTCCGCCGGCGGCGGCTGCTCGTCGGCGTCGGGACGGCGCAGCTGCAGGCTGCGGCCGGTGTCGCCCTCGTAGGCGGGTCCGGTCCACATCGCCAGTTCTGTCTCGCCGACCGCCTGCTCGGCCAGCTGACGCGGATCGGCGGCGGGCGCGTACAGCACACGGGATCCATCCGGAGCCAGGCGGGCCCAGCCGGCGACCCGGGCGGAGCCGGACTGAAGCCCCCATTCGCCCGGCCACACCGCCCCGACGCCGGGGATCGGCTGCTCGGCCAGCACCACCAGCTGGTTCCACAGGTCGAGGGCGCCACGCACCTCGGCGACCACCGCCAGGCGTCCGCCGGCACGATCGGCCGCCACCGGTGCGAAGCCGCGCAGGTGCGGATCGAGCTCGCGCGCCAGCATGCTCTCCAGGCGCAGATCGAGGGGGGCGAGTCCGCGACCGCGGCGCATCAACCAGCCATCGCCATCATCGCCACCCGAGGCGGCACGGTGGAAGGCGTAGGTCAGTTCCCAACCACCGTCGCGGCCGGGAATGGTGGCGAAGGTGTTCGCCTCGGCGCGATCGATGGCTGGAACCGCGGCATCATCCGCCGGGGCCAGGCCGCCGTCGGTTGTGAAGCGGGTCGGAGCGCCAGGCCGATCGCCGCCACCGGCCAGCCAGCGGCCGCTCGCGAGTTCGAAGAGGGCCCAGCCCAGCCCAGGCTGCACCGCCAGGCAACGGCGGCCATCCGGCGAGAGCTCGACGCGGGCGGGCACCAGGAACGGCGCGACGGCGGGCTCGGCTGCCGCGGACAGAGCGGTCGGAGGCGCTGGCGGACGGATCGGCTCGGGCGCCGGCACCACTTCGGAGCCATCGGCGACGCGGTAACCGTGGCGGGTGCCATCGGCGGCCTCGACCACCGCCACCGTCCCGTCGGCGCTGAGTCCGAGCAGCGTCCCCGGCGCATTCCACATCGGGATGGCGTTCAACAGGTTCTCGTCGGCGTCGGCATAGGCGAGGTCGACCGGAGCATCGGCTGGCAGCGCAGCGACCGCTTGCCGCGCACGCTCGCGCACCGCCGCGGTGATGCGGCCATCGCCCTGGCCGGCCAGGTCATGGACGGCGTCGAGGAACCGCCAACCGGCGTCGTCGGCGGGCGGGCGCTCGTCCCCCCGCCAGCACGATACCGTGGTCTCGACCTCATCGCGCACACCGGAGGAGGCGCAGACCAGGAAGGCGCTGCCGTCGGGCAGCCACTGCACCGCCGAGGCCGCCTCGCGACGCGGGCGCTCGATCGCCTCATTGCCGCTGCGGCTCCAGGCGAAGACGAGATCCGGACCGCGACCACCATCGCGCAGGTCGATCACCGCCGACGTCGCTCCGGACACCAGGGCTCGGGATCCGTCGGGAGACAGGTACAGCGCACCGGAGAGGCCCTCCCAGCGCCGGATCTCGCGCCGCCGCAGGACATCCCACAGCCGGGTGGTGCCGTCATCGCCGGTGGTGAGGCGCAGGGCGCCATCGCCCACCCCCACCGCCTGCACGCCACCGCCGTGGCCGGTGGCCAGGCGCAGGACCGGAGCTTCGCCGGCGGGCAGGACGATGACGGCGGCGAGACAGCAGAGGAGGCGGCGCACAGGCATGTGACGCCGAGGCTAGCCCGGGCGCCCGCGCGTGCCACGTGCCGCGGGGGCAACCTGGACAGCGCGGGGCTGTCAGTGCGCCGGGGCCGTCTCGTGGTCGCCGACACCCTCGTCGGTGATCGAGGGGCCGTCCTGCCCGACCAGCACCGGGCCGCTGCCGTCGATCGACCCCATCAGCGGCCTGGCGTGCTTCAGGCCGACGCCGGCGACGTACTGCAGCGCCAGCGGCTTGGCCTGCTCGCGGCCCAGCGCATTGATCCGCGCCTGCAGCGCCGCCACCCGCTCGGGATTGGCGGCGGCGACGTCGCTCTTCTCGTAGGGGTCGCTGGCGAGGTTGTAGAGCTCGATGGTGCTGGGGATCACCGCGCGCCACACCGCCTTCCAGTCGCCGTTGCGCACGGCGCCGCGGAAGGGCTCGACGTTGTAGACGATCTCGCTGCGCGGCGAGGAGGCGCCGGTGGCGATGGAGCTCCACACGTCGACGCCGTCGAGCGGCTTGCACTTCGCGGTCTGGGCGCCGGCCAGCGCCGCCAGGGTGGGGTACATGTCGACGGCGTGGATCATGCCGTCGACCGCCTGGGGCTTGATGCGACCCGGCCAGTTGGCGAAGGCCGGCACCTTGCAACCGCCCTCGTAGAGCGTGCCCTTGCCGTCGCGCAGGGGGCCGTTGTCGCAGGGCAGCTTGGTCTTCGACAGGTCGGTCATCTGGCCGGCGAACATGGCGTTGGTGGTGCCGCCGTTGTCGCTGTGGAAGACGATCAGCGTGTTGTCGCGCAGGCCCTTGCGCTCCAGCGCGGCGACCACCTTGCCGACCTCGTCGTCGAGGCAGTTGACCATCCCGGCGTAGGTGCGGCGGGTGGGATCGGCGATGCCGGCGTAGCGGTCGACGTACTCCTTCGGCGCCTGGTAGGGGGTGTGCGGGGCGTTGAACGCGAGGTAGAGGTAGAACGGCTTGCCGGCCGACTGCCCCTCGACGTAGCGCACCGCGTCGCTGCCCAGCAGCTGGGTGGTGTAGCCTTCCTCGACCACCGGCTTGTTGTCGCGGAACCAGTCCAGCACCCCGGCGTCGCTGTGGGTGTAGTAGTCCAGCTCGCCGATCATGGCGCCGTACTGATAGTCGAAGCCGCGCTGCTTCGGCCAGTACTTGGGGTCGGCATGGCCGAGGTGCCACTTGCCGATGATGGCCGTGGCGTAACCCGCCTCCTGCAGGCACTGCGGCATCAGGAATTCGCTGGTGTCCAGGCCATAGCCGGCGGGGCCGGGGATGACGATGGTCTGCAGCCCGTAGCGGAAGGGATAGCGCCCGGTCATCAGCGCCGCGCGGGTCGGCGTGCACATCGGCTGCACGTAGAACTGCTGCAGGCGCGCACCCGCGCCGGCCAGCTTGTCGAGGTTCGGCGTGCGGATGTCGGTCGCGCCCTGGAAGCCGACATCCTTCCAGCCGAGGTCGTCGGCGACGATGTAGACGATGTTCGGACGCACGGGCTGCGCTCCGTCGGCCGCTGCGAGCGGAGCGGCGAGGACGGCGGCAACGCCGGCGACGGCGAAGAGGGTGCGGGAGCAGGCGAGGATGCAGGGCATCCAGCAGAGCATCGATCGGTCGGAGTGTTTACAAGGACGCGGGGGGCGAACCTGGGAGCCGGGATGCGAGCGTCAGCCGGATGGGCGCACGCTGGCGCGGGGGATCAGCTTGTAGGGCAGCACGCGTTCGGCTTCCGGCAGCAGGCCGTCGCGATAGGCGTCGAGGATGTCGGCGACCAGGTTGGCGAGGCCGAGATGATCCTGCGCGATGGTGCTCTGCGGCGGGGTCGCCAGGCGCGAGAACTGGAGATTCTCGGAGGCGAGCAGCGAGACGTCCTCGGGCACGCGGCGGTTGAACTGCGCGAGCGCGAACGCGGCGATGATGCCGGCGTTGCCGCCAGGGCAGAACAGCGCATCGACGCCCTGGCGCAGCATGCCGCCGATGACGTTGACGTAGCCTTCATCCTGGCTCACGCGGATGCAGGCATCGTCGGCGGGCAGGCCATGGGCGACGAGGGCACGACGGATGGCGGCGCAGCGCGCGTCGACGTTGCCATGGCCGGCGGCGCCATGGACGATGCAGCCGACCGCGCGGCAGCCACGGGCCTTGAGATGGCCGATCGCCAGCGCCATGCCCTGGTTCTCGTCCGACCGCACGCTGTGGACCATGCGTCCGGGCCGCCCCGGCGCGCGGTCGACCAGCACCAGCGGGCAGGGGAAGCGCTCGGCCCAGCCGGCGAAGTCGTCCGGTTCGGCTCCGACCGCGATGGCGCCGCTGCACGGCATGCTGCCGAGACGGTCGAGGTTGCCCAGCGGCAGCACCTCGATGCTGAAGCCGCGCCGCGGCAGCTCATGGGCGATGGCGGTCATCACCATCTCCAGGCAGTTGCGGATGGGATAGATCTCATGGTCGGGCAGGATGACGGCGACGCGACGCGTCTTCGCGCTGGTGCGCGGGCGGTAGCCATGCTGCTGCGCCAGCTCCAGGATGCGTTGCCGCACATCCTCGCGGATGTTGGGATGGCGGTTGAAGGCGCGCGAGACGGTCGCGGGCGAGACCCCGGCCAGCTTCGCCAAGTCCTGGATCTTCATGAGGCTATGCGGCATCATAGGCGGCTGATGGCGGCAGCCAAGGCGGCTGTTTTCAGAAAACCGGCACCGACCGGGCATGGTGGCGCCGTGCATGGCGGACATGCTCGCGGCAGGAGCGGACGCCATGCATGCGATGCTGTGCGACAACGACATCCTGCGCTGGAGCGAGGTCGCCGACCCCGCACCGGCCGCCGGCGAGGTGCTGATCGCGGTGCACGCGGTCGGAGTCAACCGCGCCGATCTCCTGCAGCGCGCCGGCAGCTACCCCTCGCCCGAGGGCTGGCCGGCGTGGATGGGCCTGGAGATCGCCGGCGTCGTGCGTCAGGCCCCGGCCGACTCGCGCTGGCACGCGGGCGACCGGGTGTGCG
>JAFLCQ010000315.1 GCA_017302815.1 Planctomycetota bacterium
CAAGGATAGCCCGGACAAGGGCATTGCCGAAGTGATCATCGCCAAACAACGGATGGGGGGATGCCCACCGGCGAACCCTCGGCCTCCTGGCCGATCGGGCGGACGTTGATCTGGCGGGCATTGCGGAAGCGCTGTCCGGAGCCCGAGCCCATGCTGCTGCCGATGCTGCCGGGCACGCCGGCCAGGGCGAGCAGATCCTGGAAGCTCTCGTCGACCTCCATCCATGACTCGTCGGTGCGCCAGCTGGGGCCGGCGGCCGGGGTGCGGATGCGGTTGCTGCCGGCGAGGCGCACGAGGCGGCCATCGGCGGCGCGCAGGCACAGCTCGGCGTCGTAGTCGCTGCCCGGGGCGACGGCGAGGTAGTAGTTGCCGCCGGCGAGGTCGACCTCGCGCTGCTCGGAGCCGCCGGGACCATGCAGGACCAGTACGGCGGCGCCATGGCCGCCGACCTCGGCGCGCACCCGGTCGAGGGTGGCGGGGGTGACCTCCCAGTAGGCGAAGACGTGCGAAGGATCCTGCACCAGCAGCACCAGGCGGTCGCGGCCGTAGGCGTCGGGCACCGGCAGGCCGTGCTCGGGCGGGGCGGGCTGCCAGGCCTGGGCGGACTGCGGCGGCGCAGAGCTGCCGGCCGGTGCGGCGGCAGGGGCGGGCGGCTCGCGTCGCTCGGCTGACAGGGCCTGGGCCAGGGCGGCGACCAGTTCATCCTTCTTCAGCTTCGCCGAGTTGGCGACGCCGCGCCCGGCGGCGAGGGCACGGAGATCCTTGAGCGTCATATGGGCGAGCTGGTCGGCAGTCATGGCGCAGTCTCCGTGAACAGGCGGATATGGTCGGTCAGCAGGCGCTGCCGCTTGGCATTGATGTCGATGCGGTCGAGCAGCCACAGGATCGGGTCGAGATCCTGGCCGGCGGCGATCGCCCAGTTGATGATGTCGAGGTTCTCGGCCCCGTTCGCCAGCATGGTCGCGACCTGGCGCAGCACGTCGCGCGGGACGTGGAACTCGACGGTGTGGCGAGACAGCAGGCCGAACGACTCCTCGTCGAAGGCGCCCCAGCAGCGCCAGCCGTAGAGGTGCTCGATCAGCTTGGCGCGGGTCCAGCCCTTCCAGTAGCGGTCGATCCAGTCGACGACCGCGCGCTGGCCGAGGTCGGTGCGGGCCTGCTCGGACTCGATCCACTTGTGGCGGTCCATCGCATACAGCGCATGCGCCGTGAGCGAATAGACCACCACGCCGTCCGGCCGCACCCGGTCGGTGGGCAGGACGCCTTCCGGCAGATCCAGGTGTCCGGCGGCCAGCGAGATCATGTCAGTGCTTCGGCGGCTCCACCGACATGTTCTTGCGGATCACCACCAGTCCGTTCTCGGTGACGTGGAAGCGCTTGGCGTCGTCGTCGCGGTTGTAGCCGATCACGTCGTTGGCCGGGATGCGCACGTGCTTGTCGACGATGCAGCGGCGGATGCGGGCGCCGCGGCCGACGTCGACGTCCTCCAGCAGGATGCTGCCGTGCACCTCGGAGTAGCTGTTGATCTTGCAGCGGGTGCCGATGACCGAGTCGATCACGGTGGCGCCGCTGATGATCGCGCCCTCGCAGACGATGGACTGGATGGCCTGGCCGACACGGCCTTCGCTGTTGTGCACGAACTTGGCCGGCGGCCAGTTGTTGGGCTCGGACCGGATCGGCCAGTCCTGGTTGTAGAGGTCCAGTTCCGGGGCGATGGCGCGCAGGTCCATGGTCGCCTCGTAGTAGGCGTCCAGGGTGCCGACGTCGCGCCAGTAGCCGTCGTTGACCGGGTTGCTGCTGCCGGGGATGCGGTTGCGGCTGAAGTCCCAGGCGTACATGGGCTTGCCGGCCGCCAGCATGGCCGGGAGGACGTTCTTGCCGAAATCGTGGCTGCTGGCCTGGTTCTGGGCGTCGGCGGTGAGGGCGTCGACCAGTTCCTTGCGCTCGAAGATGTAGTTGCCCATCGAGGCCAGGGCGAGGTCGGGCCGGCCGGGGATCGGCGTCGGGTTCTTCGGCTTCTCCTGGAAGCCGGTGATGCGCCAGTGCTCGTCCACCTGCATGACGCCGAACTCGGTCGCCTCCTTGATCGGCACCGGGATGGCGGCGATGGAGACGGCGGCCTTCACCTGCTGATGGAACTCGACCATCTGCTCGACGTTCATCTTGAAGATGTGGTCGCCGCCGAAGATGGCGACGCGATCGGGCTTGTGGTCGTCGATGAGATTGAAGTTCTGGTAGATGGCGTCGGCGGTGCCGCGGTACCAGTGGTCGCCGGTGCGCTGCTGCGCGGGCACGGCGCGGATGAACTGGTTGCGCAGCAGCGAGCCGAAGGTCCACGAGGTCTGCAGGTGCTCGGTCAGGCTCTGGCTCTTGAACTGGGTCAGCACGTAGATGCTGTTGATGCCCGAGTTGATCAGGTTCGAGAGCACGAAGTCGATGATGCGGAACTTGCCGCCGAATGGCACGGCCGGCTTGGAGCGGTCGAGGGTGAGGGGTTCCAGCCGGGTGCCTTTGCCGCCGGCCATCACGAACGCGAGGGTGGGGATGCGCATGGTCCTGTCTTGCGTCCGGAGAGGGGCCGGCCGCGCGGTCGCACTCTAGGATGGCGGGCGGTGGACGCCAAGCCCCCGGCGGTCGCCCGTTCCGCACGGTCCGGTCTCGCCCCAAAGGGCTTGCACCGCCGTTCCGCCGCTGCAAGTGTCGACGGGATGAACACCTCCGGAGCGGTCCTGATCTACGCCACCGCCCCCGATGCGGCCACCGCGGAAGCCATCGCCCGCCGTCTGGTGGAGGACGGGCTGGCCGCCTGCGCCAACATCCTGCCCGGCATGCGTTCGGTCTACCGCTGGGAGGGCCAGGTCGAGGCCGCCGACGAGGTGGTGCTCATCCTCAAGACCGTGCACGATCGCGCCGAGGCGGCCATGCGACGCCTCGGCGAGCTGCACCCCTACCGCACGCCATGCGCCCTGGTGCTGCCGATCAGCGGGGGCCTGCCGGCCTACCTCGCCTGGCTGGCCGAGGGGGTCACGGCGCCGCCGGCTGGCCCTGGCGCTCCATCGCCTGCTGGATCTCGCGCTTGAGGAAGCGCCGCAGGCCGGTCAGTTCACCGAGGACCCCCGGCTTGCCCGCCGCTTCCAGGGCCAGGGTCGCGAACAGCTCGGTCCGCACCGACTCGTCCTGCAGGGCCTGAGGCAGGGCGCGGGCGATCGCGCGCGCCAGGTCGCTGTCGCTCGGCGGCAGATGCACCGGGATGGTCATCGCCATCTGGCGCCCGACCTCGGCCGCCACCAGCACAGCCAGGTCCGCCGGCACCGGGGAGGTGGTCATCGGGGCGGTCGTCGCCGGCGGCGCGCTGGTGACCGGCCGCAGCCCCGAGGCGGCCATCGGCAGGACGCCCGAGCCCTCGCCGGGCAGGGTTGCGGGCGACTCGGTCATGGTGGAGGCTGCCGCGCCGGCCAGGGCGCGCTCGACCTCGGCGGTGACCAGATCGTGCAGATCCTGCGTCCTGGGGGCGGCCTCGGCTGTGGCGGCGGCCGCTGGCGGGGCCACCTGCGACTCCATGCGCTTGGTGAAGAGGGTGGTGTCGCCGTGCTGGCGCCGGCTGGCGTCGAGCATCTCGGCCGGGACGGGGTCCAGTGCCATCTCGGTCGGCCGCTTGGCCGGCGGATCGTCGCGCTCGACCGAGGTGATCGCCGCCATGCGCGACGAGCCCTCGCCGCTGGCGCTGAGCGACGGAGCCAGCTCCTCGGTCTCATGCCGGCGTTCCGGTCCCGGGGCGGGCTCGATGGGGTCGCGCACCAGCATGCGCTTGGTCAGGGTCTTGGTGTGCTGGACCACGCGCTGGGCCAGGGCGGCGATCAGGCGCTCCTGCTGCTCCTTCGACTGCTGCACGAACTCGGCCATGGCGATCTCGAGGCGTCCGAGATGCGACCCGCCGCCGCCGCCTGGATCCTGCTCGGCGATCGACTTGCGCACTGTGGTCTGCACATCGGCCAGCGAGCACCAGCCGTGCTCGGCGGCCGCCTTCTCCAGGCGCCAGTCGAGATCGGCGCGCAGGGTCTCGGCGATCTGCTGCAGGTCGTCGCGGGTGGGCAGCTTGCTGATCGCCTCGCGCAGGAGTTCGGAGGCCTGCTTCGGCACCACCTCATCGACAGTGCTGCGCACGATGGCGGCGACGGCGGCGGCATCCATGCCCGGGCCGTGTGCCGGGCGTGCCTCGATCGCGGCGAGGCGGGCCTCCAGGGACGGATCGGCCTGGGGCCGTGCGGCCATCTCGGCAAGCCGGGTGTCCACCGCGCGCAGCTGTTCGACCAGCTCGGTCTGACCGGCGGCCGTACCGCCGTGCTCGGCGATCCTGGCCTCCATGGCGTCGAGCCTGGCGGCGATGGGCGAGAGGTCGGGGACCGGTGGCGACTCGTGCGCGGCCAGTGCCGCGATCCTGGCCTCCATGGTGTCGAGCCTGGCGGCGATGGGCGAGAGATCGGGGACTGGCGGCGGCTCTGGCGCGGCCTGCTGGGCGATCCTGGCCTCCATGGCGTCGAGCCTGGCGGCGATGGGCGAGAGATCGGGGGTCGACGGCGGCGCCGCAAGGCGCCGTTCGATGGCTTCCAGCCGTTGCAGCAGCTGGGACGCGGCGGGGTCGGCCGTCGGCTGCATCTGCG
>JAFLCQ010000316.1 GCA_017302815.1 Planctomycetota bacterium
AAGACGGTCGAACGCAACATCGATGCCGCGATTGCAGGCATCGAGGCGCTGCCGGCGGTCAAGGGCCGGCCCTGCGTCTGACCGGGCCCGGCATCGAGCGCTGCTGCGAGCTGCGCGCGCTGGGCATCGACCCGCACTGGTGGCCGGCGCGCGCCGGCTGGTGCGCGCCGCCTCAGGGCGTCGATCTCATCCTGTGCGATGCGCGCCGCATCGCCTGCATCCCGCGCTCGATCGCGGTGGAGGTCTGACATGGGCTATGTCGCCGTGCGCGGGGGCGAGGACGCCATCGCCGAGGCCATCCGCACCCTCGACCTCATGCGCCAGGGACGCTGCGAACCGGCGGCTGATCCCGGCGCTCCGCTGGGCATCGACGCCATCCGCCATCAGCTGCGCCTGCTGGTCGACCGGGTGATGGGCGAGGGCGGGCTGTACGACCCGCGCCTGGCCGCCCTGGCGATCAAGCAGGCCCAGGGCGATCCGCTGGAGGCGGCATTCATCCTGCGCGCCCACCGCAGCAACCTGCCCCGCCTGGGCGCCAGCGCGGCGCACGACGGCGGCCGCATGCGCCTGATCCGCCGCATCAGCTCGGCCTTCAAGGAGATCCCCGGCGGCCAGCGCCTGGGACCCAGCACCGACTACCTCCAGCGCCTGTTCCGCCTCGACCTCATCGACGAGGACCCGGCCGCCTTCCGCGCCGCCGCAGCAGCCCTGCCGGGGGCCGCGGCCGAGGCGGCGGACTTCCCCAAGGTGGTGGACGGGCTGCGCGCCGAGGGACTGCTCGCTGGCCACGGCGAGGCGCAGCCGGCGGTGGATATCACGCGCAGCCCGCTGTCCTTCCCCATCCCGCGACCCGCCCGCCTGGCGCATCTCGCGCGCGGCGAGAGCGGCGGGGTGCTGGCCATGGCCTACACCACCATGCGCGGCTACGGCTACCTGCATCCGACGGTGGCCGAACTGCGCGTCGGCTGGCTGCCGGTGATGCTGCCGCATCCGCTGACCGGCGAGGCGGTCGAGGCCGGCGAGGTGCTGATGACCGAATGCGAGATCGTCGCTACCCACGGCGGAGCCCCCGGCGAGGGGCCTCCGCGCATCCTGCTGGGCTACGGCGCCTGCCTGGGCCACAACGAGACCAAGGCCATCGCCATCGCCATGTGCGATCGCGCCATGCTGTCAGGGGACGAACGCGGCGCCCGGCATCCGGCCGAGGATCCCGAATTCGTGATCTGCCACGTCGACGGCATCGAGGCGATGGGCTTCTGCAGCCACTACAAGCTGCCGCACTACGTCACCTTCCAGAGCGACCTGGAGAACATCCGCGCCAGCGCGGCCAAGCTGCGGAGCCAGGCATGAGCGCCCTCCTCATCGCCGGGACGGCGCAGCGCTTCGGCTTCCTCGATGATTTCGCCGTGCGCGAGATCCGCCGCGGTCTGCTGAAGGCGCTGGCCGTGCCCGGCTACCAGGTGCCCTACGCCAGCCGCGAGATGCCGATCGCGCGCGGCTTCGGCACCGGCGGCATGCAGATCACCCTCGCCATCGCCACCCCGCTCGACCGCCTGAAGGTCATCGACCAGGGCGCTGACGACTCGGTGAACGCGGTCAGCCTGCGCCGCTTCATCACCGCCGCCTGCCCGGGGCTGGCCACCACCACCCGCACCGCCGAGGCGACCCTGATCCAGACCCGCCACCGCGTGCCGGAGCGGGCCCTGACCGCCGGCCAGACCATGGTCTACCAGGTACCCTATCCCGACCCGCTGCAGATCGTCGAGCCGAGCGAGCGCAAGCGCCGCCTGGCCCACGCCCACGGCGACTACGCCCGCCTGTGGGTGAAGCTCTACGAGGATGTCGTGCGCTTCCGCGAGGTGTCGATCAGCAACCGCTATCCGGCGCGGGTCGCCGGCCGCTACGTCATCGACCCATCGCCGATCCCGCGCTGGGACCTGCCGAAGCTGCATCGCAGCCCGGTGGCGCACCTCTTCGGCGCTGGACGCGAGAAGAAGCTCTACGCCGTGCCGCCCTTCACCGACGTCGAACCGCTGGCCTTCGACGACGTGCCCTTCGCGGTCGAGGCCTTCCGCGATGCGGCAGGCGCCCGCCGGCGCTGCGCCCGCTGCGGCGCCGGCGACACCTACCTCGACCAGATCCCCCAGCCGGACGGTGGCGACCGCTGGCAGTGCAACGACCAGGACCGCTGCGCCGAGCGCATGGAGGAGCGATGATCGACCGCATCCAGGACGGCCCGGTCATCGAGGCGCAGGGCCTCACCCGCATCCACGGCCGCGGCTGCCCCGACTGCGTGCGCCTGACCGGCGACGTGCATGGACGCAACGTCTGCCCCGCCTGCGGCAGCGTGGTGGCGGTGGCAGAGGTCTCGTTCCGCCTGTGGCCGGGCGAGATCCTCGGGGTGATGGGCGAGAGCGGCAGCGGCAAGAGCAGCGTCGTGCGGCTCCTGCATCTCGACGACCGGCCGAGCGCCGGCACCGTGCGCTTCCGCGAAAGCCATGGACGTGCGCACGACCTCGCGTCCATCGACGAGGCCGAGGCGCGGCGCCTGCGCGACACACGCTTCGGCATGGTGCACCAGAACCCGCACCTCGGCCTGAACTTCGGCGTCAGCGCCGGCGGCAACATCGCCGAGCGCCTGCTGTGCTGCGGCGAACGGCGCTTCCACGCCATCCGCGAGGCGGCGCTGGGACTCCTCGACCGCACCGAGGTGCCGCGCGCGCGCATCGACCACCAGCCCGGCCAGTTCAGCGGCGGCATGCAGCAGCGCCTGCAGATCGCCCGCGCCCTGGCGCCCAACCCCGAGCTGCTGCTGCTGGACGAGGTGACCACCGGCCTCGACCTGTCGGTGCAGGCGCGCATCCTCGACCTCATCCTCTCGATCCAGCGCGATCTCGGGGTGGCGATGGTGGTGGTGACGCACGATCTCGGGGTCGTCCGCCTCCTCGCCGGCCGCACCATGGTCCTGCGCCACGGCCGGGTGGTCGAATCCGGCCTCACCGACCAGATCCTGGAAGACCCGCAGCATCCCTATACCCAGCAACTCGTCATGAGCGCTCTTTAGCTTCAGGGGCAGCGCCCCTACGGCCCGTGCGGGCCTACCCCCGGGCTTTGTCGGGGTTCGTCCTGGCCGGCTGCGCCGTCCAGAACGCGTGCGGATGGGCTGCGCCCATCGTATCCGCACGACACCCCTCGGCGCCCGCCCCATCTCGCGATGGGGCCCCACCTCGGAGCAATGCATGAGCCTTTCCCACCCCGTCCTCAGTGTCAGCGGCCTGAGCAAGGCCTTCACCATCCATCAGCAGGGCAAGCGCATCCCCAGCGCGCAGGATGCGACTTTCGCCGTGCATGCCGGACGTCTGACCGCCCTGGTCGGTCCCAGCGGCGCCGGCAAGAGCACCGTGCTGAAGTGCATCTACCGCACCTATCTGCCGCAGGCCGGCAGCATCATCCTGCACGGTGATCCACCTCTCGACCTCGCGACCTGCGACGAGCACGCCGCCCTGCGCGCCCGCGCCCGCGACATCGCCTATGTGACCCAGTTCCTGCACTGCCTTCCGCGCCAGCCCACCGTCGACGTGGTCGCCGCACCGCTGACCGCCATCGGCGTGCCGCTGCCGCAGGCGCGCGAGGCGGCGCGGATCCGCCTGCGCGAGCTCGACCTGCCGGAGCGGCTGTGGGACGTCGCTCCCGCCACCTTCAGCGGCGGCGAGCGACAGCGCGTCAACCTCGCGCGCGGCCTCGTCCACAGGCCGCGCCTGCTTATGCTCGACGAGCCGACCGCCAGCCTCGACCGCCGCTCGGCCGACCTGGTGGTGGCCGCCATCCGCGCCGCCAAGCAGGCCGGCGTCGCCATCCTCGCCATCTTCCACGACCCCGCCCTCGTCGCCGCCCTGGCCGACGACGTGGTGGAGCTGTCCCGTCCCGCGGAGGCCGCATGCGCCGCCTGATCTCCGGCATCGACATCGTAACCCCCGACAGCGTCATAGAGGACGGATCGCTGCTGCTGGAGGACGGGCGCATCGCCGCCGTCTGCCCGGTGGCGCCGGCCTTCCACCGCGAGCTGGAGGGCGGCGGTGCGCTGTGCATCCCCGGCCTCATCGACCTGCACTGCGACGCCCTGGAGAAGGAGGTCGAGCCGCGCCCACGCGTCGCCTTCGACCACGAGTTCGCCCTGGTCAACAGCGACCGTCGCAACCTCAACGCCGGCATCACCACGGTCTACCACGCGGTCAGCTTCGCCGGCGCCGAATGGGGGGTGCGCGATCCGCAGGTGGCCGCGGCGGTGGTGCGCACGGTGCGCGCCTTCCGCGGCCTCATCGACCACAAGGTGCATGCCCGCTACGAGGTCACCGACGACGGCAGCGAGGAGCCGCTGGCGCGCCTGCTGGACGACGGCTCCCTCGACCTGCTGTCCTTCATGGACCACTCGCCCGGCCAGGGGCAGTTCGCCGAGCTGGCCGCCTACGTCGCCTACATGACCCGCACCTACCACGTCTCCGAGGCCGACGCCACCGCCATCGGCTCCGGCAAGGTCGAGGCCCGGCGCCAGGCGCCGCAGCGCATGCAGCGCTTGGCGCAGCGCGCCCGCGCGCATGGCGTCGCGCTCGCGAGCCACGACGACGACACCCCGGCCAAGGTGGCTGAGATGGCCGC
>JAFLCQ010000317.1 GCA_017302815.1 Planctomycetota bacterium
CGCCCCGCCTCCCGCCCCGCTGGCGGCCGGTCCGGCGGCGGAGCGCGGCCGGCGGGCGGACGCCGCTGAGAGGTGGCCATGCATATCGCTCGGCTGCTTGCACACCTCTGCGCGGTTGCGCCGCTGGCTGCCCTGGAGACGCCGATCACCGGCGCCCGCCAGCTCGGCATGGGCGGCGCCGGTGTCGCGGTCACCACCGACCATACCGTCCCGTGGTGGAACGCGGCGGCCCTGGGCTGGGAATCGGGCCAGGATGCCGGTCCGCAGGCGGGATGGGGCAGCGGATCCCCCGGTGGCATCGGTATCGACGCGCACGCCGGCTTCCATGCCTACGGCGATCTGGTGCAGAACGCCGATGAGCTGCTGCAGTTTGCCGACCGGGTGCGTGACCTCGGTGTCTCCGGCATCTCCCGCGCGTCGGATGTGGGCGACTTCCTCTCCGTGATCGGCAAGCTCAACGCCCTCGCCGACCCTGCCGACTCCTTGAGCGCCTCGGCCAACGCCGCCGCCGGCATGCGCTTCGGCCGTTTCGCGGTGGGCATCCGCTGGGCGGGCGAGGCCTTCGCCTGGGCGGATGATGTCGACTTGCGCAACATCATCCCCGAAGTGCAGGGGGACGAGCTGGCCCAGGCCATCAACGGCAGCGGCCAGGGTCACGACGGCGCCTTCAAGGTGCTGGATTCTGGGCAGATATCGACCATCTACGGCGCCCTGGGCGGCAGCGGCGCCTTCGATGCGGCCAGCGATGCTGGGCAGGCGACCCTGCGCATCGACTCGGCGCTGCGGCAGCTTGGCGACAAGGCGCCGACCGCTGCCGAGGCCACCGCCCTCATCGCCGCCACCGCATCCGGCGTCGGGACCCTGGACAAGAACACCACCAGCGTGGTCGTCACCAGCTTCTCGTATGTCGAAGTGCCGGTCAGCGTGGGCATTCCGCTCAACGACAACATCGCCATCGGCGGCAGCCTGAAGCTGATCCATGGCCGGGTGAACGGCACCCGCATCCTCGTCTTCCAGGAGGACGTCGATGAGGCGGTGACCGAGCTGGAGGGCGAGCACCGCGACAGCCTGAACCTGGGCATCGATCTGGGCATGCAGGCCAGGCTCGGCAGCTGGAGCCTGGCGGTGCAGGCGGCGAACATCAACGCGCCGACCTTCGCGGGCCCATCGCGCGACGACGGATCCTTCGACAGCGTGCGCCTCGATCCGCAGGTCACCTTCGGCCTCGGCTGGCGTCCCGCCCCCTGGTTCACCCTCGCGGCCGACATCGAGCAGTTCGAGGTCTCGAGCGTGAACCCGGACATCCGTTCGCGGCGCGCCGGGCTGGGCCTGGAGCTGGCCGCCATCCCGCTGCTCGATCTGCGCGCCGGCGTCTACGGCAACCTCGCCGACGAACAGGCTCCGCCGGTGCTGACGGCCGGCGCCGGCCTCGGGCCGGAATGGCTGCGCCTGGACGCCGCGGTCGCCTGCGCCAGCGAGATGCAGGACTTCGGACAGTGGACGCTGCCGACCGAACTGCGCACCTCCATCGGCCTGTCTGGCCGATGGTAGCCTACCCGGATCAGGGCTGATCCGGCCTGGTGATCGGGCTGGGCGGAACGGTCCGCCAGGCATCCGCCTGCGCGCCGAGGGAGCGGCCGAGGTCGGCCAGCGCCCCGGTGATGCGCGGGTCGAACGGCGGGATGGCGGGGTCGATGGGGAAGCTGGACGGGATGGCCGTCCAGCGGAACTCGACGTCCAGCCCCTCGCGCCGGAGCAGCTCTGACTGCAGCCAGAGCGTGGTCAGGGGTGCCAGCACGCCCGACTTCATCATCATGGCGGTCGAGCGCGCGAACAGGGCGTGCCAGGTCGGCTGCACGGTGGTCGGCGGCTCGGCGGTGCGGTTGTTGGCGATGACCCAGTAGCGCAGGCGCATCGGGCTGCCGGGATGGGCCTGGTTCCAGGCGCGCATGTAGCCGGAGATTCGGTCGGGCTGGGCGACCGCGATGAGCTGCATCAGCACACCCGCATCGGCCTGCAGCGTGCCGTCGACGAACACCGGATCGAAGGCCGCCGGGATGGCGATGGCGGCGCGCTGCACGGCGCGGAAGCGGTCGCGGTCGCGGGCCAGGGCGGCGGCGTCCCACACCCGCAGGAAGCCCAGGTCGACGTCGGCGGTGGCGATCAGCACGTTGCGCCGCGGCCGGGTCGGATCGCACAGGCCGGGGATGACCGTCCGGTCGAGGTTGGCGTAGATCGCGTCCTCGAGCAGGCTGATGTCATACAGGCCCTCGCCCGAGAAGGCGCTGCTCAGGAAGCGGGACCTCGCCCAGTCCGGCGTGCTGTGCCGGAACAGGCTTTCGATTTCGGCGTAGCGGCCCAGCGCCGCATAGGGGGCGATAAGCGATCCAGTCGAGATCCCGGTGACCAGGTCGAAATCCGGCATCGCCAGGGGGTCATCAACCGGCTTCTGCGACCAGGCGAGCAGGAAGCCGGCGCCGTAGGCCCCCCAGTCCGCCCCGCCCGACAGCGCGAGGATGTCGATGGTCGGGCGGCGTCCTGCGGCGAGGTCATCCTGCAGCCGCTCCTGGAACGAGCGCTCGAGCGCGCTGACGATCGCGGCGTTCTCCGCCATCGCCCGGGTGACGTGCTGATGCAGCGCATCCCCGGTCATAGCCGGGCGGGCGGAGGCGCAGCCAGCCAGCAGCATCGCGGTGCAGCCGAGGGCGAGGCAGAAGGATGGCCGGGGGATCATGCAGGAGCCTGGTCCGTGAAGGATGCCGAGCGCGGCTGCTCCTGGTCGAGCACGCCGGTCGGCGCCGGCGGGATGTGCTCCGCCCACCAGGCGGATGCGGTGCCATCGTCCCAGCGCTCGTCGGCCGGCACGGGTATGGCGCGCAGGGCGGCGGCCAGGGCGCGGGCGTCAGCCGGACGCATCTCGCGGGATTTCGCCAGGCAGGAGAGGACCAGGGTGTCGAGGCCGTCGGGCAGGATGCGGCCGGCGCGGTTGGAGGGCGCCTCGGGGGCGTCGTTGAGATGGGCCAGCACCTGCGGCAGCTGCTCCTCCTCGAGGAACACCGTCGAACCGGTGAGCAGCCAGAATGCGACGCAGCCGAGGGCGTAGATGTCGCTGCGGCCGTCCAGCTTCTCGCCGCGGGCCTGCTCCGGCGACATGGTCTGCGGGGTGCCGACCACGAAGCCGGCCTTGCTGACGTTGGCGCTCAGCTCGCGGCTCTGCACCGCGACGATGCCGAAGTCCAGCACCTTGACCACATCCACCTCGTCGGCCCGGCGGCAGACGTAGATGTTCTCGGGCTTGATGTCGCGATGCACCAGGCCGCGGTCATGCGCCTCGGCCAGGCTGCCGCAGACCTGGACCAGGATCGAGATGGCCCTGCCGACCGGGACGGGGCCGTGCTTCTCCACCAGGGCTGCGAGGTCGAGGCCGTCGAGCAGCTCCATGACGTAGTAGAATCCGCCTTCCGGCGTGGTGCCGTAGTCGAACAGCTCGATGGTGTTGCGGCTGCGCAGGCTGGCGGTGATCCTGGCCTCGGTCGCGAAGCGGGCGCGCGCCTCCTTGGCGTTGTCTCCGTCCTCGCCCGTGAGGCGGGCGGCGGTGATGCGCTTGATCGCCGCCGGCCGCGCGAGCATGCGGTGCATGCCCAGCCACACCTCGCCCATGCCACCCTCGCCGAGCTTGCGCACCAGGCGGTAGGCGCCGATCTGCCGCAACTCGGCCTCGGCCGCCTGCGCGCGCTGGCGCATCGCCTCCGCTTCGCGGCGGCTGCGGCTGAACAGGCGGGCGTACCAGATCGACAGGCCGGCCCCAAGCAGCGCCGCGGGGAAGCCGATGAGCAGCGATGAGCGCCGGGCCGAGTCCACGCTGCCGCTGAGCAGGTGGTCGGGGATGATCTGGGCCAGGTACCACACCGGTCCGCCGTCGACCGGCACCGCCTGCACGGCCGCGCCGTAGCCGATCCCGTCCTGCGTCCATTCCTCGCGTCGCGTCGAGCCGGGGGCAGGCAAGGCGTCGAGGCGCTTGAACAGACCGGCCGCCTCGGGGTAGCGCAGGTCGGCGGCCGCAAGCAGGCGTTCGCGCGGCAGCTCGGCCGCCCATTCCTCGGGGACGGATATGAGGGTGCGCTGCGCGTCGAAGAGGATGTGGGCGCCGCGGCCGGGGCCGCCGAAGGCGAAGGCAGCGCCGATCGCCGACAGCTCGAAGTCGACCGACATCACCGCCAGGATGCGGCCCTCGGCATCGCGCATCGCCTCGCTGCACGAGATGCCGGGCTGGCCCGAGTCCTTGAGCAGGTAGGGATCCGTCCAGGCGCGGCCAGACGCGGCATCCACCGCGGCGCGCCACCATGGGCGCTTGCGCACGTCGTAGCCGCTGACGCTGCTCACCGCCGGCTGGGCCAGGCCGCCGTCGCGTCCCAGCGGGCGCCTGCTGATGCGGATGCCGTCGTCGACCGGCTCCATCTCCATGAGGTCCCAGCCGGCTCCGCTGCGCTCGACGCCGGTCAGGCGGCCGTCCGGCCACGAGACGTAGGCGCGCACCACGCCCGGGCGCCCGGCGATGAGAGCGCGCATGGCGTTGGCCGAGGCGATGACGTCGCCCAGGCCGCCGCTCCAGCCGCGCAAGCCGTCCAGCGCCGGCAACAAGACGATG
>JAFLCQ010000318.1 GCA_017302815.1 Planctomycetota bacterium
GGCCTCCAGCGCGACCGCGAGGCTCCCGGCGGTGCGCAGTTCGGGCGCGTGCCCGGACGACAGCACGAGGGTGCCGTGGCCGAGGGGCACCGGGATGCCCTGGCCATCGAGGCGCTCCTCGGCTGCATCGCCCTCGTCGGGGCGCAGGCCGTAGGCTGCGCACACCGCAGCGACGCCGTCCCACCACGCCCCGTCCACCGCCGGCAGTTCGGCCTCGATGCGATCGTCGACGCCATCGGCCAGCCAGACGCGGTTGCCGCCGACCTCCAGGCGCTGCGTCGCGTCGGCCAGGCTGAGGCGCCCGGCCGGCCAGCGCAGCGGGGTGGCCGCGAGGGGATCAGCCGCCGCCAGGATCGCCGCCACCAGGGCGAGGATCGCCGCCCGGATCATGACTGCGAACCGGATGAGGGCCGGTCTTCGAGGCGGCCGAACCAGCGGTGGGCGAGGCCGAGGAAGAGCGCGCACCACACGCCGGTCACGCACAGCGACCAGGCGCCGCCGAGGATCCACGCTTCGCGCATGTTGCGGCCGAGCACCGGCGCCGCGGCGCCGACCAGGAGGAGTCCGGCGAAGATCAGGCTGGCGAGCAGGTTGATGGTGCCGCCATAGCCGGCGACCAGCTTGTTGGGGTCGTCCTCGCGGTAGTCGGCGAGGCGGGCGCCGATGCCCAGTGCGGAGGCCGCCAGGCCCATCGCCATGCAGGCGATGATGCCGACCTGGTAGAGGATGATCGGCCAGGCCAGGTCCAGCATCAGGCCGGACAGCAGCGCCAGGGCCGAGCTGACCGGCACGCCGACCAGGCCGGCGAAGAGGAACTTGGCGGTGACCACCCGTTCGCGCGGCCACGGGGCGAGGGCCAGCACCCACAGGCGACGGCCTTCGAGGGAGAGCAGGGGGTAGACGAAGCGGCCGGTGAAGGTGGCCAGGGCCATGCTGATGGCGGTGAGGTTCAGCACCGACACCGCCGGGCGCCACCATTCATCGAAGGCGAATGCCTTGCCCAGGCGCGGCAGCATCAGCAGATAGAAGCCGAGGAGGCCGAAGAAGGCGGTGAACTGCAGCACCTGCGCCGGATCGCGACGGAACAGGCGCAGGTCCTTGGCGACCAGCAGGCCGAGCTCGCCGGGCAGGAAGGCGAGCGGACGCCACTCCTGGGTCACCGCGCGGCTGGTGGTGTCGTCGGGCCGGCCGGAGAGGGCGTCGAGATCGCGGCGGAAGCGCCGCGCGGCGACGAACTCGGCCACCACGGCGATGCCGCCGGCGTTCGCCAGCAGCAGGCCGGTGTAGAGGGCCCAGTCGCTCCAGCGGCTGGCCATGGCGCCGGAGAAAGCCTGCTGCGTCCACCAGCTGGGCAGGAAGGGGTTCTCGGCGAAGCGCAGGTTGCCGATGACCTCGGTCATGAAGGTGACCGGCTCGTTGTGGCGGTCGCCCGAGCTCATCGTCACCAGCACGCCGATGCCGACCGCCAGCACGGCGATGAGGACGATGCCGCGCACGCCGCGGCGGAGGATGGGGATGAGCTTGGCCAGGAGCTGCGCCCCCAGGGCGCCGGCCGACATGCCGATGGCCACCAGGCCGAGCAGGGTGATCAGCACCGCCGGGGCGAAGAGCCAGGGCTGCGCCGCCTCGCGCATCAGGGTGCCGATGAGCGGCAGCACCAGGACCAGCACCGCCCAGCTCGCCCACAGCCCGCCTTCGAGGGCGGCGCCCCAGAAGATGTCGCGATCCCTTAGGGGCAGGGCGGCATGGAAGGAGGCGGCGCGGGTGCGGTAGAGGCTGGCCCACACCAGGACGGTGTCCGAGATCGTCACCAGCACGCCCATGGTGAGGAAGAAGAGGGCGAGCAGCGATTCCAGCAGGCGCGGCTTCAGCGGCAGGTACTGGTCCTGCGACAGGAAGACCAGCAGCGACCAGAACAGCCCGGCGAGCAGCAGCCAGACCCCGGACACCACCGCCACCACGGTCATGCCGCGCAGCGGCTGCTGGCGGATGGCGGCATCGATCATGTTGGCCGAGGCGCGGCGCAGCCGCCAGGACAGGGCCGGGAATCCGGGCATCGCAGCACCATAGGCGGCGGGCCGGATGGTGGAAGGAGGCTTGCCGTCTGACTCGTCCGGTCGTCCGGTCGTCTGGCTGTCCATGACCGCCGTCCTGCCGCTTGGCAGGGCCGGGACCGGCTGCATCGTGCCGCCCGCCATGCCTTTGACCCCCGCCCAGTGCCAGCGCTACGCCCGCCACCTCACCCTGCCGGAGTTCGGCGTCGCCGCGCAGGAGAAGTTGCTGAAGTCCTCCGTGCTGCTGATCGGCGCCGGCGGCCTGGGCAGCCCGCTCGCCCTCTATCTCGCCGCCGCCGGCGTCGGACGCATCGGCATCATGGACTTCGATGCCGTCGACGTCTCCAACCTGCAGCGCCAGGTCGTCCACCGCACCCAGGACGTCGGCACCCCCAAGGCGCGCTCGGCCAAGCGGGCGATCAACGACCTCAACCCCGAGATCCAGGTCGACGTCTACGAGGAGGGTATCACCAGCGCCAACGCGCTGGAGATCGTCGCCAAGTACGACGTGGTGATCGACGGCACCGACAATTTCCCCACCCGCTACCTGGTCGGCGATGCCTGCGTCATGCTCGGCAAGGTCAACATCTACGGCTCGATCTACCGCTTCGAGGGCCAGGCGACGGTCTTCGACGGCCGCAAGCTGGCCGACGGCTCGCGCGCCGGCCCCTGCTACCGCTGCCTCTACCCCGAGCCGCCCAGCCCTGGCGAGGTGCCCAGCTGCGCCGAGGGCGGCGTGCTGGGCGTCCTGCCCGGCATCATCGCCATGGTCCAGGCGACCGAGGCGATCAAGGCCCTGACCGGCATCGGCAAGCCGCTGACCGGCCGCCTGATGCGTTACGACGCCATGAACATGCAGTTCCGCGAGCTGAAGATCCGCCGCGACAAGGCCTGCCCGGTGTGCGGCGACCATCCGACGATCACCCAGCTGATCGACTACGAGCAGTTCTGCGGCATGAAGCGCGGCGAGTCGGCCCCCGCCGACGCCGGCGGCTCGGTCGAGATGGACGTCGCCGCCTACGAAAAGCTGCGCGACGCCGGCACCGAGCACCTGCTGCTGGACGTGCGCGAACCCTTCGAGCTCGGCATCTGCCAGATCGAGGGCAACGTGAACATCCCGCTGGGCCAGCTGCCCGGCCGTCTGGGCGAGCTCGCGGCGTGGAAGGACAAGCTGGTGGTCTGCCAGTGCAAGAGCGGCCGCCGCTCGATGAAGGCCCTGGACACCCTGGTGAAGCACGGCTTCACCAAGGTGGTCAACCTGGAAGGCGGCATCCTCGCCTGGGGCGAGCACACGGGCGATCCGGCGATCGGCCCCTACTGATTGCCCGCTGAAGCGGGGGTCGCTAGCCTGCCGCGGGAGATCCGCGCGTGCCCACGATCCCCTTCGTCTGCCAGTCCTGTTCGGCCAGGCAGGTCCTCGACCAGGCCGTCAGCGGCGCCATCCCGCCGTGCCAGGCCTGCGGTGGCAGGCTGAAGCTCGCCGAGCCGGTGGTCTTCGCCTGCGTCCCCTGCAACCTGCGCAGCAAGCCGACGAAGGCCGACCCCGCCCAGGCGCGGCCGTGCCCGAAGTGCGGTGCGCCGTTCTCCCTCGCCCCGGTCGCGGCGATGGCCGAGACCATGCGCACCGAGCCGCCGCAGGCCGAGGCCGTGTTCGAGGACGCCTCGGTCGGCCGCCAGTCCGGACTGCAGGCTGGAGACCGCTTCGGCCGCTACGTGATCGAGCGCGAGCTTGCCCGTGGCGGCATGGGCATCGTCTACATCGCCGCCGAGCCGGCGCTGAAGCGCAAGGTCGCTCTGAAGGTGCTGATCGCCGGCGACGGGGCCGATACCGACTCCATCCGCCGCTTCGTGCGTGAGGCGCGCGCCGCCGGACAGCTGCGCCATCCCGCCATCATCGCCGTCCACGACGCTGGCGAGGTCGATGGACGGCACTACTTCACCATGGACCTGGTCGATGGCCGCGAGCTGGGCCAGCTGACCGCCGAGGGGGTCAGCCTGCGCGAGCAGGTGGCGATCGTGCGCACGGTGTGCGACGCCCTGCAGCACGCGCACGAGCACGGCATCGTCCATCGCGACCTCAAGCCAGCCAACATCATGGTCGATCGCGGCGGCAGGCCGGTGGTGATGGACTTCGGGCTGGCCAAGGACGTCAGCGGCAACGCCTCGTTCCGCTCGCTGTCGGGCATGGTCGCCGGAACCCCGGCCTACATGAGCCCGGAGCAGGCCAAGGGCCTGGCATCGGAGGTCGACCACCGCACCGACGTCTACGCCTGCGGTGTCATCCTCTACGAGCTGGCCACCGGTCGCCGACCCTTCGGCGGCAACACCCTTTTCGACACCATCCGCGCGGTGGTCAGCGACGAGCCGCAGCCGCCCGCCAAGCTCTCGGTCGAGGTCGACGCCGCCCTTGAGGCGGTGATCCTGCGCTGCCTGGAGAAGGACAAGGCGGCGCGCTACGCCAGCGCCCGCGAGCTGGGCGACGATCTCGGGCGCTGGCTCGACGGCCATCCGGTGCAGGCGCGGCCGGTCCCGCAGGCGGTCCGCGCCTGGCGCAACGTCCGGCGGCGTCCCGCTCTGCTCGCCGGGCTG
>JAFLCQ010000319.1 GCA_017302815.1 Planctomycetota bacterium
CCCGCGGCGCCGGCGCCGGCCCAACCGGCTTCCCACCAGCCGGCGGCCGGAGGGCACCACTGATGCGCCCTGCGCTCCTCATCCTCGCGCTATGCCTGGCCGCGGCCGGCTGCTCCGATCTCTCGCGCAACCCCTTCCGCCGCCTGCCCGCTGCCCCGCCCGGATCGGTGTCGTGGCACACCACCCCGCGCGCCATCGAGCCGCTGCGCGTGGCGGTGCTCCCGTTCACCCTCGCCGACCGCGTCGGCAAGGGCGCCGCCGAGCTGTCGCCCGCCTTCGCCAGCAGCCTGCGCGCGCTGGGCGTGCACGAGACCGTCGGCGTCAGCCCGGATCGCGCCTCGCAGCTGCACCTGCCCGATCTCCACGCCGGCGCGGTGACGGTCGACGCCCTGCTGGCGGTGCGCGACGCCACCGGCTGCGACGCCGTGATCATCGGCCGCATCGAGCAGTTCGACGGCTTCCACCCCGTCAGCATCGGCGCCTCGGTGCACATGGTCTCGTGCCATGACGGCGCTGTGCTGTGGAGCGCGCAGATCCAGCTCGACACCCGCCGCGAGGACGTGCAGCGCGACATCGAAGGCTGGTGGAAGCGCGGCGCCGGCGAGCAGGCCGCCGCGGTCAACGGCTGGAAGTCGGTGCTGTCGACCCCGCGCGACTTCTGCCGCTACGCGGCCGACCGGCTCGCGTGGACGCTTGGCGCGGGGGGCTGACGCCCCCCGGTCCCCCCGGCCTCGATCGGGGTTCGGTTTGCTCGCTGACGCTCCCAAACCGTGGGCGGATGGGCTTCGCCCATTGTATCCGCCCAACACCCCTCCGTCGGCCGATCGCGCTTACGCGCTCCGGTTCAACGCGGGGCTGCGCCCCGCACCCCGGAACACGATCGATCATCTGTGCCGCGGGGGCGTGGGGGGCACCCCCACGTTGAACCGGAGCGCGTAGCGCGACCGGCCGCCGAGCGGCGGTGGGGGGATACAATGGCCGCAGGCCATCCCCCCACGGTTGTGGAGCGTCAGCGACACAACCGAGCTGCGACAGAGGCCGGGGGGGTCTCCGGGGGGCGTCAGCCCCCCGCGCAAACCGGACACACGCCGAAGATCTCCAGGCGGTGGTGGCGGATCTGGAAGCCGTGCTTCTTCACGATCGCGGCCTGGCGTTTCTCGATTGCCTCGTCCTCGAACTCGACGACGCGGCCGCATGAGATGCAGATGAGGTGGTCGTGGTGGGTACGGCCGAGGATGGGTTCGAACGACGCCGAGTCGCCGCCGAGGCGGACGCGGCTCGCAACCCCTATCTCCACCAGGAGGTTGAGCGTGCGGTAGACGGTCGCGGCGCCGATCGCGGAGTCGACCTCGCGGGCGCGGGCAAGCAGGGCGTCGGCGGTCAGGTGCTCGCCGGAGAGCAGGAACTGCTCGACGATGACCTGGCGCTGGTTGGTCCAGCGCACGCCGCGGCGCTTGGCTTCCGAACGGACCCGCTCCTGGACCTCGATGACGAGCTGATTGGTGACCGGCACGGCCTCACGCTAGCCGGCGCATGCGTCCTGTCATCCGGCAGTCGCCTCTGGCAGCCGCGATGTGGATCCTCATGGTGCGCAGACCCATCCGAGAGGACCCCATGCCCAAGCCCATCCGCGTCGCGGTGACCGGCGCCGCCGGCCAGATCTGCTACTCCCTCCTGCCCCGCATCGCCAACGGCGATGTCTTCGGCAAGGACCAGCCCGTCATCCTGCAGCTGCTCGAAGTCCCGGTCGAGAAGGCCCAGAAGGCTCTCGCCGGCGTCGCGATGGAGCTGGAGGACTGCGCCTTCCCGCTGCTGCACGGCATCGTCCTGACCGACAAGGCCGAGGTGGCCTTCAAGGACGCCAACTGGTGCCTGCTGGTCGGCAGCAAGCCGCGCGGACCCGGCATGGAGCGCGCCGACCTGCTGAAGGACAACGGCAAGATCTTCATCGGCCAGGGCCAGGCGATCGACGCCGTCGCCGCCGACGACTGCCGCGTCGCGGTGGTGGGCAACCCCTGCAACACCAACTGCATGATCGCCGCCAACCAGGCCAAGCGCCTGCCGCGCAGCCGCTTCACCGCCATGACCCGGCTCGACCAGAACCGCGCCGTGGCCCAGATCGCCAAGAAGGCCGGCGTGCCGATCACCGCCGTGCACGACCTCATCATCTACGGCAACCATTCGCCGACCATGTTCCCCGACTTCTACAACGCCAAGATCAACGGCACTCCGGTGACCCAGGTGATCAGCGACGAGAAGTGGCTGCAGGACACCTTCGTGCCCACCGTCGGCAAGCGCGGCGCGGCGATCATCGAAGCCCGCGGCGTCTCCAGCGCCACCTCGGCGGCCAACGCCCTGATCGACCACGTCAAGGCGCTGTCCACCGTCGGCACCACCCTGCATTCGATCGCGCTGGAAAGCGACGGCAGCTACGGCTTCGCCCCCGGCGTGTGGGCGAGCGTGCCGGTGCGCACCGTCGCCCCCGGCGAGTTCCAGGTCGACAAGTCCTTCGTCCAGAACGCCTGGGCCCAGGGCAAGCTGAAGGCCACCAACGACGAGCTGGTCGGCGAGCGCGACACCGTCAAGGACATGCTGAAGTGAACCCGGTACGGGGCGGCTGATCCGCCCCGGGCCAGAGCGGGCGCATGGTGGTTCCACCGGCGTCGGAAGCGATTCCGATCCCGGCGGAGATCCGCCATGCGCCTCGTCGTTTTCGCGCTCCTCCCCGCCCTGCTCGCCGCCGGCGAGGCGGCCGCGCCCGCCGTCGATCCGACCGGCGAGGAGATGGCGCTGCTGGCGCTGGCCAACCAGCACCGCGTCGACCGCATCATCGGCAACAACCGCGTCGCGCACGCCATCCGCGCCAAGCAGGTCGAGGGCAGCAACTCGGTGTGGGGCCAGAACGCGCCGAAGGGCGCGACGCCGCCGCTGGTGCTGAATCCGCAGCTGATGGCGACCGCGCGCGCCCTGCTGAAGTCCGGAGCCAAGCCGGTCGACAAGGCCGAGTTCGACCCCCTGCCGGCGATGCGCGAGGCCGGCTACGCCGGCGGCAAGGGCATGGCCATCTTCGGCCTCGACGCGCCGAACCTCAACGCCGCCTACGCCATGACCATGCTCAACCGCACGGGCACGAAGGAGGTCAACAACAAGCCGACCGACATCCTCGCCGCCCTGATGGCGCTGAAGGACCAGTGGCGCGAGGTCGGCGTCGCGGTTTCGACGGCGAAGGGCCGCACCAGCGCGATCATCGTCCTGGGCCAGGGCGCGGCGAAGCGTTACCTCGGCGGCACCGCCTATGCCGACGCCAACCGCAACCTCGTCTACGATCCGGGCGAGGGCAGGGCGGGCGTCAGCGTCAGCTGCGGCGGCAAGAGCATGACCACCGGCGCCAGCGGCGCCTGGTGGCTGCCGCTCGATGACCAGAACGAGGCGACGGTGACCTTCAGCGGCGACGGCAGCACCGCCACCCGCACCGCGGCCAAGGGCGCCGGCAACGTCCTCATCGACTGGCGCATGCCCAGCGCGGCCGACCAGAAGACGGCCGACAAGCTGATCGCCGACGCCGAGAAGACGGTGAAGATCGACGACCTGGACAAGAAGCGCGCCCCGCTGGCCGCCCTGCTGGTGGGCACGCGCATGGCGGCGCTGGATGACGAGCGGCAGAAGAAGGTCACCACCCTGATCGAGCCGCTGGTCGGCGAGTACGACCTGCTCATGGGCAAGATCCTGGAGGCCCTGGGCGAGGAGCCGGCCGACTTCAAGAAGACCCTGACCGAGGCGCAGAAGCCGTGGAAGGGCGCCATGCCGGGCTGGTTCAAGGAGGCCGAAGCGCTGGCCAAGCTGCGGCAGCAGGTCAACAAGGTGCTGGCCTCACCCGAGGAGCAGCAGGGCAAGCTGGCACCGCCGGTGCTGAAGCAGGTCGCCAAGGCCAAGGGCGAGACCATCGACCCGAAGTTCCTCGAGCAGTACTCCACCTGGGAGGAGCAGCTCGCCGACGTCATGCCCGTCGAGGCCGCCGCACCGGCGCCGAAGAAGAAGTAGCCGGCGGAGCGGTCGAGCCGCGCACCTGCAGCTCGCCATCGACGACGATGCGCTGCCCCGACGGCCGCTCGCGCCCCTCGATGCAGTCGACCAGCAATCGGGCCGCGCGTTCGGCCATGCCGCGCACCGGCACCCGCACCGCGGTCACCGGCGGCACCGGATAGGCGAGGGCGCGCACATCGTCGCAGCTGACCAGGCTGAGCTGCTGCGGGATGCGCCGGCCGTCGGCGGCGCAGGCGTGGATGACCGCGCGCGCGACATGGTGGTTGTAGGCAACCACCGCCTGCGGCCAGCCCGCCGCGAAGGCGCGGCGCACCGCCTCGCCATCCGCATCGCCGTCGCTGCCGTCGGTTCGCACGCAGCGCGCTCCGGGACCGGCCACGGCGGCGAAGCCGGCCTGGCGCTCGGCGATGCTGGCATGGGTGCCGCGACCGGGCCCGAGGTAGACGGGGTCGCAATGGCCGAGGCCGCGCAGATGCGCCACCGCCAGCCG
>JAFLCQ010000032.1 GCA_017302815.1 Planctomycetota bacterium
GGCCAGATCGTCGTTGTCGTGCCGTCCAAGGATCTGGTTATGGTGCGGCTGGGCCGTTTCGATGGCGGCGCCGAGGCCTGGGATGCGCCATCCAGCTCGGCCGAGACCGAGGCGATGCGCTCTTCGAGCTGGCGGGTGGCGTCGCGCAGGCGCTCGGCGACGACGATCTCGTCGCTGGCCGAGATGCGATCGAGCTGCGAGGGAGCGGCACCGGTGCGGGCGATGGCCCGATCGATGGCGGCGACGGCGTCCAGGGCCGCGTTCGAGGCGGTGCGCTGCTGCGCCAGCTTGGCGATGGCGGCGCGGGCGGCATCGGCGCGGACCTGCGGCTCGCTGGCGCGATCGGTCAGGTCGGGGTGGGCGTCGGGGACGCGCTGCTTGAGGTCGGATGCGACCGCGTCGAAGGCGGTGTTGGCGGCGTCGCGGCCATTGCGCAGGCGCAGGCCGTCGTTGATCGCCTTCTGCAGGTCTCCGCGCGTCTTCTCCAGCTCGCCCATCAGGCGCTGCGCCTCGGCCGAGCCGCGTCCCTGGTCGGCGTGCACGGCGGCGATCTGGCCCTTCAACGCGGCGACCTCGGATTCGAGGGCCGCCTTGCGGGCGCCGATGGCGGCGATGGCGTCGCGCACCTGCAGCGAGAGCTGCGGCTGGTGGCGCGGTTCCGGATCCTCGGCGCTGACCGAGAGGTCGGCGATGCGTTCGGCGAGCGCGTCATCACCGGCGCCGATGCGGGCCAGCTCGGCGGCGACGGCGCGGTCCTCGGCCAGGGCGGCGGCCTGGGCGGACTGCTGTCCGCCATTCGCCGCGATCTCGGCCAGGGCCTTGGAGGTCGCCTCGGCGATCACCTGCGGGTCGGCCTTGATCTCGAGCGAACGTTCGAGCTCGGCGACCGCGGCCGGAACCTCGGGGCCGGCGGAGCGTGCGAGATCGCGGACCTGCACCGCGAGGGCCTGCTCGCGGACGGCGCCCTCCTCGACCTGGCGCTGCAGGTCGAGGGTGTAGCGCTCAAGCTCGGCGCCGGCCTTGCGCAGGCGCTCGGCCACCAGGTGCTTGTCGGTGGTCTGCACCTCGACGGCGGGCTGGCCTGGCTTGACCAGGCGGTCGGTGAGGGCGAGCTGTTCGATGGCGGCGGCGTCCACCGGGCTGGCGGCCTGGAGATGGTCGACGATCTCGGTGCAGGCGGCGGCGCGGTCCTCGGGCGGGGCCTCGCGGTCGCGCAGGGCGGTGGGCACGCGCAGGCGGTCGGCCTCGGCGCGCTGGCGCAGGCTGGTGCACACGCGCTCGAGGGCGGCCTGGGCTGCCTCCAGCTCCTCCTCGGTGCTGTGGCGGGCCTCGTCGCTCTCGTCGGCGATGGCCTTGAGGGCGGCGATGCGGTTGCGGTTGCGCGCCAGGCTGGCGGCCAGCTCGCGCACCACGGTGGTGGCGCCGGCGAGGACGTGGGCGGCATCGCCGCCGGAGTCGGGAAGCTCGGTGAAGGCCTGGCCATGGGTGGCGCCGGTCGCCTCGGCGACCTGCTGCTCGAAGGACTCCGCTTCCAGGCGGGCCCCCTCCATGGCCTCGATGAGGCCGGCGATCGGGGCGGCGACGTCGACAGCTTCGAGGTTGCCGGACTTGAGCTGTTCGAGCAGCGCGAGGTCGGCCTCCAGCAGCTGCGCCTTGCTCTCGACCGCCTCGGTGGGCTGCGGCTCCTCCGCCTCCTGGCGCTTGATGATGCCGCGCAGGCGCTCGAGGTCGGCCTGCAGGGTGGTGATGACCTTGGCGCCGACGTCGAAGTCGTGGTAGAAGGCCTCATCCTGGCTCGCCTCGTCGGGGACCTGGTTCTCCTCCTGGTGACGGCCGCCGTAGTAGTCGTTGTCGATGCCCAGCACGCCCTCGCACAGGGCGGTCATGCGCATCATCTGGTTGCGTACGGTGTCGCGCAGCTTGTCCTTCTCGGCGATGGTCGTCGAGAGCAGGGCCATCTTCTCGTTCAGCTGGTCCTGCAGGTCATAGTTGTCCTGCTGCAGGTCGAGGTTGATCTGCTCGGCCTGTTCGAGCTTCTCCTTGAGGGCGGCCAGGGCCATGTCGACGTCGGCCTGGCTCTGCGACGACGAGCCGGCGGCGACCGCGCTCATCGCCTGCTCCAGCTCGGCCTTCAGGCGGTCGCGCTCGGCCTGCGCCTCCTGCTCGCGCTTGATGCGCCGGCCCAGCTCCTCCTGGGTCTTCTTCAGCATCTCGGTCTTCTCGATGTCCGAGAAGGTGTCCGCCTTGCCCGCCATGTGCTGCTGCAGCATGCGCAGGATCCAGTCCATCAGCTGCTTCTCGCTGATGACGCGCAGCTTCTTGGTCTGGCCCTTCTGGCGCAGCAGTTCCGCCGCAGTCGTGGTCTCGCCCAGCTGGGACAGGCCCTGGGCGATGTTCTTCTCCTGATCCTGCTGGTCGGACATGGGACGGCTCCTGAAAGTACTTGCGGCGACTGTCGTAAGCGGCCGGCCGGCGGCAGTCCTGCCGGGCCGGCGCGGAGGGGTTGTGAGTGATCCACCAAAACGCAGCAACCCCCGGCTGGGCCGGGGGTTGGCTGGGTCGGACGGGGTCCGGACGGATTACTTCGCGTTGGACGAGAAGTAGGACTTCGAGCCCTTGGGGTCGGCCTTCATGGTCGGCTTGCCCTCGCTCCAGCCGGCGGGGCAGACCTCGCCGTGCTTCTCGACGAACTGGAAGGCCTTGATGACGCGCACGGCCTCATCGATGTTGCGGCCGACCGGCAGGTCGTGGATGTGGGCGGCGCGGACGACGCCCTTGGGGTCGATGATGAAGGTGCCGCGCAGGGCGATGCCGGCCTCCTCGATCAGGACGCCGTAGTCGCGGGCGATCGACTTGTTGAGGTCGGCCACCAGCGGGTACTGCAGGTCGCCCAGGCCGCCATCCTTGCGCGCGACCTGGCGCCAGGCCAGGTGGGTGAACTGGCTGTCGACCGACACGCCCAGGACCTCGGCGCCGATGGCCTGGAACTCCTTGATCTTGTCGCTGAAGGCGACGATCTCGGTCGGGCAGACGAAGGTGAAGTCGAGCGGGTAGAAGAACAGGACGACCCACTTGCCCTTGTAGTCGGAGAGCTTGATCTCCTTGAAGGAGCCATCGGCGAGGACGGCCTGGGCCTTGAAGTCGGGGGCCTGCTTCTGGATGAGGGACATGTCGAACTCCTGGGTTTGGATGCGTTGGTTTCCGGTTGGATGTGTTGGAACCGGGATCCCAGGGGTCAAGCCCGCGGCGGCGGAGGATGCACGCCACTCGCACGGGGATCGTCGGATCAGCCGGCGTCCGCCGCAGGCGGATCGCACTGCAGGACCAGCACGGTGACGTCGTCCTGGAACGACCCCGCCGCCCAGCGGCGGGCGTCGGTGGCGATCGCATCCACGGCCTGCTCGAAGGTCCGGTCGCTCACCCCGACCAGTGAACCGACGGCGCGCAGGTCGCCGAATTCCTCGCGATGGGGGTTGCTCGCCTCGGTCAGCCCATCCGTGCACTGCATCAGCATGTCGCCGGGCTGCAGTTCTATCACCGATGTGCGGATCGCCTTGTCGAAGACCGCGGCGGGCAGCATGCCCAGCGCCGGGGCCTTGCCGCCGACCCGCCGCGCCAGCGGCTCGGCGCGCGGGTTGGCGACGGCCAGCGGCGTATGCCCGGCGCAGATGTGCTCGAGCCGCCTGGCGGGGGCTTCGAGGATGCCCATCCAGCAGGTGATGAACTGGCCTTGCAGCAGATCCGCCTTCACGCTCTCGTTGAGGCGGCTGAGGATGGCGGCGAGATCCTGCGTCTCCTTGACGATGAAGCGCAGCGCCTTGAGCGCCGCCACCACCACCAGGGCCCCCTGCACGCCGTGGCCGGCGACATCGGCCACCGCCAGCAGGTAGCGCTCGCCGCCCAGCGGCAGGCAGGCGAAGAAGTCGCCGCCGATCTCGTCCTGCGGCTCGTAGTGCACCGCCAGCCCGAAGCCGGGGATGGCCGGCATCTCGGCCAGCATCTTGTCGAGGATGCCCCTCGCCCGGTCCATGTCGGCTCCGGCCCCGACCCGGCTGTCATCGGCCTGGCGGCCGGCCACCCGCTTCACCGCGCCCAACGCCTGGGCCTCGCCCGCTTCGCCCTCCGGGGCGGCGCGGGCGGCGCGGGATTCGGCCTCGCGCAGGACGAGGTCGTCCAGCATCGGGCGTCCGTCATTGGCTTCTGGCGAGGCCGCCAGCGCGGCGACGATCGCCTCCTGCACCTCGGCCGCCTGGGCGCCGGGCCGCAGCGCCAGCTTCGCCCACTGGCCGGTGTAGGGGTTCAGCCAGCGGCCCTCTCCGCTGACGATGCGCAGGCGCGGTTCGAACTCGCTGTTGGCCTCGACGTGCAGCCGCCAGCGGTGACGGCGCAGCTCGTCCAGGGGCCTGGCTCGCACCCCGTTGGCGAAGGGCCGCTTGTCGACCAGGAATTCGCGTGCGGCATCGACAAAGCCGAATGCGGCCGGCACCAGGGTCAGGCTGTAGGGGCAGATCCAGTTCATCCCGTCCACCGTGGTCACGCGGTGGGCGGCGTCCTTCTCCAGCGCCAGGGTGATCTTGCGGCGCAGCTCGGCCTCGGCCGCCTCGCGGCGTTCGGCCTCCTGCTGCGCGGCCTGCTCCTCGGCGCTGGGGCCCTTGTCCTTCTTCTGGAACCAGTTCATCGCCTCCAGGCTGCTGCCTGGCGCATGGGAGTCCAGGCGCTTCGCAGCCGCGTGCGTGTTTGCCCCCGGTCCGCCTTGCAGGTGCCGATGCCGGGGCATGATCCGCGGCCTTCACGCAAGGACAGCCATGAGCGAAACCGCCCCCACGATCGTCTGGACCCGCACCGACGAGGCCCCCGCCCTCGCCACCTACTCGCTGCTGCCGATCGTGCAGGCCTTCACGCGTCCCGCCGGCATCGCCGTGGTAGAGAAGGACATCTCGGTCGCCGGCCGCATCCTCGCCGCCTTCGCCGACCAGCTACCCGCGGACAAGCGCCGTCCCGACGTCCTCGCCGAGCTCGGCCAGCTGTGCCTGAAGCCCGAGGCCAACATCATCAAGCTTCCCAACGTCAGCGCCTCGATTCCGCAGCTGAAAGCGGCGATCAGCGAGCTGCAGGCGCACGGCTTCCCGGTGCCGGCCTACCCCGAGGAGCCCAAGACCGACGCCGAGAAGGACGCCAAGGCGCGCTACGCCAAGGTGCTGGGCAGCGCGGTGAACCCGGTCCTGCGCGAGGGCAACTCCGACCGCCGCTGCGCCGCCTCGGTCAAGGCCGCTGCGCGCAAGAACCCGCACAAGGTCGGGGCCTGGACTGCGGATTCCAAGACCCACGTCGCGCATATGGACGCCGGCGACTTCTACGGCTCCGAGCAGAGCCGGACCTTCGCCGCCGCCGACGAGCTGCGCATCGAGCTGGTCGGCGCCGACGGCCAGACGACCGTCCTCAAGCAGGGTCTGAAGGTGAAGGCCGGCGAGACCGTCGACGCCACCATGATGAGCGCCAAGGCCCTGCGCGCGTTCTTCGCCAAGGCCATCGCCGACGCCAAGGCCGAGGGCGTGCTGCTGTCCCTGCACCTCAAGGCGACGATGATGAAGGTCAGCGACCCGATCATGTTCGGGCACGCCGTCTCCACCTTCTTCGCGCCGGTCTTCGCCAAGCATGCCGCCGTCCTCGCCCGCCTGGGCGTGAACCCCAACCTCGGCCTGGGCGACGTCCTCGCCAAGGTCGCCACCCTGCCGCAGCCCGAGCGCGCCGCGGTGGCGGCTGACATCACGGCTGCGATCGCTGCCGGCCCCGCGCTGGCGATGGTCAACAGCGACAAGGGCATCACCAACCTGCACGTGCCCAGCGACGTCATCGTCGACGCCTCGATGCCGGCCATGATCCGCGACTCCGGCCGCATGTGGAACGCCGCCGGCAAGCTGCAGGACACCAAGGCCCTGATCCCCGACCGCTGCTACGCCGGCGTCTACCAGGCCACCATCGCCTTCCACAAGCAGCACGGCGCCTTCGACCCGCGCAGCATGGGCAGCGTCGCCAACGTCGGCCTGATGGCGCAGAAGGCCGAGGAGTACGGCAGCCACGACAAGACCTTCGAGATCCCGCGCGCCGGCACCGTGCGCGTGGTCGACCAGGCCGGCAAGACCGTATTCAGCCATGCCGTCGAGGCCGGCGACATCTGGCGCGCCTGCCAGACCCGCGACGCGGCGGTGAAGGACTGGGTGAAGCTGGCCGTCACCCGCGCCCGTCTGTCGGGCACCACGGCGGTGTTCTGGCTGGATCCGCAGCGCGCCCACGACCGCGAGATCCGCGCCAAGGTCGAGCTGTACCTGCGCGACCACGACATCAGCGAACTGGACATCCGCATCCTCGACCCGGTCGAGGCGACGCAGCTGTCGCTGGAGACGATCAAGGCGGGCAAGGACATCATCTCGGTCACCGGCAACGTCCTGCGCGACTACCTGACCGACCTCTTCCCCATCCTCGAACTGGGCACCAGCGCCAAGATGCTGTCGATCGTCCCCCTGCTGGCTGGCGGCGGCCTGTTCGAGACCGGCGCCGGCGGCAGTGCGCCCAAGCACGTGCAGCAGTTCCTGGAGGAGAACTACCTGCGCTGGGATTCGCTCGGCGAGTTCCTCGCCCTGCAGGTGTCGCTGGAGGACCTCGGCCAGAAGACCGGCAACACGCGCGCTGCGGTGCTGGCCGAGACCCTCGACCGCGCCAACGCCCGCTTCCTCGACACCAACAAGAATCCGGCCCGCGCCGTCGGCGGCATCGACAACCGCGGCAGCCACTTCTGGCTCGCCCGCTACTGGAGCGAGGAACTGGCCGCGCAGTCGGCGGACCCAGCCCTCAAGGCCCGCTTCGCTCCGATCGCTGCCGAGCTGGTCGCCAGGACCGCGGACATCGAAGGCGAGATGATCGGCGCCCAGGGCAGGAAGGTCGACATCGGCGGCTACTACCAGCCGGACGACGCCAAGGCTGCGGCCGCGATGCGCCCGAGCGCCACCTTCAACGCCATCCTGGCTAAGCTGGGCTGAGCCGGGGCAGGCCCCGCTCCAGCGGCACCTCGACTGCATCGCCATCGATCCGGCCGCGCACGACGCCGTCCTCCACCCGGAGGACGGCGTCGGCGTCAGGGGCCCCGCCCACGGCGGTGGTCACCAGCCAGGCCTGCACCGTCAGCCCGCCACCGGCCTGCATGCGCCAGATACCGGTCGTGGTCGCCGTGCGTTCGCCGTAGCGTCCGCTGTACCAGCCCAGCGGCGAGGGCTCGTCGCGGCCGCGGACCAGATCAGGGCCATCGACCCCCGGCAGCAGCGGCCGGACGCGCACGTTGCCGACGCCGGGATCGTTGCTGCACAGCGCTTGGCCTGTCGCCGCAGGCGTGCAGGCGGGGTGCAGGTGCCACAGCCAGTCGAGGCGGCGCGGCGCATCCAGGTTGATCGCATCGACCACCAGCCACCAGGCGCCGCGCCGGTAGAGGACGCTGCGCTCGTGGGCGATGCCAGCTGGCAGGCCGACGAAGCCGGCGCTGTGCCGACCACGGCAGAAATCCCACTCCGGTTGCACCGCCCAGTCGCCCGCGTCGAGCACGGCCGTCGCCAGCGGCGGTCCCGGCAGCTGGCCGGCGCCGTCGACCAGCAGCCCGTTGTGCGCCGCCGTGCCGGTGAAGAAGTCGCGCCAGCGGTCGCGGATGTAGTGGAAGCGGCCGCAGTCGACCAGCAGGTCGCGGCGATGGCGCACCGACAGGTGCAGCATGTCGTTGTGCTGGTGCGCGGATCCCCATGGGCCGGCGTCGAACCAGGCCCACTGGTCGTCGGCACCCCAGCCAGAGCGCATGGTCAGCTGCCCCGCCCACGGCAGCATGCGCGACGGCGGTCCCTCCGGTGCGGTCCCCTCGCGGCCGGCGCTGGCGATGTGCTGCCAATCAGCGCGCCCGCCGGCCGCCGCCTGCTCCGCCAGTTGGCGGCTGACGTTGTGCTCGTCGCTGTCGTTGTTGAGCGGTCCGAATCCCCGCTGATCCACCGTCGCAGCGGTCGCCTCCCACATGCGCGCGATGCCCGCGCGGTAGACATCCGGCAGCAGCCCGCCGTGCCCGCAGGCATCGAGTATGCGCGCGATGGCGGACAGATTCCCCTCGGTCACCTGGTGGTAATGGAAGGTCAGCTCGTGCTGCGAGCCGTCGGGGTAGCATTGCCGCGCCGGCTCAGGCGCGATGGTTTGCGCGGCATAGGCGCGCCAGGACGGCGCCTCACGGAACTCCGGCCAGGCGCAGCCGAGGGTGGCCAGACCGTTCATCTCCATGGTCAGCCAGTTGTTGGCCGGGGCGTGGAAGCGGCGGAGGTAGTCGGCATGGTCCGGCAGGCTGGCCATCACAGCGACCAGGGTCGCATCGGACAGCAGGGGCGTGCGGCGCAGGGCATGCACGATCTCGGTCCAGCGGACCGCCCGACAGAAGACCTCCAGACCACGCCACGGCGCGGTCTGGCTGCGCTGCCCGGGATAGGGGTTGGATATCACCCAGTCCCACAGCATCGCATCGATGCGGCGGGCGTAGGCCGGATCGCCCGATGCCTGCCAGGCGCGCAGCAGGTGCAGCAGGTTGGAATGCCGGTTGTGCAGCCAGCCCCATTCACGGTCGCCATGCGGACCATCGTGCAGCCAATCCCATCCGCCGTCCGGTCGGCGCGGCACCTGGTCCCAGGCCGCGAAGAACGGGGTGAGATCGGCCATCACCCGATCGCCGTCGGCGATCGCATGGGGCCCCGGAGTGCCTGACGTCAACGGCGGCGGGGGTGCGTCGCGCAGGTGCGCCAGCAGGGCGGTGGCCGCGCCAATGCGGTCACCGCCCATCAACAACCGCACGGCATCCGCGACTCCGGCATGCCCAGGATCGAGGGCCGCGCAGGCGCGATCGATCAGCTGCGGATGCCCACGATCGAGTTCACGGATGCCCGGGGGCGGCTGCGGGGTCGGCATATCATATATGATATATCCTTCCCGCGCCGCACAACCCTGACGGGTCAGGCCAGGCCGAGCTCGCTGATCATGTGCCGACGCAGCTCCTCGGCCTCGGCTTCGGTCAGCTTCCGGCCCTGACGGGTGACGTAGAACACGTCGACCGCGACATCGCCCATGGTGTTGATGCAGGCGTAGCCGATCTCGCAGCCGGAGCTGGAGATCGAGCGGCAGAGGCGCGACAGCAGGCCGACGTCGTCCTTGGTCACGACATCAACCACCGAACAGCGGTCGGAGGTCGCCCCGTCGATCTTGATCGCGTGGTCCTCGAATCCGCTGTCTGCCGCCTTGCTGGTGACGATGGCGCTGCGCCGCTTCTGCAGCAGGGTCTTGGCATCGGTCTTCCCTTGCGACACGGCCAGGAGATCGGTGCGCAGCCTGGTCCACAGCGTCTGCTCCTGCAGGCGGCCGGGATAGATCGACGACAGGCGCATGGTGTAGACCACCGATCCGGCGACCGTCACCCAGGTGCGCAGGTCGACGATGTCGAAGCCGTGGCCGGAGAGCGTCGCCGCGACGTCGGCGAAGAGGGCATGGCGGTCGGGCAGCGCGAGCGCGAGGTGGATATGGCGGTCGCGCAGCTCGTGCAGCATGCCGATGCCGTCGTTCTTGGCTGCGGAGAGGACGCGCCAGTGGCGGACGACCTCCTCGGGCGGGATCTGGTGCTCGTAGGTGCCGCCCAGCTCGGCGAGATGGTGCTCGGCCTGGGTGGTGGTGGCGCCTGCCTGGACCAGCGCCGCCGTCAGGCTGAGGTGCAGATCGGGGCCGGCGACCTTGCCGGCCAGCTGGTCGCGCACCGCCTCGAACAGTTCGCCCAGCAGGGCCTCCTGCCAGCCGGTGAGGACCCCCTCGCCCACCGCCTTGGCATCGGCCCAGGTCAGGCAGTAGAGGTAATCCAGCCGCTCCTGGGTGCCGATGCGCTCGGCGAAGGGCTTGAGGAAGGACTGCTCGCGGAAGTCGCGCTTGCGGCTGGCATCTGAGAGCGCGACGTGCTGCTGCACCAGGAAGTGGACGAGGTCCTCCTCCTCGCGGCTGAGCCCGAGACGCCGGGCCACGCGCTCGACCATCATCGCGCCGCGGGCGACATGGCCGCGGCCCATGTACTTGCCGACGTCGTGCAGCAGCAGTCCGAGCGCCAGCAGGTCGCGCCGCGCCAGACGGGCGAAGACCGCCGGCATGCCCGGCAGGCCCTGCGCCTTGCCGGCCGCCAGGGCATCCAGGTTGCCGACGGCCAGCAGGGTGTGCTCGTCCACCGTGTACTGGTGCCAACTGTCGAACTGCATCAGGCAGTCGACCAGGCCGAACTCCGGCAGCCAGGTCCCGAGCAGGCCGGAGGCGTGCATGTCGTACAGCAGCGGTCGCGCGGTCCCGAGGTCGCCGAGGATGGCGAGGAAGGCCTTCGCCGCCCCGGGATCGCTGCGCGCGGCATCGTCGACCACCGCCAGATTGGCGCTGATCGTGCGCATCAGCTCGACCGACAGGCGGACCTGCCGCCGCTGCGCCTCGCGGCACATCTCGACCAGGCGGGCTCCCGCGCGCGGCGAGCGCCAGAAGTCGGCGTCGGCGAGATAGACCCGGCCGGCGATGGCGCTGAACCCCTCGCACAGGGTGCGCCGGGTCGCGATGAGCGGCTTCAGGCGCAGACCGAGGTAGCCCTTGGCCTCGAGGCGGCTGGCGGCCAGCTCCAGCACCTGATGCACGTGGCGCACCTGGGCGTAGTGCCGCTTCATGAAGTGCTCGACCGCGCGCAGGCGGGACACGTCGGCATAGCCGAGCATCTTCGCCACCTTCACCTGGTCGGGCAGCTGGAACACGTCCTGCTTGCGGCCATGGGTGAAGTGCAGCAGCGAGCGCAGCTCCAGCAGATGGTCATGGGCCGCCAGCACGCCATGCAGGTCGCCGCGCGAGATGCCGTCCAGCTCGCCCAGAGCCAGCAGGTTGCGGCTGCCGCAGGCGAGGAAGGCCATGTTGCGCAGCAGCTGCACGTCGCGCAGCCCGCCCGGATTGCTCTTGAGGTTCGGCTCCATCACGAAGAGCGAGGCGCCGGTCTGTTCGCGCCGCTTGGCCAGCTCATCGAGCTTGTAGGCGAGGAAGGCCTGGCCGCGGCGCTTGCGGAAGCGCGCGAGGATGTCGGACATCGCCGCCTGCAGCGGCTGGGCGGCGTGCACCGGCCGGCTCTCGATGATGGCGGTGGCGGTGACGAAGTCGTCCTCGACGATGCGGCTGAGGTCGGGCGCGCTGCGGTGGCTGGCGCCGACCTGGAACTTCACGTCCCACAGCATGGCGTTGAGCTCGGTCCACGCCTTGTCCGCCCACCCGATGCCCGGCTTGATGTCGAGCATCAGCAGGTCGAGGTCGCTGTGCGGATTCATCTCGCCGCGACCGTAGCCGCCCACGGCGAAGATGCCGGTGTGCTGCGCCCAGTCGGCTGGCGCGGACACCTTGGCCATCGCCCGTTCGACGAGGACGCGCACGATGGCATCGGTCAGCGACGACAGGGTCAGGACGGTGTCGAGGCCGGTGGTCTCGTTGATGTGCTCGACCAGGTTGGCGTGCACCACCTCGAATTCACGCTGGCGGATCTGCTTCAGGCGCGCGATGGCCTCGTTGCGCGGCAGGCCGGCGGTGGCGGCGATCTTATCTCCCACCGGACCCAGTCCGGGCATGGTGATGCGGTGGACGGTCTCCGGCTCGGCCTGGGGCATGCGCCGCAGGTTAGCCGTCGGGGTAGCGGCGCAAACCCGACCAGGCGCAGAGCGGCCCCTGGCGCGGGGATTTCGCTGCCGATCATGGCGACCGCCATGACGCCCGATCGCATCTGCTTCGCCAGCGACAACTATGCCGGCACCTGCCCGGAGGCCTGGGCGGCGCTGGCGGCGGCCAATGCCGGGCACGCGATCGCCTACGGCGACGACCGCCATACCGCCGCCGCATGCACGGCCATCTCGGAGCTGTTCGGCTGTGCCTGCGACGTCTACTTCGTCTTCAACGGCACCGCCGCCAACGCCCTGGCCCTGGCGTCGCTGTGCCAGAGCTACCACAGCGTGATCTGCCCGGACAGCGCCCATGTCGAGACGGATGAATGCGGTGCACCGGAGTTCTTCTCGAACGGTTCCAAGCTGCTGTGCGCGCGTTCGCTGCATGGCAAGGTGCTGCCGGAGTCCGTCGCCGAACTGGCCACGCGCCGCAGCGACATCCATTTCCCCAAGCCGCGCGTGCTGAGCATCACCCAGAGCACCGAGGCCGGCACGGTCTACACCCCGGACGAGGTGCAGGCGCTGCACGCGGTCGCGGTCCGCCACGGCCTCAAGCTGCATATGGACGGCGCCAGGTTCGCCAACGCGGTCGCCAGCCTCGGCTGCCATCCAGCCGACATCACTTGGCGGGCCGGCGTCGACGTCCTGTGCTTCGGCGGCACCAAGCAGGGGCTGCCGGTGGGCGAGGCGGTGGTGTTCTTCGACCGTGGACTGTCCGAGGATTTCGCCTGGCGCTGCAAGCAGGCCGGGCAGCTGGCGTCGAAGATGCGCTTCCTCGCCGCGCCCTGGCCGGCCCTGCTGGATGGGGCCTGGCTGCGGCACGCCGGCAACGCCAATGCCTGCGCTGCGCGGCTGGGAACCGCCCTGGCCAAGACCCCGGGGGTCGAACTGCTGCATCCGGTCGAGGCCAACGCCGTCTTCGCGCGCCTGCCAGCAGCACTGTCCGCCGGCCTGCGCGCGCGCGGCTGGCGCTTCTACGACTTCCTGGGCGGTGGCGGAGCCCGCTTCGTCTGCGGCTGGGACTGCCGTCAGGAATGGGTCGACGAGCTGGTCGGGGACCTCCGCGACCTCGCTGCCGGAGCCTAGAACGTCCGCCGCTGACGCGTGCTGGGGACACCCTCGGCGATGCGGTACTTGGTCACCGTGCGCCGGCTGATGTCGAGGCCCTCCTTGGCCAGGATGTCGGCGATCTCCTGGTCGGAGAGCGGGCTCTTCTTGTCCTCGGTGTCGATCAGCTTCTGGATGCGCACCTTCACCGAGCGCGAGCTCTCGGCCTCGCCGCCATCCTGGGTGGCGATGCCGCCGCTGAAGAAGGTCGACAGCGGCAGCACGCCGACCGGGGTCTGGATATACTTGTCCTTCACCGCGCGGCTGACCGTCGCCACGTGCATGCCGATCTTGTCGGCGATGTCCTGGCGCATCAGCGGGCGCAGCTGCTCGACCCCGTGGTCGAGGAAGGCGCTCTGGTGCTTGATGATCTCGGTGACGATCTTGAGCAGGGTGCGCTTGCGCTGCGCCACCGCGTCGATCAGGAAGCGGGCGCCCGAGAGCTTCTCCTTGAGGTAGGCCTTGTCGCGGGCTTCGGTCGAACCGGCCTCGTAGAGCTGGATGTAGGCGTCCGACAGGCGCACCTTGGGGATGCGGTTGTCGGGGATGGATACCACCCATTCGCCGCGCTCGTCGCGTTCGAGCACGACGTCGGGCACGACGTAGGTGTTGGCGGCGCGGGCGAAGGGCAGGCCGGGCTTCGGGTCGAGCTTGCTGATGACCTCGACCCCCTCCTTGATGCGCTCGATGTCGGCGGCGGTCTTCTGGGCGATGACCGGCAGGCGGTTCTTCAGCACATCGTCGAGGTGGTCGCGGACCAGCATCATCTCGAAGGAGTTGTCGCCCGGCTGGCGTTGCAGCTGCAGGGTCAGGCAGTCCTTGAGATCGCGGGCGCCGATGCCAGCCGGATCGCAGCCGCGCACCAGTTCGAGGGCATGCTCGGCGGCGTCGAGCTTCTCATCCGGGAAGAGCTCGTGCAGATCGGCGCCGAGATAGCCGCGAGCGTCCAGGGACCAGCACACCTCGGGCAGGACGGCGCGCAGGTCCTCGGGCAGCTCGTTGAAGCGCAGCTGCTCGAGGACGTGCTCGGCGAGCGAGATCTGGCGGTCGGGGGTGGCCTCCAGGGCCTCCATCTTGTCCGGAGCGTCGTCGTCCTGCTGGCTCGACTTGCGGCGCAGCAGCCATTCGCGGTCATCGTGCGACAGCTGGCCGGCCGGATCGGTGATAGCGGCCTCGCCACCGGCCTCGTTGGCGGCATCGAGGCCGTCGTCGGCGATTTCCAGGGCGGGATTGGCCTCCAGCTCGTGCATGATCCGCTCCTCCAGCGCCATCTGCGGCAGCAGGAGGATCTCGATCGACTGGATCATCTGCGGAGTCAGCTTGAGGCGCTGTTCCATCCGCAGGTTGAGGTTTTGGCGCAGGTGCAGGGACATGCTGTACTAGCAAATGTTACGCCAAACCCACGGGGGGCGCAAGGGCGCAACCCGCAGCGCTGCCCCAGGGCGGCACGCCTTCCCCTTGCCAAATCAGCCCCGGATGCCCATTGTTGGAGCACTACATGGCTTCCAGCGTGCAACCGGCGACGTCCGCGACTCCGAAGGAATCCATGGGCCAGCGCCTGTCGGTGGCGCTGAAGGTCGTCCTCGCCAATGGGTGGGCGGCGCAGCACCAGGTCGACCATGCGGTGGCCAAGGCCCTGAGCGGTGCGCATGACCACGAGGGCGTCGGGCGCTTCCTCGTCGACAACAAGGTGATCTCGCGCGACCAGGCTGTTGAACTTGAAGAGGTGCTGAAGCACCAGGTCCACTTCCCGACCTACCAGCTGCAGCGCAAGGTCGGCAGCGGCGGCATGGGCACCGTCTTTCTCGCCTCCCATCTCGACAGCGGCCGCCAGGTGGCGCTGAAGACGATGAACGCACGTCTCGAAGAGGACAAGGATTTCATCGGGCGCTTCCACCGCGAAGCCAAGGCGCTGGGCAAGGTGAAGCATCCCAACATCGCCGAGATCATCGACAGCGGCGAAAGCCAGGGGCATTGCTGGCTGGCGATGGAGTTCATCGACGGCCCCAGCCTGATGAGCCTGCTGAAGGACTACCGCGTCCTGCCCGAGGCCTACGCCTTGCGCCTAGCCCGCCAGGTCGCCGAGGGCCTGGGTCATGTCTGGGCCACCGCCCATCTCGTCCATCGCGACCTGAAGCCCGAGAACATCCTGGTCATCCGCAACCGCGGTGGCGGCGGCGACCTCTTCCCGGCTGACGATGTCGCCAAGCTCATCGACTTCGGCCTGGTCAAGGGCGAGGACAAGGACGACCGCCTGACCCAGACGGGCATGACCATCGGGACCCCGCTGTACATGAGCCCCGAGCAGGTCCGGGGCGAAGTCCTCGACTGCCGCAGCGACGTGTACGGCCTCGGATCGACCCTCTACCACCTCCTCACGGGTTTCACTCCCTTCACCGGCACCAGTCCCGGCTCGATCATGAGCGCCCATCTCACCGAACCGGTGCCGGATCCCGGTGATCGCGTGCCGTCCCTGCACAAGGAGACGCGCGAGCTGGTGATGATGGCCATGGCCAAGGATGCCAAGAACCGCTTCCTCACCTTCGAGGGCATGGTGAAGGCGATCGACGGCGCCTTGGCATCGTGCGGCAGCAAGGGCAACGGGACGCTCAGGCTGCTGCGCAAGCCCTTGGTCCTGAACAAGCCCCAGACCAAGAAGCAGCCAGGGTCGGACCGGGTGGCGAAGCCTGCCGACGCGCCGGCCGGCGAGCCAGGTCAGGATTCCGGATCCGCCCGGCCGACGACCAGGAGGGTCAGCGATCGCATCGCCAAGCCCGACCCGGGACCGGGTCTTGGCGGCGCCGACGCCCTGGCCCGGATCGCCACCGATCGGATGGCGCGCAAGGATCCCACGCCGCCGATCCCGGCCAGCCCGACGGCGGCCAAGCCCGCCGGATCCGGCACCAGCAGCACGATCGAGCGCAGCAAGGTCTTCGACGAGGATCCCAACGCCAAGCTCGGGGTCGGCATCCTGCCCTGGATCGTCCTCGGCTTCGCCGTGGTCGGGCTGGTGCTGTGGCTTCTGCTCTCGGCCTGAACGGGGCCTTGCCGAAGCATCCGTCCGGCTAGCGTGTGAGTCCGTGAACCTCAGCGGACGCCACGTCATCTCGATCGCGGACTTCACGCGCGACGACATCCTGCACATCCTCAAACGGGCCCGCGAGATGGAGGGCCGGCGCGACGACGAGCCCCTGCGCGGCCGCCTGATGGGCACGCTCTTCTTCGAGCCCAGCACGCGCACCCGTCTCAGCTTCGAAGCCGCCATGCTGAAGCTGGGCGGACGGGTGATGGGCTTCAGCGATCCAGGCAGCTCATCGGCGAAGAAGGGCGAGAGCCTGGCCGACACCATCCGCATGGTCGAGCGCTACGCCGACGTCATCGTCATGCGCCACCCGCGCGACGGCGCCGCCCGCCTGGCGGCCGAACTGTCGCGGGTGCCGGTGATCAACGGCGGCGACGGCAGCAACCAGCATCCGACCCAGACCTTCCTCGACCTCTACACCATCTCGCGCCTGTTCCCGCAGCTGATCAGCGGCGGCGGCCTGACCGTCGCCTTTGCCGGCGACCTGCGCTATGGCCGCACCGTGCACAGCCTGATCTCGGCCCTGTGCCACTTCGGCGGCCGCATCATCACCGTCGCGCCGCGCGGACTTGAGCTGCCTCCGCAGTACGAAGCCGAGGCCAAGGCGCATGGCATCACGGTGGAGGCGGTGCCCACCCTGGCCGACGCCATCCCGCTGTGCGACGTCATGTACATGACGCGCCTGCAGGAGGAGCGCTTCCCGGATCCGCTCGAATTCGACCACATCAAGCAGACCTACCGCGTCACCGCCGCGATGCTGAAGCACGCCCGGCCCGAGATGCGCATCCTGCATCCGCTGCCGCGCGTGAACGAGATCGCCGCCGACGTCGACGCTACCGCCCACGCCCACTACTTCACCCAGGCGGCCAACGGCATCCCCGTCCGGCAGGCCATCCTGGCCCTGGTCCTTGGAGCAGTCTGATGGCCACCCCCGACAACACAGGGACCGGTTCCGTCTCGCGCATCCGCCAGGTCGAGGCGATCTCCAACGGCACCGTCGTCGACCACATCCCCGCCAGCGCGACCCTCAAGGTCGCCCAGCTGCTGACCGGTTCGGACGACCAGGTCTTCGTCGGCATGAACCTGCGTTCGGCGCGCAGCCAGCGCAAGGGCGTGGTGAAGATCGCCAATCGCGAACTGGATACCCGCACGTTGTCCTGCCTGGCGCTGATCGCTCCCAAGGCGACCGTGTCGATCATCCGCGACTATGCGGTTTTCCAGAAGTACATCGTGCCGACCCCCGAGCGCTTCGAGGGCATCGCCAAGTGCGCCAACCCCAACTGCGTGACCACGCATGAGCGCTGGACGACCCGGTTCACGGTGGTGACTCAGGATCCGCTGCTGGTGCGTTGCCACTACTGCGAACGCACCTTCGCCGCGGCCGATCTCGCGCTGCTCTGATCAGCCGGAACGCCGTCGGCACAGCCAGGCGCCGACCAGGACGGTGGCCGCCGCGGCGGCGCTCAGCAGCCATGGCCAGGCCGATCCCCGTGGCGGATCCAGGCGCAGTTCCGTGCGCATGCCATCGCCCTGTCCGCGCAGCACCAGTGCCTGGGCCGTCCCCGGCTCGACCAGTGCGATGCCGCTCAGCGCCGTGCCGGTGCCGCCGCCGGCTCCGGGAGGCGGCATCCCGGCACCGAGGCCGCTGCCGGTGGCGGGAGCCAGGGCGTCCTCCCATGGCCAGGCGCCCGGCAAGTGGCGCGCTGGACCATCCGCGACGTCGACCCGCGCCACGCCGGCCCCGCGCCCCCAGTCGCGGTTCAGGTCATCGAGCCGCAGGCCGCGCTTGCGACTGCCACGGGCGCTGAAGTTCTGGGTAATCTGCTGCTGGATCTCCACCAGCCGCTGGCTGTTGCTGGCGATCGCGTCGACGGTCGAGGCCGCCTTGCCCAGGCGGACGGCGGAGGCGGCCTGGGCGCCGCGCAGGCGGTCGGCCCTGGCGCCCAGGCTGGCGAGATGGTCCTTGAGTTCGCTGTCGAGGACCGCGAGCTGGCCTTCGAGACGGCGCAGGCCGGCCTCGGCCAGGCCATCCACCGACTGCAGGCGCTGGATCTCGTCGATCACCGCCTGCGCCCGGTCGGCAGCGGCCTCCACGACGTCGGCCTCGTGCAAGGATCCGCCCGAGCGGCTGATGCTCCAGCCGTCCGGTGCCGTGATGCGCCACACGCTGCCCATCACCTTGAGCCCGCCGAGCATCGGCGGATCGAGGAGCAGCGCGCCCGATGCCGGCTCAGCCGCCCAGATGAGGCTGACGCGGCAGGTCGCCTGGCCAGGACGCAGAGGCGGCACCGGCAGCCAAAGCCCGCCTGCGGCATCGCGACGCGGACGCACCGTCCGCCCGTCGACCCTGGCCTCCCACACCGAGCAGCCGGCGGCGATCGCCAGGGGCAGCTGCTGACGGCTGCGATTGACCACATGCCAGATGGCGCTGCCGCGCTGGCCGCCATCGGGCAGCACGGTGACAAGGCCATCCACCAGGGTCGCCAGGCCGTCGGCCCCGACCGTGCCGACCAGCGGCTCGCGCGACAGGGCCAGCGACCAGTCGGGACGCGACGCCTTCCACAGCCAGCGCACCTGCGCCCGGTCGACACCGGCCGGCAGGCGGGCAAATGGCTGCTCGATTTCGCCCAGCCCATCGGTGTCACGACGCACCAGTCCGAGATCATCCTCCTCCACCAGCGCGACCTGCTGCGTGCTGGCGACGCCCTCCACCACGGGAGCGGGGACCCTGGCGATCCCGTCGGCAGCGATGGGCAGATCCAGCTCCAGATCGACCGTCGCCTGGCTGCTGAGCGGAGCCGCCCAGGACAGGTCCAGCACCCCATCCCCGATCCTCCAGCGTCCCAGGCCGAGGCCGTCGACGGCGACCAGGCGCGCGCCCTCCGGTAGCCGGAGCCGGGTTGCGGTGATGGACCCGCTCTCCGGGACGACGTCCAGATGCAGCGACCAGCGCACCCCCTCGCGGCCGAGGATGAGGTAGTGCGACATCACCGCCCGTGCGGACGCCGGGACGGCCTCAAGACGCAGCTGCGGCCGCTGCTCTCCGGCCAGCTCGACGGCCATGCGCCAGCTCTCACCGGTGCGCAGACGCATGCCTCCCCGCTCCATCTCCTGCGCCAGGGCTGTGGTCGCCAGCGGCCTGCCGTCGGCTTCGCAGCGCACCCGGACGGCGCCGGCGTCGGCCAGCAGCAGGCGTACGCGGCCG
>JAFLCQ010000320.1 GCA_017302815.1 Planctomycetota bacterium
CTGGCGCTGGTCGTCGACATCGGCGCCACCGGTACCGATGTGGCCCTGGTCGCCTCGGGGCGGCTGCTGGCCTGCCGCCGTCTCGCCATCGGCGGCGACCAGTTCACCCAGGTGCTGATCGACGGCGGCATGACCGCGTCCGAGGCCGAACGGGCCAAGCGGGCGGCGGCGCCGATCCTGCCGCCGGCGCCCGAGCCGATCCCGGCGGCTCCCGCTCCCGCCCCGCTGGCCCCCGAGCCTGCTGCGATCGCCGAGCTGCCTGGCATCGATGACGGCTCCGGCCTGGATCTCGATCTGGCGCCCGAGCCGGTTCCGGCCTCCCCGGCGCCTCCGGCGGAGCCGGAACCGGAGCTGGAGCTGCAGTTGGATGACGAGCCGGCCATGCCGAAATCGCCGGGCAAGACCACGGTGGCGATGGCCTCGCTGTCGCTGGGCCCGCAGCTGACCCGCGCCGCCGAGATGCTCTACGGCCAGCTGGCGACCACCCTGGCCTTCTTCAAGGCGCAGCTCAAGCGCAGCGAGCTCGCTCCGTCCAAGGTCCTGATCTGCGGCGGCGGTGGCGGGCTGGTGGCGCTGGAGACCTACCTGGCGCGGCGCTTCCAGGTGCCGGTCGAGCGCTGGGATCCGTTCATGGGCATGTCCGGGGCGCCGGAAGCCGAGCCGTGGGTGTGGGCACGCGCCTATGGCCTGGCCCTGGCTGGTTCGACGGCGGACGTGCCGCGTGTCGATCTGCGTCCCGAGGCCGATGCCCGCCGCGAGATCTGGCTGCGCCGGCTGGTGTGGCCGTGGGTCGCCGCCGCATGCATCCTCGCCGCCGGCGCCATCGGCGCCCTGGGCCTGACCGAGCAGGTGGAACGCGATCGCGTCGAGGCCGAGCTGCTGGAGCGGGCCACCGAGGAGCACAAGCGCCTTACCGGCGAGCTCGCCAAGCTCGATGCCGAGCGCGATGCCCTGAAGGAGGACCTGCGGGCGATCGCCGGCCGCATCTACGCCGCCCGCGACCTCCTCTACACCGTCCGCGCGCTGAAGGAGCAGACCCGCGAATCGAAGGAGCTGTGGGTCACCTCGCTGGAGACGGTCGGGGTGGGGCGCGATGACAGCGACGCGGCATCCGCCCCGGTGCCGGCTCCGGGCGGACGCCTGGGGTCCACGGGACGCCCGGCCGCGGTATCGCGGCGCGATTCGCTGATCGACCGCGGAGCGGTCGACATCACCGGCCGCATCCGCTTCGACGTCAAGCGCACCGATCCGCAGATGGTCGCCTTCCGCGAGAACTACCAGACCGCGCTGACCGAGTGGACCACGCCGGAAGGGCAGCGCCTCTTCCGCGACGTGCGTCTGACCAATACCAACATCGACCGCTTCAAGAAGACGTCGGCGAACGCCGAGGCGGGCGAGTTCCCCTTCCGTCTCCGCTGCTATTTCCAGGCCACCAGCCTGGCCGAGGACGTGGCGGCGGCCGACGCTGGCGCCAAGCAGCCTGCCGCCACCGCGACGCCGGCGCCCGAAGCCGAGCCCGAGGCGCCGGCGCAGCCGGCCGACGAGGCCAAGCCATGAGCCCGGACGTCTCGTCCTCGGCCCGTGGCGGCCTCGTCGCCCTCCTCGCGGCGATGCTCGCCGCGGGCGGACTGGCCTGGTGGTCGTGGTCCGAGAGCCCCGAGGTCACCGAGCGCCTGGAGGCTGCGAAGACGGCGGCGGGCAAGATCGGCGGCAAGGAGCCGTTGCGCGCCCGCGTCGACCGCCAGCGGACGGCCAATGCCGAGCTGCGCGACAACATCGCCCAGCTGAAGAAGGAGGCGGGCTTCCACCGCGAGGAGCGCTTCACCGTCCCGCCCGGCGAGCGCGAGAAGGGCAAGTTCTTCCTCAACCGCTTCGTCGAGGTGCGCCAGGACCTGCGCGAGCAGGCGGTGCGGCGGCGCATCGACAGCGACGAGCGCCTCGGCTTCCCGCCCGACGACCGTGTGCCGCCGGACGACGAGGCGCAGCAGCTGCTCGACATGCTGCAGCTGACCGAGAAGGCGCTGCGCGTCGTGCTGCAGGCCCCGGATCCCGTGGAGTGGTTCGACATCGCCCACGGCCGGCCCTACAAGACCGGACCGGTGGCGAGGCCGGAGCTGCTGGAGGAGTACCCGCTGACCCTGAAGGTGCGGGGATCGCTCAACACCGTGCTGTGGATCCTGCACCAGTTCGGCGTGCGCAGCGAGCGCGATTACCCGCTCATCCTGCGCGGGCTGACCATCCGCAGCGACAACACCAAGGCGAAGGACGACGTGCAGCAGCTGGAGGCGGTGTTCGAGCTGGCAGGCATGTCCTTCCTCTCCGACGCCGGCCGCGACACCCAGGTCGCCGCGCCGCCGCGCGAGCGCAGCGCGATCATGAGGGCCAGGCCATGAGGCGCGGGTTGTGGGAACCGGTGGCGGCGCTGGTCGGGGTCGTGGTCCTCGTCGGAGTCGGCGCGTGGTGGTGGCTGACGGTGCTGGAGCCGCCGCGCGCGCCGGTGCCCGGCCATCGCGGCGCCCCCTTCGAGCCGATCTCGGCGGCGATGCCGCAGATCCGCGACTACAAGGACTTCAACGTCAACAACGACAACCCCTTCGTGTCCTGGCGCGAGCGCGAGGTGGAGAAGAAGCGCTTGCAGCAGCCGGCGACGGTGACGGTGAAGCCGCCGCGGCCCCCGCCCAAGATCGAGGTCACCAAGCCGCCGGTGCTGAGCTTCCCCAAGGCCAAGGAGGGCGGCGGCGACGCGCCCAAGGTCGGCGGCTTCACCCGGCGACCGGACGGCAGCGTCACGGTGCAGGTGACCCTGCCTGGCGAGGCGCGATCGCGGCTGATGAATCCTGGTGAGAAGGCCGGGCGCTGGACCTTCAAGGCGGTCGAGGACGGCAATGTCGCCCTCTTCGCCGACGAGACCGGTCGCGAATACCGCCTGGTGATCGGACTGGGCCGCTGATTCAGCGCGGCGCCGGCTCGATCGCCAGGTCGGAGAACAGCGCGCGGTTCGTGGTCGAGCGGTTGTGGCTGGACACCGCCAGGCCTGCCGTGGCGGAAGCGGGCAGGCCGTCGATGGTGGAGGTGCCGACCAGGCGCCACGCCGTGCCATCGCGCGAGACGTAGCCGGTGACGTCGCCGGCCCGGCGTTCGAGGCGCAGCCAGATCGGGAATCCATCCAGCTGCAGATGGGTGGCCCCGGTGCTGTGGCCTATCCCCTGCCGGGTCAGCAGCTGCACCAGGCCGCTGTGGATGGCGATGATGCTGACGTGGGCGGATGCGGGATCGGTGGAGGCGCGCAGCATCAGACCCGCCTTGTCCCAGCCGTCGGTATCGGCCATCGAGCGCAGCTGCACCGTCAGCACGGCATCACCGTCCAGGCGCCGATGCAGGAATGCGCACTCGTCCCGTTCCCCCCAGATGTCGGCGCCGCCGCCATTCAGCACGATGAGGCCGGCGGCATTCGCGGCCACCGAGCCCTTCGGACGGGCGTCGCCAAGGTCGAGGTAGGCGAAGCCGGAGGGGATGCCGTCCTGAGCGGGGGTGGCCGGTGTCGGCGTCGGGGCGACCGGAGTGGCAGGTGTGGCCGTTGCCGGCACGGGCACCGGGGTTGCCGGGCGCTGCGACTGCGGAGCCGGCGTGGCCGGCTGCTGCGTCTGCGTCTGCGTCGGCGCCGGCGGAAGCGGTGCTGGTGCGCCTCCGCTCATCGCCCACAGCAGCAGGAGGATGACCAGCATGCCGATCGCGACAGCGACGATCGCCAGCGGAGCAGGCCTGCGTGCCGTGGCGGCGGGCGATGCACCCGATCGCCGCGAAGGCGGATGCGCCGGCTGCTGCATCATCTGCGACGACGCGCCCAGCACCTCGCCGACCGTGCCCAGGGGGCGGCCGAAGGCGTTGCGCACACGGTCGTGGCCCAGGATGGACTGCGCCCGCAGCTGCTCGCGCAATTCCCCTTTGGAGAAGGGGCCGAGGTCGCCCTTCACCGTCACGACGAAGTAGAGTCGGGCCTCGTTCGCAGGCATGCCGGCAGCATAGCGCCGGTGGCGTCGGCGCCAATCCGGCCGAGCGCAGGATGGACGCGATCCGTCCGTTCAGGGCGCCAGCAGCCGTCGCATCCAGGCGGACTGCAACCCGAGGCGCTGCTCGGGGCGGTCCAGCCAGGTGAAGTCCTCGACCGACCACCAGCCGGCATAGCCGGCGGTCCGCAGCAGGGCGGCGATCTCGGGCCAGGGCACGTCACCAGGCTCGTGCAGGGGGGTGATCGGCAGGTCGACAAGCGAGGCGCGGTGCGGGGTGTCGCGGCGCTTCAGCGTGCGCTGCTTCACATGCACGTGCGCCAGCAGCGGGCCGAGGATGTCGATCGCCATCGGCATCGCCTCGTTGCCTTCCAGCACGGTGTTGGCGGCATCGAGGATGACGCCGCATCCGGCCGCCGGCAGGCCATCGAGGATGCGCATCGCCGCGCTCGCCGACGGCGCGACGGAGTGGTCGTGCAGTTCGATGCAGAAGCGCACGCCCTCGCCGGCGCCCAGCGCGGC
>JAFLCQ010000321.1 GCA_017302815.1 Planctomycetota bacterium
AATTGCCATTTCCACACCGGCTTTGGCGAGATGATGTCCACGGATGCTTTCCATGCGGCTTTGAAAATCGTGGGCATCTTTGACATCTCCGCAGGGTCATGCGCGCGACCTCCAGCTGGCGCGCCATGTCCTCCTCGGCCGGCAGGTAGCAGCCGTCAGGCCAGCGTCCCTCGGCGATCTCGCGTTCCAGGCGATCGGCCAGGCGCACCGCCTTGGAGTGGTAGGCCGGGCGTGCGGTTGAGCCGGCTTCGACGACCGTCATATCGGACATGATTGGCTCCGAATCTCAGTGAAATCTAGCCACTCAGTCCAATAAAAGCAAACCTGCATGCCAAAATTTAGACAAGTCCCAGGACATGCTCAATATTCCGGAAACGCGTAGTTGGGATTCGGCTCCCATTGCTGAATCAAGGCGCCTGCGATCGGATTCCCCGCACCAGCACAGGCTAACGGGGAGGTCAAAACCTTCATATGACCATCCAGAAACAGTGTCGGTCGAGCGCCTTTGGCGTGATATGAGATACCTTGCAGGCCTGCATACCCGGTACCGGGGGGCGCCCCACGATTCGAGCAGAATTGCCAAGGAATCTGCGATGTTTTCCGAAATTTCCCGAGATGGAGTTCGGATCCGTCCGCAGCGCTGTCGAAATAGGGCTGACTAAAGGCCCCTTCGTAGTTGTTCTCATGGTCGTAGATGCCGGCGTTACCGCCTCCATCCACCCACACCGTGCGAGTTCCTCCCCAGATGACCTTCAGCGAGCGGTAGGTGCCGTTCGGGCACAACCAGACCCGATTTCCCGTGGCACTATTGGCGGTGTAATTGTCGGGCACCTGGAACCCGAGGTGGTCCGCCAACATATAGTCCAACCAAGCTCCCTCGTGTCCGCGGCTGTTGCCATTCCCGTCTACATGGTAGGGCAAGCGCCCCTCCCATTCCCCAATGTAGACCATCATGGCCATGCCGACCTGACGTAAATTACCGCCACATTTCATCTTGTTCGCACCCTCCTTCACCAGTCCTATGGCCGGCAGCAGCATCGCCGCGAGGATGGCGATGATCGAGATCACCACCAGCAGCTCGATGAGGGTGAAGGCATTCCGAGGCGACGTGATCCGCATGGCGCAGTCCCCTATCGCCAGGATAGGTATTCTGGACCGCCGGGCCAGCCGAGGCTGGGCAAATCTAGACGGGATGCCCCGAGCGAGCCCTGGTCCGCCGCTCGCTCTCGGACTTTCGCCAGCGTTCGATGGCCTTGTGGTCGCCGGACACCAGGGCGTCAGGCACGCGCAGATCGCGGAACTCCTCGGGCCGGGTGTAGCTGGGATGGTCGAGGCCGCCGCCGCCGGCGAAGCTGTCCTGTTCGGCGCTGCGCGCGTCGCCCAGGGCTCCGGGCTGGAGCCGGGTGACGGCATCGGCCACCACCATCGCCGCCAGCTCGCCGCCGGAGATCACCAGATCGCCGACCGAGACCAGCTCGGGGTTGTAGAGGTCGACGATGCGCTCATCGATGCCCTCGTAGTGGCCGCACACCACGATGAGATGGCTCTCGCGCGCCAGCTGCTCGATCCAGCCCTGGTGCAGGCGGGTGCCGCGCGGGTCGGTCATCAGCAGGCGCGGCGCGGCCGAGCGCGCCAGGCAGACGTCGATGGCCTCGGCGATGGGCGGTGCGGCCATGACCATGCCCGGCCCGCCGCCGAAGGGCCGATCGTCGACCTTGCGATGCCGACCGCCCGCCCAGCGCCGGGGATCGACCAGATCGATCTCGACGATGCCGCGACGGCGGGCCCGGCCGACGATGGAGGCGTCGAGGTAGCCCTGGCAGGCCTCGGGGAAGAGGGTGATGATGTCCAGGCGCAGCACGCGCACGATGCTCGCCGTCCGGACCCGCCCCTCAAGCACGAGAGAGGCCGGCCACGGTTGAAGGCATCAACCGCGCGGCCATGATGCCCGGGATGACCACCCGCAGCGCCACCCAGACGATCGCCAGGCGCTGCCTGGAGATCCTCGACCAGATGACGGCCCAGCTGCTGGCGACCCAGGCCGACGCAGCGAACGTCGCCCGCCAGGCGCGCATCCGCGCCGACCTGACCCGGCTGGTGCACCTCGCCCTGCATGACCGCGGCAGTCCGGACATCGTCGCACGCATCCGCGACTGCTACCGCCGCTGCGCCGTCGACATCGACGACACCGGCGTGCTGCGCAAGGCCCGCGGCGTGATCAAAGGCGAGCTGCGCAAGGCCGGCATCGACGCCGAGATCCCCGGCCTGGCCAGCGAGTTCGACGCCGCGACCATCATCCTGACCACGCGCCTGACCATCCAGCGCATGGGCGGTGCGGCCTCCTCGTCCACCTCCGCGCCGGGACCGGCGCTGGACCGCAAGCAGGCACCGGGAACCGCCCGCCACAAGCCGCGGCCGCAACTGGCCGAACCGCCCCCGCCCGCTCCGCATACCGTACGCGCCGCCAAGCCGACCACCGCCCAGCACAAGTCCGCCACCCCGGCCGAGATGCAGGCGGCCTTCAACGCCACGGTCGACGGCATCCTGGCGCGCGTGCGCCAGGGCGGCAGAGCGATCGAGAAGCCCGACTACCTCGCGGCCCTGTACAACGATCCGGCCGGCAAGGAGCGGCTCGTCGCCGCGGTCGCAGCCGCCCTGCCGCATGCCAATCGCACGGTACTGGCCCAGGCCATCGACGGCTTCTTCCGCAACGGCTTCAAGGGCCACTACATCGAGCGCACCGACCGCCAGGGCAATCGTCGCGCCCATCGCCGCTGAAGCCGGTTCAGACCCCCTGCACCAGCAGCAGCGCTGCACCGGGCCGTTCGAGCGTGAACGTCGCGGTACGCCGTCCATCCGCCTCCGACAGGAGCAGATCGGACGCCGGCTGCAGATCATCGTGCCGCCGCAGGTCGGCCAGTACGGCAGCATCCGGGTAGGCCGGCGATCCCAGCGCCCGCCAGCGCGCGGTGACGTTGTTCTCCTCCGCTCCGATGCGCAGCAGACGCGCCGTGCCGTGCGCCGGCAGGTCGATCGAAATCGGGGATCCGTCGTCGCCATCGGCGGGATATCGCCAGACCAGCACCGCCAGGCGACCTTCCGAGGGCGTCGCCAGGACGCCGGTCCCGGCTTCGGCGCTCGCCGGGAGGCGTTCTCCGCCCAGCATGCGCAGCATGCGATGCGCGTTCCAGGCCGGCTTGCGCAGGCCGTGCAGCGACAGCATGCCGTAGTTGCCCTCGAACTCCGAACCCTGGAAGCCGACCTGGTCATAGACATCGGACAGGCACCAGTAGGCGAAGGCGTCCGCGTCCTGCGACACCTCGCCCATCGTCTTGGCGATGAAGGCGGCATCGAGGGCGGTCTCCCGCCCGAGGTCGTGCGGGAACCACGACCGACCCCATTCGTTCCAATGCACCGGGCCGCGCCAACCGCGGGCATCCAGCATGCGGCGCACACCGCGCACCACGCCGGCGGCGAAATGCGGGCTGTCCTTGACGCGGTGACTGGCCGGCCCGTCGAAGGGCGAGCAGGGCGCCCCCTCGCTGTCGTTGTTGTAGACGTGCGAGATGAGGTAGTCCGGCGGCGTCCCATCGCGCGCGGTCCAGTCGAGGAACTCCTCCAGCCATTCGCCGCGTGCGGTGCTCGGTCCGCCCAGACGCAGGTCCGGATGCACCGACTTCACCGCCCGCCAGGTCGCCGACCACAGGGCGAAGAACTCGTCTCGATCGCCGGAGAAGAAGGCGCCGCGCAGGTTGGGCTCGTTCCAGCATTCGAACAGCCAGCTGCGCACCTCGGCCAGGCCGAAGCGCTGCACGTGATGGCGCAGGCCATCGGCGACGAAGGCGCCCCAGGCGGCGGGATCGCGCGGCATGCTGCAGTTGTTGCGGTCAGGCCAGCAGCGCACCGTGCCATCGGTGAGATGGTCGGGGGTGAAGCAGGTGGTGTAGATCGGTTTCAGGCCGGCCTCGACCAGCCATTCCAGGCAGCCGTCGACGTTCTGCCAGTTGGCCCGGGGCGTGCGCTCCGCCGCCGGCGTGCGCCACTGCGCCAGCGGATGGCCCCACACCCGCATCTCCGGCGAATACATGGCGCAGGCGCGCACCTGGCGCACGCCCAGCTCGTCGCGAGCCATCTCCAGGTGGCGGCGCACGTCGGCGCGCACCAGCCAGCGGAACTGGTCGATGTTGCCCACCGGCGCGAAGGTGTGGCGGAAGGGCGAGGCGTGGCCGTTCCAGTCGGGGACGATGCGGGTCATGGCATCTCGATCATGCCCTTCAGCACCGCTCCGGAAGCGACGCAGCTGAAGGCCTCGGCCGCCTGCGCCAGCGGCCAGCGGTGGGTCATGAAGCGGTCGGCGTCGATCTCCCGGCGCCGCAGCAGGTCCAGCACCGCGTCATAGGCGAGGTGCTCGCGCGCCTCGGGGACGACGAGGCTGCGGCCCTGGTCGAGGCCCTCCACCTGCATGGCCTCGCCGCGCGGCGCCACGCCGTAGAAGTTCAGTGCGCGCACCGCGCGTTCCTTCGCGACGTACACGGTCGCGAAGCCCTGTCCGCCCATCGAAGAGTTCTTCGGGTCCACGACGGAGGTCGCGAGCGCCG
>JAFLCQ010000322.1 GCA_017302815.1 Planctomycetota bacterium
GAGGACTTCGTCGCCGCCGCCCTGCTGCAGGCGATGCCGTCGGCTGTCCGCCAGCGCCTGCGCAACGCCGAGGAGCTGGCCGGCGCCGCCCAGGCGCGTACCCGCGAGGTCGAGCGCGGCTTCGCCCAGCTGCGCAGCGACACCGGCTTCCACGACGGCTGGTGGATCACCTGGAGCCGCTCCTTCTTCAACGATGGACGCATCCAGCGCAGCCTGCTGCGGCTGGAGGGCGGCGGCGCCCGGCTGCTGGCCGGCGAGCACGGCCTGGTCCGCTACAGCTACCACGGCAGCTGCGAGACCCTGGGCGACAAGCTGTTCATCCGCGTCGCCGAGGACCGCGGCACGGCGGAATGGGTGCAGATCACCTGCCATTCGCTGTTCGACCTGCAACACCCGGCCTTCCTCTACGGACTCGTCTCGGGCATCAGCGGCACCGACGTCCGCCATCCGGTCAGCTGGCCGAGCGCGGCGCGCATCCTCCTGCTGCACGCCTGCCCGCTGGACGAGGCGCGCGAGCGCAGCGACAAGGCGCGGCAGCTGGAATCGCTGATCGGGGCCTTCGATCCCTCGCGTCTGCGCGGGGCGTGGCCGCCCTTCCTCGGACCCGACGACCACCTGCGCGCGGCCCTGCAACTCGGCGACGGCGCCCTGGAGTCGGCCATAGTCCGGCTCACCGACAACAGCCTCGGCCAGGATGCCGTGCTGCGCGCCGCACTGGGCTGAGGCGCAGCGGCCGCCTCCCCCTTGCCGACGAGGTCCGGAATGGCGATGATGCGTGAACCATGCCCCAAGCCCTCGTGGTCGACGATTCCGCCGCCTCGCGGACCCTGCTCAAGGGCCTGCTGACGCAGCAGGGCTTCACCTGCCTGGAGGCGGCCGATGGCAACGCCGGGCTGCAGGTCCTGCGCGAGAAGTGGCCCATAGACCTGGTGCTGCTCGACTGGCACATGGAACCGATGGACGGCCCCGAGTTCCTGCGCCAGATACGCGATGATCCGCGCACGGTCGGCGTCCCGGTGATCATGATCACCGCCGAGGCCAGCCGCCAGGCGGTGGTCGACGTGGCCAAGCTCGGGGTGCAGGGCTATGTGGTGAAGCCCTTCAACAAGCAGATGGTCACCGAGCGCATCGCGGCCCTCGGCCTCAAGGGCTGAACCCATGCGCATCCCGGTGCGGGATCTCAAGCCTGGCGCCGTCCTGGCCGAGGCCGTCAGCGGCCCCGGCGGCCGCCAGCTGGCGACCGCCGGCACGGCCCTGACGCCGCAACATCTGCAGGTGCTGCGCGCCTGGGGCATCGAGAGCGTCGACATCGCCGAAGCCAAGCCGGCCATCGACCAGCAGCTGCTGCTGGCGGCGCAGCGCACGGCGGCGGCTCGCTTCCGCGGCCAGCCTGCCGACCACCCGGCGGTGCGGGCGCTCTTCCAGGCGGCGGTGGTGCGCCTGCTGCGGGCTCGCACCTGATGCCGCATCCGACCCTCGAGCAGATCGTCGCCGGCACCGGCGAGCTCTCCGCCCTGCCTGATTCGTGGCATCGCATCGACGCCGTCCTGGCCCACGCCGCCGCGACCACCAGCCAGATCGCCGACGCCCTGACCAGCGATCCCGGCCTGTCGGCGCGACTCCTGCGCATGGCCAACAGCCCGATGTTCGGCCTCGCGCAGCGGGTCGAGAAGCTGTCGCAGGCGGTGCACCTCATCGGCACCCGCCAGCTGCGCGAGCTGGCCCTCGCCGCGACCGTGGTCGACCTGGTCGCCGGCGGCAGCGGCCGCAAGGAGCGCATCGACGCCTTCCTGCACCACAGCACCGCCACCGGCCTCTACGGCCGGGCGCTGGCCTCGCGCCGGCGCGAGGCCAACGTCGAGCGGTTCTTCGTCGCCGGCCTGCTGCACGACCTCGGCGGCTACGCCATGGAACTGGCGGCACCGGAGGTCACGGTCGAATCCCGCCGCCTGGCCTCGGCCAAGGCGCTGCCGATCGAACGTGCCGAGCAGGCCCTGCTCGGCTACGACCACGCCGCCGTCGGCGGAGCCATCCTCACCCGCTGGCGCCTGCCGCCGTCCCTGGTCGAACCGGTGGCCTGGCACCATCAGCCATCCGCAGCCCCGACCCAGCGCATCGAGGCGGCCGTCATCCACCTGGCATCGCTCGCCACCAGCGTCCTCGGCATCGGCGGCGATGGTGGCGTCGCCACCCCCCTGGATCTGCGCGCCTGGGAGCTGCTCGGCATCACCCCCGACGAGCTCTCGCCCATGGCGACCGAGACCGAGGCTGCGCTCGGCCCCATGCTCGGCATCCTGGTTGGAGACGGCGCGTGAGCGCCCTCTTCGACGTCCTGGTATCGCTGGACGCCAGCCTGGCGGCCTGCGACCGGCCCCAGGCGGCGCTGGACGCCTTCCTCGACATCCTGCCCAGCCTGCTGCCCTGCGCGATCCGCGGCGTCGCGACCATCGACGATACGACCCTGCTGCCGGTCCTCGCCGGAGCGGCGCCGACGGATGCGCACGACCTCCTCTCCGGGCTGCTTGCCGACGCGGTCGACCACGGGCGCTTCGCCCTCGCGCTGCGCCGCGGCCAGCCGGTGATTCATGAACTGGCCGACGCCTCGCTCGTGGTGCTGCAGGCGGTGGCGACGCCGACCCACCTGGCGGGCCTGGTCATCGGCATCTGCCCGCCCGACCAGGCCGGCGCCGAACGCCTGGCCGCCCTGGCCCTGGCATCCGCGCGCACCGGCTCGGCGCATGAGGGCCTCACCCTGCGGGCGCGCATCACCGCCCACGCCGATGAACTGGAGAAGGCGGTCGCCGAGCGGACCCGCGACCTGGCGGCGGCGCGCGACCGGGCGGAGTCGTCCTCGCGGGCCAAGAGCGCCTTCCTCGCCACCGTCAGCCACGAGCTGCGCACCCCGCTCAACGGCATCATCGGCATGGCCGAGCTGCTGCACGCCGATGAAGGCGATCACGGCAGGCGCGACCGCCTGGGAGTGATCCGCACCTGCGCCGAGGATCTGCTGCGGCAGATCGACAGCATCCTCGACCTCTCGCGCATCGAGGCCGGACGGCAGGTGCTGAATCCCAGCGAGGCGGACCCCGCCGCGCTGGTGATGGCGGTGCTGCGCACCCTCGCCCCGCAGGCGCAGGGCAAAGGCGTCGAACTGGCGTGGATCCCGACCCCGGATTTCCCGACCCGCATCCTGGTCGACGCCGGCAGGCTGCGCCAGGTGGTGATGAACCTGGTCGGCAACGCGCTGAAGTTCTCGGAGCGCGGCTGCATCGCCGTGCGCGCCTCGGCCGAGGCCGACCGCGACGGCTGGCGCCTCGCCTTCGCCATCAGCGACCAGGGGCCCGGCATCGCCCCCGAGGCGCAGGCGCGGCTGTTCACCCCGTTCGAGCAGGGCGACGCCTCGATCAACCGGCGCTTCGGCGGCAGCGGCCTCGGCCTCACCATCAGCAAGCGGCTGTGCGAGCTGATGGGCGGCGGCATCGACCTGCGCAGCGAGGTCGGGGTCGGATCGACCTTCACGGTCAGGATCAAGGCCGGGACGGCCGAAGGCCCGCATCACCCGCAGGCGCCCTGGCGCTTCGCCGTGCGCTGCGATGGGCCATTGCGCGAGGCGCTGGCGGCCGCGACGGCATGCGTCGGCGGGTCCCTCGGCGACGATGGCGCCCGGCTCGCGATCATCGATGGCGACGCCGAGCACGCCCCCGAGCTGATCGATCGCCTGCCGCACGGGCTGCCCGTGCTGGTGCTCGCACCCCTGGCCGGTGCCCGGGCGGAGGTCGCGGTGGCAGCCTCGCGGCGCCAGAGCCGGCAGATCAGCAAGCCGGTCGATGCAGCCGCCCTCGCGGCTGCGGCCAGCGAACTGCTCGGCGGCCAGGCCCAGGGCCACGTCACCGCGCGCCTGCGCGCCGTCGCCCGCTTCGACGGGGCGCGCGTCCTCTACACCGACGACCAGCAGGTGAACCGCCTGGTCCTGGCGGGACAGCTCAGGCGCCTCGGTGTCGAGGTGGAGCTGGCCACCGGCGGGGCGGAGGCGATCCAGCGCGCCGCCGAGGGATCGTGGGATCTCATCCTGCTCGACTGCCAGATGCCCGAGGTCGACGGATTCCAGGCCGCCGCGCGCATCCGCGAGGGCGGCTGCCGCACCCCGCTGGTGGCGGTGACGGCGCACGCCATGGCCGGCGACCGCGAAGAATGCCTGCTGCGTGGCTTCGACGACTACCTCGCCAAGCCGGTGCGCCCGGCCGAGCTGGCGGACATCCTGGCGCGCTGGATCCATCGCGAGACCGGGCAGGCCAAGGAGGCCGCGCCGCCGCCTCCCCCTCCCGACCGCTTCGCCCAGCTGCGCGCCGAAGTCGGCGACGACATCGCCCGCGATGTGCTGGCGGCGATGCTCGCGGAGGGGCCGCACCTCGCCGAGGAGGCGGTGGCGGCGGCCAAGGCGGGCGACCTCGCGGTGGCGGGCAAGCGCGCCCACGCCCTCAAGGGCGATGCCGGCAACCTCGGCCTCGACGAGCTGTCCGGCATCGCCCGCGAGCTGGAGCAGGCTGCCAAGGCGGGCGACCGCGCCACGGCGCTG
>JAFLCQ010000323.1 GCA_017302815.1 Planctomycetota bacterium
GGCACTCTTCGGGCAATCGGCCAGCGCCGCCAGCAGATCTTCGACTGGCGCCGCATAGAGACGGTCGTCCCAGCGCACTTTGCTCAACGGCACCCCCATCGCCTTGCAGGCAGCCGTCGTCGTGGCCCGGCGCGCGGCCTGTCCGCGATGCAGCCCGGGCAAACCGTCCAGGGCGGGATGCCGCAGGATCGGATGCATCAGATGCGCGTGCCGCGCGAGGTCGGTCGTGCCGCCGGGGATGCTGAAGTCCCAGTCGCCGACGCCCGGCCGATACGCCAGATCGCCGTGCAGATAGGGGCAGTTCATGCCCGGTGCGAAGCCCTCCATCTCGTGGTCGGTGTCGGGCGGGATCCACAGCAGGTCGCCCGGCCGTACCGGGATGGTCTCGGGGCCGATCTCGAAGCGTCCGCGGCCGTCGGCGATGAAGACCACCAGATGATCGAGGAGCCGGCGTCGGCGCAGCCGCCAGGCCGGACGCCGCTCGTCGCCGCAGTGCCTGACGAATGGCCGCAGCATCTGCAGCAGGTCGGTGGATGGGGCGGCACCGCCGGACATGCCGGCATCCTAGCTCGGGCAGGCGATACGGACACCGATTTGTCGTTGTCGACATCGCCACCAGCCGGCACGGCGCTAGCGTGGAGGACATGGATACGCTTCCCGGCTGGCATGGGCCCGTCGCCGACGGCCCCGACTTCCACCGCAACCTCGGCGCCATCCTGCGCGGCGAGGCGCCGGCTCGTGCGGCGCTCTTCGAGTTCTACCACAACGGCGGTCTCTATCGCGACATCGCCGGCCAGCGTGCCGGCGAACCCGACTACGTGCGCGATGTGCGGGCCTTCGCCGCCCTCGGCTACGACCACGCCAATCTCTTCCCGCAGAACGGTTTCGGCTTCCCGGCCGGCGAACACCATCGCGGCCAGTCGATCTCCCTCAACGAAGGGGCGGTGATCACTGATCGCGCCTCCTGCGAGGCCTACGTCTGGCCACGCATCGACGCCCTCGACTGGAGCTACCTCGATAGCGCCGCCGCCGCGCTGGCGCCCGGCCAGGTGCTGATGGCCAGCGGTCCCTGCGGCGTGCTGGAGAACGTCATCCGCCTGGTCGGCTTCGAGCGGCTCTGCGAACTGGTCGCTGATGATCCGGATCTGGTGCAGGCGGTGTTCGATGGCGTCGGCAGCGGGCTGCTCGCCTACTACCGCCGCGTGATCGACCATCCCGCGGTCGGCCTGCTGATGTCCAATGACGATTGGGGTTTCAAGACCCAGACCATGCTCTCGCCACGGCAGATGCGCCGCTACGTCTTCCCCTGGCACGAGCGCATCGTCGCCTGTGCGCATGCGGCCGGGAAGCCGGCGGTCCTGCACAGCTGCGGCAACCTGGCGGCGGTGATGGACGACATCATCGACGGCATGGGCTATGACGGGAAGCATTCGTACGAGGACGGCATCACCCGCGTGGAGGAGGCCTGGGACCGCTGGGGATCGCGCATCGCCATCCTCGGCGGACTCGATGTCGACTATCTGTGCCGCACCCCCGCCGAGGCGGTACGCGCGCGCAGCGCCGCCATGCTCGCCCATACCGGCGGCCGCGGCTGGGCAGCTGGCACCGGCAACAGCGTGCCGGACTGGGTGCCGCGTGCAGCCTTCTTCGCCGCCATCGAGCCGGCCCTGGCGGGGCGCCGGCGCGCCGCCTGATCAGACGCGGAAGCGCGCCACCACCGCGTTGAGCTCCTGCGACACCGCCAGCAGGTTGGCGGCGGCCGTGCGCGCCTCCTGCGCGGTGTTCTTGGTCTCCGCCGCCGCGTTGCTCACGCCGGCGATGGCGCGGTTGATGTCCTTCACCCCGGTCGAGACGTCGGCGACCGCACGGGTGATCTCCTGCGAGGTGGCGCTCTGCTCCTCGACCGCGCTGGCGATGGTGGCCTGCATGTCGGCGATCCGCCGCACCACCTCGGCGATGGCCTGCATGGTCGCGCTGGCGCCGTCGGCGCGGCGCTGGATGGCGGAGACCATCTCCTCGATGCGCACGGTGGCGGTGGCGGTCTGTCCGGCGAGGGTCTTCACCTCGCTGGCGACCACGGCGAAGCCGCGTCCGGCGTCGCCGGCTCGCGCCGCCTCGATGGTGGCGTTCAAGGCCAGCAGGTTGGTCTGCTCGGCGATGCCGCGGATGATCTGCACCACGCTGCCGATCTCGGTGCTGGCCTTGCCCAGGGCCAGCATCTCATCCTTGGCTCCGCCGGCCTTGCCGTCGGCCTCGCGTGACAGCGCCGAGACCTGCTGCACGTTGCGGCTGATCTCGGCGATGGCCGCGAGCATCTCCTCGGCGCTGGCGGCGACGGTGGCCGAGCTCGCCGAGACCTCTTCGGTGCCGCTGGCGGCGGTCTGCGCCTCGCGGGCATTGTGCTCGGCGGCATGCGCGACGTGGGCGCTGACCTGGTCGATGCCCTTGGCCTCGGCTGCGACCTTGCCGGCCTCGGACGCGACGCTGCCGATGGCTTGGCGCAGGGCTTCGAGGGTGCTGCCCAGCGAACGGGTCATGTCGCCGATCTCGTCCGTGCGGTCGGACGCGGGCCGATCACGGAAATCGCCTTCCGCGACCTTGCACAGCGCGGTCGATGCCGCGATCACGGGCCGGGCGACCGCCCGCGCCTGCATGGCGACGACGATGATGGCGATGGCGACGCCGAGGGCTCCGGCGCCGAGGGCGATGTTGCGCCAGAGGCCGGCCATATGCATGGTGGATGCCGAGACCTGTTGGGACAGCGACTCCGCCGCCTCGTGCAGACGGTCGGTCGCCGCCTCGACCTTGCGGATGGCGGTGCGCAGATCGGTCTCCGCCGCCACCGCCTTGGCATCGCTGGCAACCAGGGCGGCAAAGCCGTCGCGATAGGCGGCGCAGGCCGCGGTCGCGGCGGCGGCCTTCGCCTCGGGTAGGGCTGCGGTAAGCGACTGCAGGCGCTCCAGTTCGGCGAGGGTCTTGCTGCGGTACTTCTCGCCCTCGCTGCGCATGCGCAGCATGTAGTCTTTCTCGCTGCGTCGCAGCTGCAGCAGCTGCACCAGGATCTTGGGATCCTCGCCGTCGAGGGTCTTCTCCAGGCCATGCACGGCGGCGCGGAAGCTCTTCTGGATGCCGTCATCCTGGGTCAGGCCGCGGCTGCGTTGGGCCTCGGCCAGGGCGTTGAATGCGGACGCATAGGCTTCGAGATCGGGGCGCATGGCGCCGATCAGGGCGCCGACGGTCGACGCCTCGACACCGTCAGCGGCTGGAACGGTTGCGTCCTGCAACGGCAGTGCCGCGATCCGCTCCAGCAACTGCCGCAACTCGGTCATCGTCGCGGCATGCTTGTCGACCATCTCTGGTTGCAGGCGCAGTTGGAAGTCCTTCTCATGTCGTCGCGCCTGCAGCACCTGGATGTAGACATCCATCGAGCGCACGGCGAGCTCCTTCTCCTGACGCAGGAGGCTGTCATAGCGCCCGACCGTCCAACCCAGCACCACTGCTACGAAGGCGATGACGAGGCCAAGGCCGGCGACGATGCCGCCGATGGAGAGGAGGAGGCGTGTCTGGAGGCGCATTCTCCCATGTTACGATCCCCGAGATCATCCCACAAGGAGAGACGGTCTTCTCTTCGGCATCCATGCTGCACCAAGGCAGGCGACAGTGGCCAGGAGCAGACTGTGCTAACCTGTTAAGCCGAGTGGCGACACCTCTTAGCGTTTCCTGCGGGCGTCTTCCGCCGCCAGTTCACCGACTGCTGCTTCGCGCAGCACCACGTCATCGAACCAGCTCTCCTGCGCCGGCCAGTAGGCGTACAGCATCACCTTCACCTCGGTCACCTGCGGCGTGTGGCGGGTGGGGTGGAAGGCGTAGACGGTGCGCTTCCAGGCCGGGTCGGAGGGCAGCTCGGTCTGCGCCTCGTAGACCCGCTTCATGGTCTCGCCGCGCTTGGCGTAGCCGCGCACCCAGATCTTGCCGCCGCCGGGGCCGCGATGGTCGACCTCGATGGCGTAGGCCTGATCCTTGCGGATGGCGACGGCATCGCTGTACAGCGACAGGCCGTAGGTCGCGCCGATCGGGCCATCGCTGGCGTCGGGCACGTCCCAGTCGGTGATGCCCTGCGACTTCCAGCTGGCGACCATCGCCTTCTCACTGACGCCGGTGTCGAAGCGCAGCGCCTTGCCCGGACGGCCATCCGGCGAGGCCAGCCAGCGGATGCCGAGGCCGTCGATGCGTCCCCAGGCCAGCAGGCGGGCGGCGTCGGCCGGATCGGTCTGCTCGAAGCCGCCGTTGCGGATGAGATTCTCGCCCGCGCCCAGGACGGCGGCGCATACGACGAACATGAGCAGACTATGGGGCATCATATCCGATCCTTCCGCATGGATTGCACACAGAGCACCAGAGGAACCAGAGGTGGATTGGGCTCTGGTCTCTCTGGTGCTCCGTGTTCTTGGTCGCATCTCACTTCTCCCCCGTGAGGGCCTGGAAGTACCGTCCCGCCATGTCCTCGTAGCCGGGCGGCACCGGCTCGTCGGCGCCGGCGGCGGCGGCGGCGCGGGCACGCTCGCCCAGCTTG
>JAFLCQ010000324.1 GCA_017302815.1 Planctomycetota bacterium
GCATGGGCGAGACCGCCTTCCGCGCCGCCGTGCACCGTCTGACCGGGCGCTCGCCGCGCGCCTGGCTGGAGCAGCGCCGCTTCGAGCGTGCGCGCAGCCTGCTGCTGTCGACCGACCGGCCGATCGCGCGCATCGCCGCCGCCTGCGGCTACGACGATCCCTTCCACTTCAGCCGGGTGTGCCGCCGCCTCACCGGCCTCAGCCCGCGGCGGCTGCGGCAGACGGGGGGCATCTACTGAGCATGCACAAACAGGTAGACAGATTGGGAGTCTTTAGCCGCCAAGGCGCCAAGGTCGCCAAGATCGCCAGGAAAGAGAATTCACTGATGGCTTCGCGCTCTTGGCGAAAACCAACCCGTGATGTCAACCTGGATCGAAAAGCTCAGTAGCCGCCAAGAACGCCAAGCCTTGTCCACCTGGCATCCACGTTCTTCCCAGAGTGGATCTCTGGGCGCCCTTGGCGCCTTGGCGGCTATCTGATGTAGATCTGCGGATCTACTCCGGCCGTGGCGGTTCCGGCACGCCGCCGGGGGCGCCGGGGAGGTTGGGCGCCGCATCCGGTTCGCCGGCATCATCCGCCCCGCCGGTGACCTCGAAGGACAGCGGCTTGCGCACCGGCGGCGCTGGCGTGCGGCGCAGCAGCAGATCTGGCAGGCGCTGATAGCGCTGGCCTGGCAGGGCGACATGCACTTCGAGGCCATGCAGCGAGGGCCCCTGGGCATACCACAGGGTCACCGGATGCAGTCCCTTGTTCAGCTCGACCGAGCCGTGCGCCCAGCGCATCGCATGCAGATTGTCGTTGCGCACCACCAGGGTGTCGCCGAACCACAGGCGGGTGGCGTCGTCACTGTAGGTCGCGAAGCGGTAGATGCCGTCGTAGGGCGCCATGAACCAGCCGGTGAAGCGCAGCGCGAACCACTCGTTGGGCCAGCGGTGCACCGCCATCCGCGAGACCGCGTCCAGCTCGAAGTTCGGCCATACCGCGGTCGCATCCGCCTTCATCGCATCGAGGTTGGCGATGGGGTCGCGCCAGCGCTTCAGCGGATAGTGGTCGACCCACAGTCCCGGCAGCATCTCGCCGGCGACGCTCTCGGAGGCGCGGCTGCGGTAGGCCGTCCACCAGCCGGTGGCGGTGCGCGAACCGCCACCGTCCTTGGCGGTGGCGACGACGCGGATCTGGGTCGTCTCGGTCACCGCGAACGGCTTCTGGTAGAGCTTCGCGGTCGCGCCGACCTCGCTGCCGTCGGTGGTGTAGCGCAGCTCGACGCGCTCGGGGGCGATGCGGCGCACCTGGATCTCCGCCTGCGCCGTGCCCTTGAAGGGGATGCCGGGCACGCGGATCGACCAGGGGATGCGCTTCACCGCCGCCGCCACCGCCTGCGCCACCGCCGTGGTGGCGGCGTCCATCGCCTCGCTGCGCAGCTGGCCCAGGGCCTTGCTGACCACGTTCAGCTCGCGCGTCGCCTTGGCGTTGCGCGCCTGCAGCAGCTCCATCTGCGGCTTGCGCAGATCGCACAGTTCGGCCCCGATCGCCGGCGCCAACGCCCGCACCGCCTCGGCGTAGCCGTCGAGCTCGGCGGTGAAGGGGCCGCCGACCGGCTTGTCGCCCAGCACCGCCGGCGTGCACAGCACCACCGCGGCGCCCGCCGCCTGCGCCGCCTTGGCCATGTCCTCGACCACTGCCCTGTACTCGTCGCGGGAGGGGATCGCGGTGGCCTTGGCGTTGAGCGCCGCCAGGGCGTCGCCCATGCCGACGCCGATCACCACCACCTGCGCCGACGGGCGCTGCGCCAGCTCGGTCTTCAGGGCATCGCGCCAGCGCGCCGCCGGGATGGCGTGGTTGGCGAGCTGGCGCACCACCAGGTCGAGGTCCTTGCGCGAGGCCAGCAGCTGGTCGTGGAGGCGCGGAGCGAAGCCGGGCTGGTTCGGCGGCGCCAGCAGATCGCCGACGATGATGATGCGGTCGCCCGCCTCCCAGGCGACGTCGGCCGCGGCGACGGCGGCGGCGGCCTTGGGATCGGGCTGGCCGGGCATCGGCGGCATGGCCGGTTCGTCGCCGGCCCAGGCGAGGGCGGCGAGGACGAGGCAGGCGGGCAGCGCTATCCGCATGGCGGTACTCCGGTCGCGATGCTAGGCGGCTGCGACCGCCCAGGCAACCGCCGCCGGGCCTGCGGCCACCTGCGCGACAGGCACAGCCGGCGCGCGAACAGACATAGCCGGGCCCCGCCGCCGGGCGAGGATGCGACCATGCGCTACCGCCAGGTCCACCTCGATTTCCACACCTCCGAGAAGATCGCCGGCGTCGGATCCGCCTTCGATCCGGCCCGCTTCCAGGCCGCCCTCCGCCTGGGACACGTCGACTCGATCACCCTCTTCGCCAAGTGCCACCACGGCTGGCACTACCACCCCACCGCGGTCGGCCGCGTCCACCCCACCCTGGACGGGGACCTGCTGCGGGCGCAGATCGCCGCCGCGCGCGCCATCGGGGTGAAGACGCCGGTCTACCTGTCGGCCGGCCTCGACGAGCAGACCTACTGGCGCGAGCCGGGCTGGGCCCGGCGCAACGCCGACGGCTCGGTGCCGTGGGCGGGGACCAACGACCGCGCCGGCTTCCACGAGATGTGCATGAACTCGCCCTACCTCGACCAGCTGGCGGCGCAGGTCGAGGAGTCGGCACGCCTGCATGGCGAGGACGGCATCTTCCTCGACATCGTCGGCCCGCGCCCGTGCTGGTGCTGCCGCTGCGTGCAGGAGCGCCTGGCCGAAGGCGACGCCGCCGACCCGCAGCTGATCGCCAGGCAGGCCCGCCGCACCTATCTGACCTACACCCGGCGCATGCGCGAGGCGGTGGATCGCGGCCGCCCCGGCGCACGGCTCTTCCACAACGCCGGCCACATCACCCGCGGCGACCTGGAGATCGCGCGCCAGAACACCCATCTTGAGCTGGAGTCGCTGCCCACCGGCGGCTGGGGCTACGACCACTTCCCGCTCTCGGCCGGCTACGCCCGCACCACCGGCATGAAGTTCCTCGGCATGACCGGGAAGTTCCACCTCTCGTGGGGCGAGTTCGGCGGCTTCAAGCATCCCAACGCGCTGCGCTACGAGGCTGCGGCGGCCATCGCGCAGGGCGCGGCGGTGTCGGTGGGCGACCAGCTGCACCCGGACGGGGCGATGGAGGACGCGACCTACGCCGTCATCGGCGCGGCCTATGCCGAGGTCGAGGCCAAGGAGCCATGGCTGGCGGGTGCCCGCAGCCTCGCCGAGGTGGCGCTGCTCTCGCACGAGGCGGTCGCCGGCCCGGGCACGCATGGCCACAGCAACCCCGCCGACGAAGGCGCGGTGCGCATGCTGCTGGAAGGCCACGTCTGGTTCGACGTCGTCGACGCCCAGGCCGACTGGTCGCGCTACCGCGTGCTGGTCCTTCCCGACGCCATCCGTCCCGACGCGGCGCTGGAGGCGCGCCTGCTGGCCTACGTCCGCGGCGGCGGCCGCGTCGTGGCGACCGGCGCGGCCGGCGTGCGCGCCGGCGAGGACCGCCAGGTCCTGGACTTCGGCGCCGACGACGCCGGCCTCTCGCCCTTCGATCCCGAGTACATCACCCCGGCCGCGGCGGTGGCGCCATGGCTGCGCACCGCCTACGTCGTCTACGGCGCCGGCCGACGGCTGGCGCCGCGCGGCGGCACCGTGCTGGCGACCCGCGAGGAGCCCTACTTCAACCGTGCGCTGGGCGCGTTCTGCTCGCATCGGCACACCCCCAACCGGCGCGGCGCGGCCGGTCCGGCCATCATCGCCGGTCCGCACGGCACCTGGATCGCGCATCCGGTGTGCGGCCTCTACCACGCCAAGGGGCAGCAGATCCTGCGCGAGCTGTTCATGTTCGCGCTGCGCCGCGAGCTGGCCGGGCTGCAGGTCGAGACCTCGCTGCCCAGCGCCGGCCGTCTCACCCTGATGCGCCAGGACGCGCAGCGCCGCGATGTCCTCCACCTCCTCTTCGCCACCCCCAGCAAGCGCGGCGACGGCGTCGAGGTGATCGAGGACCTGGTGCCGCTGGCCGACGTGACGGTGCAGGTGCGCCGCGCCGCGAAGCCCTCGCGCGTGCGCCTGGTTCCCGAGGGCCGCGAGCTGGCCTGCGACTGGCGCGATGGCCGCGCCGCGTTCACCGTGCCGCGACTGCTCTGCCACCAGATGGTCGAGATCGCCGACTGATCCGCGCCCCGCCCAGATCCTGGGCGGGGTTGTGTGCGGGTTCTATTTGACAGTGTTATATTCACTGTTATATAAAAGACGTGAGCAACCCCCTGCGCACCATCAGTGAACTGGTCGACGACCTCGCCACCGCTATGGCCGGCTGGCCCGATCCGGCCAACGGCCAGGTCCGCGCCCTGCCCGACCAGCGCACCCTGCGCTGGTACGGCACCATCGGCCTGCTCGACAAGCCGCTGTCGTGGCGCGGCCGCACCGCCCTCTACGGCCGCCGCCATCGCTTGCAGGTGCTGGCGGTGAAGCGCCTGCAGAGCGCCGGCTGGCCGGTGGCGCGCATCCAGGAGCGCCTGCTGGGCG
>JAFLCQ010000325.1 GCA_017302815.1 Planctomycetota bacterium
GGCCCGGGCCGATGCTCTGCCGCATGCGTCTGATCGCCGCCGCCCTCGCCATCCTCTGCCTGGCCGCCTGCACCCCGCGCGACCGCAACACCTGGCACCCTGCCCCGCCCGGCGGCCAGCCGCCCAGCCGCACGCAGCGCCCTGACGAGCCCACCCCGCGCAGCAACGCCGTGGTCTTCGCCCCGGTCGCTGTCGGCCGTCTGGCCGAGATCTGGCCGGATGCCGCCGAGACCTTCATCTACGACCTCGCCGACCGCATCGATGTCCTCGGCGCCAAGGCCGATGCCGACGGCCTGGCCGGGCCCACCCTGCCGGCCTCGGACGATGCCGCCTGGCGCTCGTGGCCGGTCGAGGGCACCAGCGGCGCCGACCTGCTGGTCCTCACCGTGGTGCAGTCGATCGAGCGCCGCGAGGAGACCGCCAACAGCCAGGGTGTGCGCAAGGTCATCTGCACCGCCATGGTCGAGATGCGCGCCCTCGACGGCTATGGCAACGTCGTGTTCGCCAAGCGTGGTCGCGGCGACTGGGAGGGGTTCCCTTCGCCCAAGTTCCCCGGACCCGAGTCCAGCCCCGAGGCGCGCACAGTGTGGGAGGGATGCAGCAATGCGGTTGGAGCCCTGCTCGACTTCCTGCAGAAGCGCAACGATGCAGTCAGCAGCGGCCCCGCCCCGACCGCCGAGAACCTGGTCGAGGTCGAGGTCGGCAGCGACCCGCCCGGTGCCGATGTGCTCATCGACGGGATCTTCCGCGGCAACACGCCATGCACGCTGAAGCTTCCGGCCAAGCGCCTCGCCCTGCGCATCGAACGCACCGGCTACGCGCCATGGGAGCGCGTGATGATCCCCGACGCCGGGATGAAGATCCGCCCCGCCCTCGACCGCAAGTGACGGACGGCGGATGCGGATCGCCACCCTCTGCTATCCCACCTACGGCGGCTCCGGCGCGGTCGCCAGCGAGCTGGCCATGCGCCTGGCCGATCGCGGGCACGAGCTGCACGTCGTCAGCTACGAGCACCCCTTCCGCCTCGAGGCGTTCAGGCCGAACCTCTCGTTCCACGCCGTCACCATCGGCGACTATCCGCTCTTCCGCTATCCGCCCTACACCCTCAATCTGACCAACAAGATCATCGAGGTGTGCGAGGAGTTCGGCTGCGAGATCGTCCACAGCCATTACGCCATCCCGCATGCGGTCGCGGCCCTGATGGCCCGCGACGTCCTCGCCGAACGCGGCAAGCGCATCCGCCTCGCCTGCACCCTGCACGGCACCGACATCACCCTGGTGGGCCGCGAACGCGGCTACTTCGAGCTGACCCGCCACGCCATCCACAAGCAGGATCTCCTCACCGCCCCCAGCCGCTGGCTGGCCGAGGCGACCGACACCGACTTCGGCACCAAGCCGGGCCGGGTGGTGGCGATCCCGAACTTCGTCGACCTGCAGCGCTTCCGCCCGCAGCAGGACTGCGCCGCCCGCCGCCTGCTGGCGCCGAAGGGGACGGCGATCGTCACCCACATCTCCAACTTCCGCCCGGTGAAGCGGGTCGAGATGGTGGTGAACGCCTTCGCCGTCCTGCGCCGGCGCATGCCGGCGGTGCTGGTCCTGGTCGGTGACGGTCCCGAGCTGCCGAAGGCCGAGCAGCTGGCCCGCGAGCTGGGCGTGCGCGACGATCTGCGCATCCTCGGCCAGCAGCAGCCCGAGCCCATCCTGCAGGCCAGCGACCTCTTCCTGCTGCCGTCGATCGCCGAAAGCTTCGGCCTGGCCGCCCTCGAGGCCATGGCCTGCGGCGTGCCCGTGCTGGGATACCATGCCGGCGGCCTGCCCGAGGTGGTCGAGGACGGCATCAGCGGCATCCTCTGCCCGACCGGCGAGGACCTCTGCCTGGGATCGCTGGCCGCCGGCCTGCTTGCCGACCGCGAGCGCCATGCCCGCATGCGCGTGGCGGCGCGGGCGCGGGCGGAGCAGTTCGGCCCCGACGGCATCGTCGACCGCTACGAGCGCCTGCTGCAGGGGCTGCTGGCCTGAACGGTGCGCCGGCTTTCCCGGTACCCGATTAGTCCGTCGGACATCCGCGTCTGGTGCAGTCTCGTCCAGGACTGCTAGCATGCGCAGCGCATGCTGCTCCGCCTCATCCCCTGCCTGCTGTGCGCCTGGTTGCTCGCGGCCGCCGACGCCGATCCGCTGCGCAGCGATTTCGCAGCCCGTCTCGCCAAGATCCCCGAGGACCAGGTCGATCGCCGGGTGGACCTCGCCCGCTGGGCCCGCGGCAAGGGCCTGTCGACCGACGCGGACCGCATCCTCGAGGCGGTGATCGCGCTCAAGCCCGAGCACCAGGCGGCACGCAAGGCCCTGGGCTACGAGAAGGTCGGCGGCGAATGGCTGCGCGGCGAACCGCTGTGGGTGGCCAAGAAGTGGGTGCGCTACCTCGGCCGCTACATGTCGCCGGCCGAGAAGAAGCGCATCATCTCCCGCCGCGACAGCATGCGCGAGCAGCTGCGCGCGCGGCAGGGATGGGCCAAGGCCTGGGAGACCAAGACCGCGCACTTCGCGATCAAGAGCAACTGCCCGGTGCGGGTGGTCGAGGACATCCGCACCGCGATGGAGCAGTACTACGCGGTGGCCGCCCGCATGTTCAACCTCGGCAGCACCAGCGCCAAGATCCCGGTCGAGGTCTTCGCCGACCAGGACGCCTTCATGCAGGCCAGCCTCGATGACCGCATCGCGGTGCACGAGAACATCCTCGGCTACTACGTGCCGCGCAAGGATCTCATCCGCTGCTTCTATGCCGGCAGCCTCGACCAGACCCTGGGCACCCTGTTCCACGAGACCACCCACCTCATCGTCAACCGCTTCGCCAAGCGCGAGGTGCCGACCTGGACCAACGAAGGGCTGGCGGTCTATTTCGAGGATGCCGAGCGCCGCGAGGATCGCGTCGATCCCGACGCCATCCCGTGGACCCGCCTGTGGCACCTGCGCGACATGATGCGCGAAGGGAAGGTGAACCTCGAGGGGACCGTCGCCTGCTCGCACGCCGCCTACACCGTCGAATACTACCCGCGCGGCTGGTCGCTGACCCACTTCCTCATGCAGGGCGGCGACAAGAAGCTGCGCAAGGGTTACGAGAACTACCTGATGTCCCTGAAGAAGGGCGGGGACGGCTCGGCCACCGAGCTGTTCACCAAGGGCATCGGCCGCAGCCCAGGTGATCTGCAGTCGGACTGGGAGAAGCACGTGCTGGCGATCGAGCCGCGCACCGCCGACGAGCTGGCGGCGGCGGCCAAGGCGGCGCTCGGCTCGTACCTCGATCCGCAGCAGGCTGGCGAATACGCTGAAAAAGCGGTCGAACTGGCCGGCGACAACTGGCGCTGCCACGCCGCCCTGGGTGCGGTGCGCCTGGCGCAGTGCCGCCTCTACGGCAAGGCCGAGCTCGCCGCGGGCGCGGTCGAAGCCTACGACCGCGCGGTCGAGCTCTCCGGCGCCACCGCCGCCAGCATCAAGGCCAAGGTGAAGTCGGGCCAGAGCATGTCCTACTGGACCGGCCTGCTCGCCGACCGCATGTTCGCCCTCGAGGCCGCGGGCCTGGGCGAACGCGCAGCCGAGGCGGCCGGCGAGCTGCTGGAGATCGACGAGGCCAACGCCTACGCCTACGCCCTGCTCGGGGTGATGGGCGCGGACGATCCCGCCGAGCGCGCCGAGGCCGACATCCTCCTCGCCACGGCGAAGGATGTCGGCTACGACCATCTCGTCCGCTGGTGCCTGGCGCGCGTCGCCGCGCTCGACGGCAAGGGAGCCGAGGTGCGGACGCTGCTCACCGAGGCGATGGAGCTCGACCGCCTCGGCCTCGGCCGGGCCTGGTATCCGCGCGAGATCGAACGCCTGACCAAGGCCGCCCCGAAGCGCTGACCGCCAGGCGGCCTATTGCACGGGCCCGGCGACGCCGCGAGACTCCGGCCCCATGCACGACATCGACCTGACCTCCGCCACCGGGACCTCGCAGCTGACCGCCATCGTGGTCGGGCACTGCGCCCGCAAGCTGCCCCGCCAGGTCGAGGACGTCGCCGCCCGCCTGGCCTCCGGCGCCCTGTCCGGTCCGCAGAGCGTGGTCGCGGCCGAAGGAGCCTTCGTGCTGGTGAAGCCCGAGGCCAAGCCCTGGCTGACCGGCGGCGAGGAATGGCGCGTGCTCGGCGGCCAGATCGCCGAGGCGGCGCGCGCCCAGAAGGCCCAGGCCGTGACCGTGGTGATCGAAGGCGCGCAGGCCCAGGTGGGGGCGCTCGCCGAAGGATGCGTGCTGGGCGACTACCGTTTCAACCTGCTGCGCAGCGGCGAGGCGGCCAAGCGCAGCCGCCTGACCGTGCGCATCCCCGGCTACGCCCGCGAGGTCGCGGACGGGGCGGCGGTGGCCCGGGCGCAGAACCTGGCTCGCGAGCTGGCCGACCTGCCCGGGAACATCCTCAACCCCGCCACCTTCGCCGCCCGCGCGGTGAAGGAGCTGCGCGGCAGCGGCGCCCGCGTGAAGGTCGTCGCCGGCGCCGCCCGCCTGCGCAAGGCCGGCTTCCCCGGCCTC
>JAFLCQ010000326.1 GCA_017302815.1 Planctomycetota bacterium
CCGCCGCGCTGCCGCGCCGCCATCTCGACGCCATCGCCGACTGGCCGCTCTCCACCGTCCGGCTGCGCGCCGCAGGCGCGGCGCTATGCGTGCACGGCGGCGAGCCCATCGGCTGGGGCTGGCCGCTGCTGCCGCTGCGCAATGCCGTCTTCTTCGGCATCGTGCTGGCGCACGGCCTGCGGCGACTGTGGACCTGACCCGCCAAGGGTTCCGGAATACGTTGACGGGTCTAGCCGCCAAGACGCCAAGGACGCCAAGAACGCAGAGAGCTCTCATGCCTGACCTGGCGCTCTTGGCGGTCTTGGCGCCTTGGCGGCCCACCACGTCTGTGCTGAGGAGTATCTCAGGAACCGCTTGCGGCCGCCACCTGGCGCGCGGTCTGCCAGCCGCCGGCGAGGTTGCGCGCGTCGAAACCGCTCTGGCGCAGCACGCGCACCGCGTAGTAGCTGCGCTGCCCGCCGGCGCAGTAGACCGCCACCGGCCGGTCGCGCGGGATCTCGGACAGGCGGTCGCGCACCAGATGTAGCGGGATGTGGATGGCGCGGGGATGGTGGCCGGCCTGCCATTCTCCCGGCTCGCGCACGTCGAGGAGTGTGAAGGCCTGGTCGTCGGCGGTGCTCCACGGCATCGCCGGCGCATCGCCGTCGCGATCGTTCACCGCCACCATGCCGGCGAGGTTCACCGGATCCTTGGCGGCGCCATACTGCGGCGCATAGCACAGTTCAAGATCGGCGAGATCCTCGACCGTGCCGCCCAGCCGCATGGCGGTGGCGATGACGTCGATGCGCCGCTCGACCCCCTCCTCGCCGATGGCCTGGGCGCCGAGGATGCGTCCGTCCTCGCGCCGGTAGAGCAGCTTGAGGTGGATGGGCTTGGCGCCCGGGTAGTAGCCGACGTGGTGCGCGGGATGCAGATGCACCACCGCCGGAGCCGGCTGGCCGGTGCGGGCGAGCGCCTTCTCGCTGGCCCCGGTCATGGCGGCGGTGAGGCCGAAGACGCCGCAGACCGCGGTGCCCTGCACGCCGGCGAAGCGGACCTCGCGACCGGCTATGACATCAGCGACCAACCGGCCCTGGCGGTTGGCCGGGCCGGCCAGCGGGATCAGCGCCGGCATGCCGGTCGCGACGTCGACCACTTCGACGGCATCGCCGACCGCGAAGATGCTGCGATCGCTGGTGCGCATGTGCGCATCGACCTGGAAGCCGCCACGCGGTCCCAGTTGCAGGCCGGCCTGCTTCGCCAGCGCCGTCTCCGGGCGGACGCCGATGGCCAGGATGACCAGGTCGACCTCGACCTTGACGCCGCGCTCGCTGCGCACCTGCAGCGCCCCTGCCGCCGCCGTGATCGACGCGGCCGCATCGCCGAGGATGACGCGGACGCCGTGCTCTTCCAGACGGGCGCGCACCAGCGCCGCCATCTCGGCGTCGAGCGGCGGCATGACCTGCCCGGCCTTCTCGATCACCGTCACCTGCATTCCGCGGTGGCGCAGGTTCTCGGCCATCTCCAGGCCGATGAAGCCGCCGCCGACCACGAGGGTGCGGGTGGCATGGCGGCTGTCGATCCATTCCCGCACCGTGCGGGCGTCGGGCACCGTGCGGACCGTGAACACGCCGGGCAGTCCCACCCCGGGAATGTCCGGAATGATGGCGTTGGCGCCTGGCGACAGCACGAGCTGGTCGTAGCGATCGACCTGCTCGGACCCCGTATCGAGGTCGCGCACCGTCACCGTCTTCGCCGCGCGATCGATGGCGACCACCTCGTGGCGGACGTGCACCTCGATGCGGAAGCGGTCCTTGAGCAGCGTGGGCGTGGCGACCAGCAGCTTCGCCTCGTCGGCGATGATGCCGCCGACGTGGTAGGGCAGTCCGCAGTTGGCGAACGAGACGTGCGGGCCGCGTTCGTAGATCACGATCTCGGCCTGTTCGTCGACACGACGCAGGCGGGCGGCGCAGGAGGCTCCGCCGGCGACGCCGCCGACGATGATGGTGCGTGATGGCATGTTGGGACCTCAGGGCTTGGTGGGCGGGTCGTCGGCGGGCGGCCTCGGCTTCCAGCCGCAGGAGCCGCGCTTCCACAGGGAGATCGGCGAACAGGGCGCCAGCAGCAGCCACACCGCGACGAAGCCGACCAGGATCAGGATGTCGGTCAGCATGGCGGCTCAGCGCTGCACCGCGGCATCGACCCAGGCGGCGATGCCGGCGCGGTCCTTGTAGCCGACGAAGCGCGCTGCCTCGCGGCCGCCGACCCACAGGCGGACGTCGGGGATGCTCTGGACGCCATGGGTCTGGGCGAGCTGCGGATGCGCATCAACGTCGACCTTCACCAGGCGCAGGCGCTCTCCACGCTCGTGAACCAGGGCCTCGATCTCGGGGCCCATCGCCGTGCACGGTCCGCACCAACCGGCGTGGAAATCGACCAGCACCGGTGCCTGCGCGCTGGCGGCGACCACGTCGCGCTGGAAATCGAGACTGCTAGCGGCGGGCACCGCCGGCGCAGCGGCAGCGGTCTGCCCCGGGGTGGTCGGGCAGTAGGCCCCGCCCCACAACGAGAAGGGCGAGCACGGCATGAGGAAGAGCACGACGCCGGCGACCAGCGCCAGCAGCCCGATCTGCTTCATCAGTCCCATCGACGCGGCCTTGGCGTCGCGCTCCATCGGCAGGCCGGCGCGGCTCCATGCCCCGGTCCCGCCCTCGACGTTGACCACCTGGCTGAAACCGGCGCGCTGGAAGGCGTCGCAGGCGGCGGCCGAGCGGCCGCCGGAGGCGCAGATGATGTAGAGCGGATCGTCCTGCGCTCCGGCCCGCGCGGCCATGACCTTGGCCGGGTCGAGCGATCCCAACGCGACATGGCGCGCACCGACCGCGTGCCCGCCGTGGTACTCCATGCCGGTGCGCACATCGATCAGGTCGATGGTGCCGCCGGAGGCCATGAGGTCGTGCAGTTCGCGGACGGAGATGCTGCGCATCGCTCAGGCCTTGGCGAGGGTGAGACGGTCGCGCACGAACTGCTCGACCGCGGGCTTGGGGCGGAAGCCGGTGAAGCCGCCGACCTGCTTGCCGTCGATGAACAGGCGCACATCGGGGATGCCAGAGACGCCGGCGGCGACCGCCAGGTCCTGGTTCTGGTCGGTGTCGACCTTGACCAGCTTGAGCGGGCCGGTGGCCGTGCGCACGACCTCGTCGAGGACGGGGGCGAGCATCTTGCACGGGCCGCACCAGGTGGCGTAGAAGTCGACCAGCACCGGCTGGCGGTGGCTGGCTTCGATGACGTCGCGTTGGAAGTCGAGCATGGCTGTCACTCCAGATGTTGTTGAACTCATCTGTGGCGCGGATCGTGCCAATCGAGTCGGACACCTAAACCCCTGTCATGACTGCCTCGGGCCATCGCCAGAAGTGCAGCTGCCGCGTCATATTTGCATTATGTTGCTGTGTTGTGTTGCGTTTATGCAACCGCGCATGAGATCGACGGGGATGCACCGTCATCTCAAACGATGCCTATAAAACAACTTAGACAAATCTTCAGCATTGGCATGCTGGGCGCGCTAGCCCACCAGGAGTCACCCATGACCATCGAACGCGCCATCCGCCTCCTCGCCGGCTGCATGGTCCTGCTCAGCCTGACCCTGGCCTGGCTGGTCCATCCCTGGTTCCTCGGCCTCACCGCCTTCGTGGGCCTCAACCTGGTCCAGTCCTCCTTCACCGGCTTCTGCCCGCCTGAGTGGCTGTTCCGCAAGATGGGGCTGCGCGAGGGCGCCGCCGCCTGCACCCGCTCCTGAGCCCGCCGCCCCCCGCCCGGAATCCGCCATGCCCCGCCTCGTCCCCTTCCTCGCCGCCGGTCTCCTGCTCGCCGCCGGCTGCGGCCAGTCACCACCCACGTCGCAGACCGCCGAGGTGCCGCCCGCCAGCGTCGCTACCGCGGTGGCCGAGTCGCGTCAGCACGCCTCGATGGAGCTGATCCCGGGCACGGTGCGGGCCGCCCGCGCCGCCACCATCATGGCGCGGGTGCAGGGAGCGGTGAAGCGCATCGAGGCCGATCCGGGCCGGCCGCTCGCCACCGGCGACCTGCTGCTGGAGCTCGATGCCCTGGAGATCGCCGCCCGTCGCGACCAGGCCAAGGCGACCGCGGCGCGCGCCGCCGCCGACTACGAGCGCGCACGCATGCTCTTCGACAAGCAGGCCACCACCAAGGCCGAGTACGATGCCGCCCAGGCCCGGGCCGCCGAAGGCGCCGCCGCCGCCGCCGAAGCCGAGGTCCTGGTCGGCTACACCCGCATCTCCGCCCCTTTCGCCGGCGTGGTGGTGCGCAAGCACGTCGAGGTCGGCGACCTGGTCTCGCCTGGCCGGGCCGTGGTCGACATCGAGGATCCCGCCACCCTGCGCCTGGAGGTCGAGGTGCCCGAGTCGCTGGCCGCCCGCGTCGTCCTGGGCGCCACGCTGCAGGTGCAGGTGGCGGCAGCCGGGCTCGACCTCGCCGCGCCGGTGGTGGAGATCACCCCGGCCGCGGATCCGGTCAGCCGCAGCGTGCTGGTGAAGCTGGCGCTGCCGGCCGACGCCAA
>JAFLCQ010000327.1 GCA_017302815.1 Planctomycetota bacterium
AGGGCCGCCTCGACGCCGGTGACGCGCGCATCGGGGCGCCGGCGGGCGAGGCCGATGGTCGGTCCGCCCAGTCCGGCACCGAGATCGCAGGCGCGCACCCCCGGGGTGGCGGGCAGCAGGCTGGCGAGTTCGTCCACCGCGGCGCGGTTGCTGAGGTAGAGCGGCGCCCGCGTGCGCATGCCGCCGCCGAAGACCAGCAGCACGGCCGCCAGGCCGGAGGCCCAGACCCACCAGGGCAGCGGCGGAGCGACCACCGCGATCGGCAGGAGGATGGCCGGCGGCAGCCACCACCACGGCAGGCGCAGCAGCAGGCACAGCCCTGCGGCGAGGGTGGCGTCGAGCGCCACCCAGCCGGGGCCGGCGATGGAACCTGCCACGGCCGGGACGGCGGCGAGCAGGCAGGTGATGCCGAATGCGACCGCCTGGGCGAGCAGGAAGCGCACGGGCAGGGGGATGCGGCCCATGGGCGGATCGTGTCTTGGAAAGGACTTATGGAAGGGGGCACGGCTGTGGGGAGGCACTGGCATAGCGCATGCTTAGCAGGTAGGTTGAACCCGCCCGATGCATAGGATCCCCACGCCATGATGGTCATCGTCGGCATCATCTTCGCACTCGTGTGCGTGTTCGGCGGCTACATCCTGCACCATGGCAGCATGGTCGTCTTCGTCGTCGCCTGGACCGAATACATCATCATCGGCGGCGGCGCGGTCGGCATCTTCATCGCCAGCAACGGCATGGGCGTGACCAAGCGCGCTGTCGCGCAGATCCTCGAACTGCTGAAGCCCGACCCCTTCGTCGACAAGGCGGAGTACATGAAGCTGCTGGTGATGATGTACCAGCTGTTCAGCGTCGCCCGCCGCGATGGCCTCCTCGGCCTCGAACCGCACATGGAGGATCCGGCCAAGTCGACCATCATCTCCAAGAACCACACCTTCCTGCACCATCACCACTGCACCGCCTTCTTCTGCGACACCATGAAGGTGATCATCTCCGGCGGCGTGGCGCCCCACGATCTCGCCGAGATGATGGAGATCGATATCGACTCCAGCAAGGCGGAGGCGCACATCGTCCCCGAGTCGATCTCAATGGTGGGCGACGCCATGCCGGCGGTCGGCATCTGCGCCTGCGTGCTGGGCGTGGTCATCACCATGGACCAGATCGGCGGCGACGCCAAGGTCCTCGGCAAGTCGGTCGCGGTCGCGCTGGTCGGAACCTTCCTCGGCGTGTTCGCCGCCTACTTCCTGGTCGCTCCGGTGGCGCGCGCCATCGGCATGCGCCATCGCGGCGAGGAGAACTACATCCTGGCGATGAAGCATGCCCTGTTCAGCTTCGCGCGCGGCGAGTCGCCGATCACCTGCGTCGAGTTCGCCCGTCGCCAGCTCGATCCTTCGATCCGTCCCGGCTTCAGCGAGATGGAGAAGGCGCTGAAGGCCGCCAAGGCGGGCTGACATGGCCGACGACAAGAAGAAGCAGCCGATCATCATCAAGAAGCGCAAGGGCGGCCACGGCGGCGCCCATGGCGGGGCGTGGAAGATCGCCCTCGCGGACATGATGACCGCGATGATGGCCTTCTTCCTGGTCATGTGGATCATCGGCATGGATGTCCAGACCAAGCAGGGCATCGCCGAGTACTTCCAGAACATGAGCGCGCGCGCGACCCACGAGCCGGCGAGCCCCAATGTGATCAAGATGCGCGGTTCGCCGCCGGTGCGGCCGCGCAACAAGCCGCCGGTGCCGCGCGACGCCAACATGGACGAGCAGAACGCCAAGATCGTGCAGTCGCAGATCGACAGCCTGATCAGCTCGACGCCGCAGCTCGAACGCATGCGCAGCTCGATCGACGTGCAGATCTCCGAGACCGAGATGCGCATCGAGCTCAGCGACAGCGGCGGCAACAGCCTGTTCGTAGGCGAAAGCGCGCAGCTGAAGCCCGACGCCAGGCGGCTGGTCGAGGGCGTCGCCGCGATCATGCGCCGCAACCGCGCCAAGGTCGAGATCGAGGGCCACAGCGAATCGCGTGGCCAGACCGGCGGCGCCGGCGGCAACGGTCAGAGCCTGTGGGAGACCTCGACCGCCCGCGCCGTTGCGGTGCGCGGCGCCCTGGCCGATGGCGGCATCGGCGACGAGCGCATCCTGATGGTCAAGGGGATGGGCGACACGCAGCTGAAGGTGAAGGAGGACCCGGCCAACGAGGCGAACCGCCGGGTGGTGATCGTCGCGCCCTTCGACCTCGCCAGCGACTGATCAGCCGATGCGCAGGATGCCACCGGTGTCGGCGCTGGTCGCCATCGCCTGGTAGCGCTTCAGCCAGCTGCCGCGGATCGCCTTGACCAGCGGCTTCCACGCCGCCTTGCGGCGGGCCAGCTCGTCGGCCGGGACCAGCAGCTCGATCGAACGCTTGCTGATGTCGTAGGCGATGCGGTCTCCGTCCTTGACCAGGGCGATCAGGCCGCCGGCCGCCGCCTCGGGGGCGACGTGGCCGATCGAGGCGCCGCTGGTGCCGCCGCTGAAGCGTCCATCGGTGACCAGCGCGACCTTGCCGCCCAGGCCGGCGCCCTTGATGTAGCTGGTCGGGGCGAGCATCTCCTGCATGCCCGGCCCGCCCTTGGGGCCCTCGTAGCGGATGACCACGACGTGGCCGGCGCGGACCTTGCCGCCGAGGATGCCGGCGCATGCGTCCTCCTGGCTGTCGAAGACGATGGCCTCGCCCTCGAAAGCGAGCATCTCCGGCACGACGCCGGCGGTCTTCACCACGCAGCCGTTGCTCGCCAGGTTTCCGGTGAGGATGGCCAGGCCGCCATCCTTGGTGTAGGCGTCGGCGACGGTGCGGATGACCTTGCGGTCCTTGCTGCGCTCCGACGGCAGCAGCTGCGCCCAGGTCTGGTCCAGCACGGTGCGGCACGACGTGTCCAGCAGGCCGGCCGCGGCCAGCTCGCCGAGGATGGCATAGATGCCGCCGGCGTAATGGACGTCCTCGATGTGGTGATCGCCGTTGGGGGCGATCTTGGCTAGGCAGGGGACCTTCTTCGAGATCGCGTCGATGCGGCGGATGTCGTACTCGATGCCGGCCTCGCGGGCGATCGCCAGCAGGTGCAGCACGGTGTTGGTGCTGCCGCCCATGGCGACGTCCAGCGCCACGGCGTTGTCGAAGGCCGCCTGCGAGACGATCTTCGACGGGGTGAGGTCCTTCTTCACCAGCTCCAGCACGTGGCGGCCGGCCTGCTTCCACAGGTCGACGCGCTCGGGGTTCAGGCGCCCGGGACCTTCGCCCGCGAGGATGGTGCCGTTGCCGGGCAGCGCCAGGCCGAGCGCCTCGCTGAGGCAGTTCATCGAGTTGGCGGTGAACATGCCGCTGCAGCTGCCGCAGGTCGGGCAGGCGTTCTTCTCGATGTCGGACAGCTTCTCCGAGCTGATCTTGCCGGCATTGTGCTCGGCGACCGCTGCGAATGCGTGCACCAGATCGATGGCCTTGCCGTCCTTGTCCTTGCCGGCCTTCATCGGGCCGCCGCTGACGAAGACGGTGGGGATGTCGACGCGCATGGCGCCCATCAGCATGCCCGGGACGATCTTGTCGCAGTTGGGGATGCACACCATGCCGTCGAAGCAGTGCGCCATGACCATGGTCTCGACGCAGTCGGCGATCAGCTCGCGGCTGGGCAGCGACCACAGCATGCCCTTGTGGCCCATGGCGATGCCGTCGTCGACGCCGATGGTGTTGAAGATGAAGGGTACGCCGCCAGCGGCGCGGATCTCGGCCGACACGACCTCGGCGACCTCGTCGAGATGGACGTGGCCGGGGATGATCTCGATGTGCGAGCTGCACACCGCGATGAAGGGCTTGCCGAAGTCCTCGTCCTTCACGCCGGCGGCGCGCAGGAGCGAGCGGTGGGGGGCGCGGTCGAAGCCTTTGGTGATCGTGTCGGAGCGCATGTGGGCGGGACGGTAGACGCAGGGCAGGGCCGTCCAGCGGCGGATGCCCGACGCTCAGCCGATCGGCGGCCAGGCCAGGCCGGCTTCGCCGAAGAGGCGGCGCAGGGTCGCCGGCAGCCTGGCCAGCAGGTCGAGCGCATCCCAGCACGGGCCCTGCTCGGCCCACAGCTCGTCGCCGGCCTCGGTGATCCACAGGATGGCGATGCGTGCGGCGTCGTAGGGGCTGCATCCGCGTGCCACCAGCCCGGCCGCCAGCCCGGCGAGGACGTCGCCGGTCCCGCCCACCGCCATGCGCGGGTTGCCGCGCCGGTTGCGCTGCCAACGCCAGCCGTCGCTGATCAGATCGACCGGGGCCTTGGCCAGCAGGGTGCGGTGCGACGCGGCGTAGGCGTGCAGCTGCTCCTCCTCCGCCTGGGCGGTCAGGCCGAGGAGGTTGCGCGCCTCGCCGCGATGCGGGGTCAGCAGCACCGGCGGTCCGCTGCGCTCGCCGGAAACCATGTCGCCGCAGGCGGCGATGCCGTCGGCATCGAGGATCACCGGGATGTCCATCTCCAGGCACAGCGAGGCGGCACCATTCAGGGATTCAGCGATGCTGGCAAAGGGGTTCGATTCATCCTCACCCTG
>JAFLCQ010000328.1 GCA_017302815.1 Planctomycetota bacterium
TGGCGACGGGCCAGGAGCTCAAGCAACGCGAACTCCTTGCTGGTGAGATTGATGCGTTGGCCAGCGCGCGTTGCGCGCCGGCGCGCCAAGTCCAGCACCAAATCGGCAACCTGGATGCGATCAGGCTGGCTCGGAGCGCTTCCGCGTCGCAGCAGCGTCCGCACCCGCGCCAGCAACTCAGAGAACGCGAATGGCTTGACGAGGTAGTCGTCCGCTCCCAGTTCCAATCCCTTGACACGGTCGTCTACACCGCCACGCGCCGTCAGAAAGAGCACAGGGACCTGTTTACCGGCATCTCGAAGGGCACGCACGATGCGCCAGCCATCGACATCCGGCAGCATGACATCCAAGACCACCAGATCGTATGTCTCGCCCATGGCCAGGTGGTGTCCGTCCAATCCGTTGCGCGCCAGATCCACGACGAATCCCGCCTCCATGAGACCTTGGCGGACGTAATCCGCCGTCTTGTTCTCGTCTTCAACGACCAGCAGTTTCATCGCATGTCCCATGAAATCGCTACGGCGCGGAAAAATAGCCGCTCACGATGTACGCATTCATCCACTTTCAATCAGCAATTTACTGGTTGCCAGCTTCCACGAACATTACATGAATGTAATTCAGGGGTCATTCGATGGAAAGTGCCCAACCCATAGCATGACCTGCATTGCGTCGAACTGTGCCGCTCAGGATGGGGTGGCGTTTAGAACGACTTCCGAGTCATCTATGGAGGATTTCAGGCCATGCCGCCTCGTTCACCCTTTTTTATCGTGCCCACACAGGGCCTTTCTCGTCGGCGTTTCGTCCAAGGGTTAGCCGCCGGCGGCGTTCTCGCTGGGCTGTCCACGCCGGCGTTCAAGGCATTTGCCCAGCAAGGCTCCGCGACGCGCGGTGCCGCCCCTGTGCTGAAGGGCACCGAGTTCGACTTGGTGATCGCCGAATCGCCCGTGAACTTCACGGGCAAGCCAGGCGTGGCTACGACCATCAACGGCTCGCTGCCGGCACCGACATTGCGTTGGCGCGAGGGTGACACCGTCACAATCCGTGTAACCAACAAGCTGCGTGAAGCCACATCCATTCACTGGCACGGGATCATCCTGCCGTATCAGATGGATGGCGTGCCGGGCATCAGCTTCAATGGCATCGCTCCCGGCGAGACCTTCACGTACCGCTTCAAGGTTCAGCAGAGCGGCTCCTACTGGTACCACTCGCACTCCGGCTTCCAGGAACTCACGGGCATGTACGGGGCGATCATCATCGACCCCGCTGGCGCCGAGACCATCCACGCCGACCGTGACCACGTGCTGCTGTTCTCGGATTGGACCGACGAAGACCCGATGCGGGTGTTCACCAAGCTCAAGTCCCAAAGCGACTATTACAACTACAACCAACCTACCGTCTTCGACTTCTTCCGGGACGCCTCGCGCGAAGGCACGGCCGCTGCGATCGACAAGCGCAAGATGTGGAACGAGATGCGGATGAATCCGACGGATCTCGCAGATCTGTCTGCCGCCACGCTGACCTATCTGGCCAACGGCGTCACCCCCGCCGGCAATTGGACGGCGCTGTTCCGACCGGGTGAGCGCGTGCGGCTGCGCATGGTCAACGGTGCGGGCAACACCTTCTACGACGTACGCATTCCAGGACTGAAACTCACGGTGGTGCACGTCGATGGTGTTGACGTGGAGCCGGTGACCGTCGATGAGTTCCGATTCGGTCCTGGCGAAACCGTCGACGTGATCGTCCAGCCACGGGATGACGCTTACACGATCTTCGCCCAGGCGATGGACCGGACAGGCTACGCGCGTGCCACGCTGGCCGTGCGTGAAGGTCTTCAAGCTCCCGTGCCTGCCCTCGATCCGGTCGAATGGCTGACCATGAACGACATGATGGGCGGCATGATGGGGGGCATGGACCATGGCGGGTCCGGCCAGGCCATGGAGATGACCGGGATGACGGGCATGACCGGGATGACCGGGATGGGCTCGGGTTCGATGTCCGGGATGGATCATGGGGCGATGGCAGGCATGAATCACGGCGCCATGAACCACGGTGGCATGGCGATGGATCACAGCCAACACGCCGCGGCGGCGGGGGGACTGGCCGTGCCCAGCACTACTGCTCGCCACGCTCGCACCGAGTATGGTGCCAGCACGGACATGCGCGTTGACATGGCGCGCACCAACCTCGATGACCCCGGCATCGGACTGCGCAACAACGGTCGGCGCGTGTTGACCCTCGCGGATCTGCATACCCCGTCGGGGCCGCTGGACAAGAGAGGCCCCGGCCGGGAGGTCGAACTGCACCTCACGGGCAACATGGAACGCTACGCATGGTCCCTGGACGGGCTGGAGTTCGGAAAGTCCACGCCGGTGCACTTCAAACACGGCGAGCGGCTGCGGGTCATTCTGCACAACGACACCATGATGACCCATCCCATGCACCTGCACGGCATGTGGAGCGAGCTGGAAACCCCCGACGGTCGCTTCCTTGCGCGCCGCCACACCCTGCCGGTGCAGCCGGCACAACGCATCAGCTTCCTGGTGACAGCCGACGCGCTCGGCCGCTGGGCGTGGCACTGCCACCTGATGTTCCACATGGATGCCGGCATGTTCCGCGAAGTCGTGGTGTCTTGAACCCAGCGCACAAGGAAGACCAAGAATGTCCAAAGCACTCCCCACTCGCGCACTGGCCACGACGCTTCTGGCCCTGGTAAGCGTCGCCGCCCAGGCACAAGCACAGAACGACCATGCAGCGCACGGCCAGGCCGACGCTCAAACGGCCGCGCCATCCACTCAGACCGTGGCTCCTGCCGCCGACCCGCACGCGGGTCACGCGACGTCGGCGAGCGGCTCGACCGCGGCCCCGGCCATGGATCACGGCAACATGCAGATGCAGGGCGGGTCGGCGCCTCCTGACGCCCGCGATCCGCATGGCTACTCCAATGGCCTGACATTGGGATCGGGCGACTACGCCGTACCCGGTGTGCCGCGGCTGATGCTGGCCGACGAACACAGGTTCTTTTCGTTGCGCGGCGAAACTCTGGAACGCCGCTTCACGCGCAAAGGAGACGACTCCACGGCCTACGACCTCCAGGCGTGGTATGGGACGACCTACAACAAGGCCGTCGTGAAGGCCGAAGGCGATATCGCCAAAGGAAAGCTCGAAGAATCGCGTACCGAGCTTCTCTGGGGGCACGCCGTCGCACCGTACTGGGACACCCAGCTCGGCGTTCGGGTGGATAACGGGGAAGGCCCGAGCCGTCAATGGTTGGCTTTCGGCATCCAGGGCCTCGCCCCCTACTGGTTCGAGCTGGAGGCGACGGGCTACGTGGGAAGTGGTGGACGTACGGCGCTGCGTGTCGAAGGCAGCTACGAGCTGCTGCTGACCCAGCGACTGATTCTGGAGCCTCGCGCCGAGTTGCAGTTTTATGGCAAGGACGACCCGGAACGCGGTATCGGCAAGGGCCTGGCCGAAGCGTCTGCTGGCTTGCGCCTGCGCTATGAATTCAGTCGCCAGTTCGCCCCCTATATCGGCGTGGAACGGGCGGGCAGCTTCGGACGCACCGCGGACTATGTGCGTGCCGAAGGCGGCCGTGCGCAGCAGACGCGCTGGGTGGCTGGCGTGCGATTCTGGTTCTAGAACCTAGCGGGTTTGATCATCTGATGAGAGGCGATCCATGAACATGCACTACGACAGAAGCCAGGGCAAAGTGCCGAGACGCCAGGCATTGATCGCTGGCTTGTTGGTGATGGCACTCGCAGGACCGAGCCTGGCGCAGAGCCGACCGATTGCCAAGGTCTGGAAGGCCCCGAGCTGCGGATGCTGCAAGGACTGGGTCTCACACCTGCAAGGCGCAGGCTTCGATGTGCAGGTTCTCGACACCGGGAACACCGCAGCGCGCACGCGGCTGGGCATCCCGCAGAAGTACGGTTCTTGCCACACGGCGCAGATCGGCGGCTATGCCATCGAGGGTCATGTGCCTGCCTCGGACATTCAACGCTTGCTGCGCGAAGCCCCGCAGGCCATCGGCCTCGCGGCGCCCGGCATGCCGGTCGGTTCGCCCGGCATGGATGGTCCGGCCTATGGTGGACGCAAGGACGCCTACGACGTGCTGCTGATTGGGAAAAACGGTAGCAGCACGGTCTATCAGTCGCATCGCTGACCATCCATCAACCCTTCTCCGTGGAGATATGCCATGCAGCATCAGCACACACAGACCCCCAGCGATCGCCCCCGGTTCTGGCGATCGCGCTACGGCGTGGCGTTCCTCATCATCGCCGCTGTCGCCGCGTATTTCCTGCTCAAGGAGCACACGGCACATGTTGCCGGCTATCTCCCCTTCCTGCTGCTGGCGGCTTGTCCGCTGATGCACCTGTTCATGCACCGTGGTCACGGCCACGGCGGACACGATCATGCCGCGCGTCAGGGTAAGGAAGGTGCCGCAGCCTCCAAGGAGCAGAAGCAATGAGTCGAGGCACTCGCACCGTGCGAGCACGCGACGCCGCGCTTGTCTCCTTGCGCGCCTGCGGCCTGCTGCGATCACCAGACA
>JAFLCQ010000329.1 GCA_017302815.1 Planctomycetota bacterium
AGGCCGCTGAAATATGAAGCCGCCGTCGCGGGCGGCATCCCGATCATCAAGGCGCTGCGCGAAGGCGCGTCGGCGAACGAGATCGCGCGCGTCTACGGCATCCTCAACGGCACCTGCAATTACATCCTGACGTTGATGGAGCGCGAAGGCGCAAGCTTTGCCGACGCGCTCGCCGCCGCACAGGCACAGGGCTATGCCGAGGCCGACCCGGCGTTCGACATCCATGGCATCGACGCCGCGCACAAATTGTCGATCCTTGCCGCGCTCTGCTTCGGCACCCGGCTCGATTTCGGGGCGGTCGGCATTTCGGGGATCAGCGACCTGATCGCCGCCGACATCCGGGACGGGCGGATCAGCCAGTTCCTCCTGAAGCCGATCGACTACCTCGCGTACCGGTTCTGCCTGTTCGCCGCCGGGCTGCTGGTCTGGCAGGTGGCGAAGCCCTTCGCCGCCGCGCTGACGCAGGCCAGCCGCGCGTATGCCGGTCGCACCCTGGTCGCCGGCCTCGGCGGCATCATCCTGCTCGACGTGGTGGTCGCCGGCGCGGCGCATCCCCTCGGCGGCCTGCTGGTCCTCGGCCTCTATCCCCTGCATCGCCTGGTGTCAGCCTCGATACGTATGGATTGAGCTGTTTGCCGGGGGAGGGGCTCGGCGCCTCCGCGTCGGGGCGTACGAACGCGATTTTCCCGCCGCTGCGACGTTCGCCCCTCCCCCGTAAACCCCCACCCGGGCTGGCTGCGCGTCTCCGTGTCGGCCGTTGGTCACCACCCTCCTGCGGCCAGCTCGGCTCACCCCTTGGCCGCGAGGGTGCGCAGCGCCGCCGCCAGCGCACGCGGCTCGAAGGGGCGCGGTAGCGGGATGCATGCGCCGCCCTCGGCGTCCTTGCCGCCCAGCAGCAGGGCGGGGACGCCCGGCAGCCGCTGCTGCGGACCGTCGGGCAGGCGCCAGCGCTCCTCGTCGGCGATGATCGCGTGGATGCGGCCCTCGGCCGCGGCCTCCAGGCTGTGCAGCGTGCGGTAGCCCAGGGTGTCGAGGGTCTGCTCGATGAGCAGGCGCAGGGTCTCGTCGCCGACCCACACCAGCACCCGCGTCCCCGCGGCGGGCAGGAAGCACGAGCTGTCCTCGGTCAGCGGCAGCCAGACCGTGAAGGTCGTGCCGCGGCCCGGCGCGCTGTCGATCGCCACCGCGCCGCCCAGCGCCAGCAGGGCCTTGTCCGCCTGGGCCAGGCCCAGGCCGGTGCCGGCGTCGCCCTTGGTGGTGAAGAAGGGTTCGAAGATGCGCGCCTGGACCTCGGCGCTCATGCCCGGGCCGGTGTCCGACACCGAGAACCACACCAGGTGCTCGCCGATCGGGCGGTGCCGCAGCGCGGCGCCGGCCGGCGGATCGCCGTTGCCCGAGCGGATGGTGACGCGGCCGCCGGACTGGCCCATGGCGTCGCGGGCGTTGACCAGCAGGTTCAGCACCAGGCTGTGCAGCTGGGCCGGGTCGCCGTCGACCTCGGTCAGCGGTGCGCGCAGCTGCAGATCCACCGTCAGGGTGCGGCCGCGGCCGGTCTGCACCAGGGCGGCGACCTCGCGCAGCATGGCGTGCAGCTCGATGCGCTCGGCGGCGATCTGGCGGCCGCTGGCGAAGGCGGTGAGCTGCTGCACCAGGGCGAGGCCGCGCCGGCCGCTGGTCGCCACCGCGCGCATCAGCTCCTGCTCCTTGGGCCGGCTGGCCAGCGAGCCCTCGAGCAGCTCGGCGCTGCCGATGACGCCGGTGAGGATGTTGCCGAAGTCGTGCGCCACGCCGCCGGCGAGCTGGCCGAGGGCGGTCAGGCGCTCGCTGCGGCGCAGGCGCTCTTCCAGGCGGGCGGCGGTCAGGGCCTGGTCGGTCAGCACCGCGCCCATGACCAGGGCGAGGCCGGCGAAGCCGTGCTCGACCAGCGGCGGGATGACCGCGCCGACCGCATCGCCAGTGATGTTGATGCCGACCGCGGCGAAGATCAGCAGCAGCGACGCCAGCAGCGCCAGCTGCCGCCGCCGCCCGGTGCGGCGCCAGGCCCGCCACGCCAGGGCCGCGTCGAGGATCACCGTGCTGCCGGCCACCGAGACCATGAACCAGTAGGGCGTGCCGTAGGGGGCGTTCATCAGGGCGTAGGCTTCGCCCCAGGGCATCTCATGCACCACCACCGCGGTGGGCACATGCGCCATGAGGCCCTGCGGCAGCGCCAGCACCAGGGCGGCGAATCCGGCCAGCACGACGCCCAGCGCCAGCACCAGCCGGCGCATGCCCGAGCCGGTGAAACGGTCGACGAAGTCGAGCAGCAGCCAGCATTCCAGCAGCTGCATGGTGGAGTTCAGCTTGTCGAGTCCGCGCAGCAGGGGCAGGCTGTCGCCGGCATGGTAGATCGTCCGGCCGATGCATTCGGCGGCGACGACGATCGCCAGCAGGGCGAAGGATCGCTGCACCGCATCGCGCTGCCGCCACGCCATCAGCCCGTGATGCACCGCCGACCAGGCGGCGATCGCGGACACGGCGACAAGACTGAAGGCGTACAAGGGCATCGGCGGGAACAGGCTAACCATGCGAAGGGGCGCCGCCAGCATGCAGCATGCATCCGTCGGCCCCTGACATCAGCTGGGCTTTACCCGTGCAAACCCCATGCATCGTGGGCCATCCGGAGAGCAGCATGCTGACCCTGACCCAGTACCTCGTGCGCGAGCATGTCGGCATGCTCAAGATCAAGGACGCCTACGACATCGTCGATCCCAAGGACGGGACGAAGATCGGCGAGGCGAAGGAGGAGGTGCCCGGCTGGGTGGTCGCGCTGCGCTTCCTGCTCAACAAGCAGATGCTGCCGACCTCGGTGAACATCACCGATGCCAGGACCGGCACGCTGGTGGTGCGCCTCAACCGCGGCTTCACCCTGTTCCGCGCCAAGGTCTTCATCGCCGGCGCCGATGGCACGCGCATGGGCTACTTCCGTTCCAAGATCCTCTCCTTCGGCGGCGGCTTCAACGTCTTCGACATGAAGGACGAGAAGTTCGCCGAGGTGAAGGGCGACTGGAAGGGCTGGAACTTCCGCTTCCTCGACAAGGACGGGCAGGAGATCGGCACGGTCACCAAGAAGTGGGCCGGCCTGGGCAAGGAGCTCTTCACCTCGGCCGACAACTACATGATCGCGGTGAAGGACTTCGGCGCCCAGCAGGCGGCCTACAACACCCTGCTGCTCGCGGCCGGCATCGCCATCGACACGATCTATAAGGAGCAGTGAGTTGTACGACGGGGTCCGGGGGCCGAAGTCCGGGGTCCGGGGTCCGGGGTCCGGGGTCCGGGGTCCGAGGTCCGAGGTCCATACAGCACGCGTAGGTCTGACGTTGGAGACGAGACGGCGGCGTAGTCCGCAGCACCCAGAGGGTGGGCGTTCCCGACCGCGATGACATGCTGGCATCCCCGGTCTGCGTCGAGGCTTGCCGATCTCGGACCCCGGACTGTCAGACTGTCGGATCCAGGGTTTAGGCGCGGCCAGATGCCAGGCGCCCGACGTCAGTCTTCCCTAGACCTTCCCGCCCTCATCCATCAACCCCTCCATGAAATCGATCACCGCCCTCTTCTCGTCCTCCTTCCCGGAGAAGCCGAAGTAGACGCCGGTGCGCTTCACCGCGCCTTTGCGCCCGCCCGGCTTGATCTCGGGGAAGTAGCGGTCCCACTCCTCCGGGATCTCCTCGTACATCATGATCACCTCGAAGCGGGCGGTCGGGATGGGCTCGTCGTCGGTGGTGGTCACCAGCGCCAGCTCCAGCTCGACGGCTGAGGCTTCGATGTCGGCGTTCTGCTCGCCGACGTGGCCGGGGGTCTTCTTCTTCTCGAGGGTGAGGTAGTACTTCATGCTTCGATCTCCTCCGGCAGCTCGGCATCCTCGGCTGCGCATGTGACGGCCACCGAGGTGCCGAGGGTATGGACGTTGACCACCAGGTGCAGATGGCCCCGGCGCCGCACCACCACGCCGACGAGGCCGGCGAGGGAGCCGCGGGTCAGGCGGACGCGGCGGCCGGCGACGATCTCCGGGCGCACCAGCAGCGGTCCGGTGCCGCGGGTGATCAGGCGCGCGAGGTCGATGAGGTCGTTGCGCAGGGCGCCGCCATGGGCGACCGGCAGGATGCGCACCAGGCGGCCGCTCTCGTAGAGGTTGTCGCGCACCATCGCGCTGTCGCCGGGCACGAAGACGTAGCCGGGCATCAGCGGCACATGGTTGACCTGCACGCCCTTGCCGACGTAGGTGTGGGTGCGCTGCTCGAGGAAGAGCAGGCACGGCGTGCCCAGGCGGCGCACGACGCTGGACAGGAGCTTCTCCTGGCGCGGCCGGGCGTGGGCCACCAGCCACGGCCCGTCGGGCAGTTCGTCCAGCCGGTCGAGCGGCCAGCCTTCGAGTTCTCCGGACGGCCTGGGCGGCATCGCGGCGCACCCTGCGCGCCTGCGACGCCGGCGCAAGGCGGCAGAGCGTGCACCCGGGGTTGTCCGTCCGCCCCGCCGCCCAGGCTGGGTCGGCGTGAGCACC
>JAFLCQ010000033.1 GCA_017302815.1 Planctomycetota bacterium
CCGCCACCCTGGTGCAGGCGGCGACGGGCTTCGCCCTCTCGCAGCTGCTGGGCGTCGCCGCCCAGCGCGCCATCCACGACCTGCGCCTGCAGCTGCATTGGCATGTCCTGCGCCTGCCGGTGGCCCGCTTCGACGCCACCCAGAGCGGCCAGCTGGTGACGCGGGTGATGAGCGATGCCGAGGGCATCCGCAACCTGGTCGGCAACGGCATCGTGCAGCTGGTCGGCGGAATGCTGACCGCGGGCACCGTCTTCGTCATCCTGCTGTGGCTGAACTGGCAGCTGACCATCGCGGTGGCTGCGATGCTGGCGCTCTTCGGCCTCGCCACCGCGATCGCCATGACCCGCATGCGGCCGGTCTTCCGCGAACGCGGCCAGATCCAGGCCGAGATCACCGGCCGCATGACCCAGGTCCTGGGCGGGATCCGTGCGGTGAAGGCCTATGCCGCCGAGGAGCGCGAGCAGGCCGCCTTCCGCGCCGGCGCAGAACGCCTGTTCACCCGCATCCGTACCACCATCACCGGGATCTCGGTCCTCACCGCCCTGGGCACCCTGGTCATCGGCGGCGCCTCGGCGGCGCTGGTGCTGATCGGCGGCCATGCCCTCATCGCCGGGTCGATGACCGCCGGCCAGCTGTTCACCTACGTTATGTACGTCGCACTGATGACCGCGCCGGTGCTGCAGATCGCCTCCATCGGCACCCAGGTGACCGAGGCCTTCGCCGGACTCGACCGCATCCGCGAACTGCGCGCGCAGGATACCGAGGATGCCGATGCCGGCGGGCGCCAGCCCTGCCCGCCGCTGTCGGGAGGGGTGCGGCTGGAGGGCGTCACCTTCGCCTACGAGGCCGGACGGACGGTGCTGCACGACATCGACTTGGAGGCCGCGCCGGGCCAGACCATCGCACTGGTCGGTCCCAGCGGATCCGGCAAGACCACCCTGGTGTCGCTGATCATGGGCTTCCATCGCCCGCAGGCCGGGCGCATCCTCCTCGACGGCCACGATCTCGCGGGCTTGCGCCTCGACGGCTATCGCCGGCAGCTCGGCGTGGTCCTGCAGGACAATGTCGTCTTCGACGGCACGGTGCGGGACAACCTCGCCTTCGCCCGCCCCGATGCGACCCATGCCGAGATGGACGCCGCGGCGGATGCCGCCGCCGCCAGCGGCTTCATCGCCGAGCTGCCGCAGGGCTGGGACACCGTGGTGGGCGAGCGTGGGGTGAAGCTGTCCGGCGGCCAGCGCCAGCGCCTGGCCATCGCCCGCGCCCTGCTCGCCGATCCGCGCATCCTCATCCTGGACGAGGCGACCAGCGCCCTCGACAGCGAGAGCGAGGCCGAGGTCCAGGCCGCGCTCGTCCGCCTCCGCCGCGGCCGCACCGCCTTCGTCATCGCCCATCGCCTCAGCACCATCCGCACCGCCGACCAGATCCTCGTCCTCGATGGCGGCCGGATCGTCGAACGCGGCACCCATGCGGAGCTACTGGCGGCCGCCGGGCTCTACCGCCGCCTGCACGAACGCCAGGCCGGCCTCGCCGCCGAGCTGTACCGCAATCCCGGCGAGACCTGAGCGGGGGTGGCCGTTCATCAGGAATCCCGCATGCACATGCCATGGGGAAGCGGGGAGAACGGTATTCAGCCGGTCGAGATGGCCCGCAATGGCTTCGCCCATCTCACGGTCGACGGCACCGCCATCCTCGGCTGCTGGCGGTCGGGCGGGCGCATCCCCGAGCGCATCGCCCGCGGACTGCGCGCCTGCGCCAGACGCATCACGGCGGATCGAGCTGCTGCACCCGACAGTTGACGAAGCGCTCGACGAAGGGATCGACGGTGTAGCGTTCGAGCAGACGTGCGGTCAGCGGCAGATCGAGGTACGCACGGTAGCAGCGCAGCGCACCGGCCCGATCGCCCTCCAGCTCGGCCCGCATCCCCGATCCTACCAGCAGCCAGGCCTGGGCCTCGGCTCGCACCGGCTGCGCCAGGAAGGCGTCGCGATCGATCCGCCCTGCGAGCAGGAGGGCGAGATGGCGCGGCCGCTGCGACTGCACCTCGGCGGCCGCGGCGGCGATACGCTCCATCTCCTCGCGGCCGGCGGCGCCGGCGAGGCGGCCCTCGCTGAAGGGCAGGGCGAACCAGGGGATGAACCAGCCGCTCCACTCGCCGTGGTCGACGGGATCCGCAGCGATCGCCCGACCCGACGCCGGATCGGGGCGGCGGCCCTGTTCCAGCGCCTGCAACCAGCGCAGCTGCCGGCGACGCTGCACCGACATGTCCAGGGTGTCGTCGGGGCCGCCGTCCCGGCGCAGCAGCATCTGCGCCACCCAGCCCAGGTCCGTCCGGGTCGCCTCCATGACCGTCTTCAGGTCGCCAAGCTGGATGCGCGCCGCATCGAGGATCGCCCCATACGGGGTGTCGAAGCGGAGGGCCTGCTGCGGCTGGCCGGCGAGGACGCAGGCCGCCGCGTTGGGCATGCGCTGCGCCGCCTCGGGCCGTCCCGCCTTGGCGTGGATGAAACCGACCTGATCGGGCTGGATGCCCTGCACGGCCAGGGCCTCGTCCAGCCGGCCGAGACCGGTCAAGGCGGCGATGCGGAAGTAGGGCTCCTGGTCCGGCTGGGCGAGGATCTGGCGGTTCAGCCCCAGCTGCAGATGCGCCCCGGCCACGACCCGTGGCACATCCTGGTAGTGCTGCAGGCAGTACGCAGGCCAGCCGAGCTGGAACATCCAGCCGTCGATGCGGCTGCCAGCGGGATCGTCGGGGAAGCAGCGGCGCAGCACCTCGAACAGCGTGCGCAGCGCCGGCGTCTGCAGATGCGGCCGGGTGATGCTGCTGCGGCAGGTCGCCCACAGCGCGATCATGCGGCCGTGCTGGTCGGGATGCCTCCGCCACAGCGCGGTGAATTCCTCGGTGAAGCGCGGCAGTTCCCCCTCGTCCCAGGTCCGCTGCAGGCGCATGACCGCGGCGAAGGCGGCACGTTCGCCTGCGAGCGCGCTCCAGGCCCGATCCGCCGCCGCCGGCCTGCCCAGCAACTGCTCGACCATGCCCAGGCGCAGGGCCGCGTCGGCGGCGAGCTCGCTGCCCGGATGGTCCTCGATCACCCGGCTCCAGGCCGCCGCCGCCTCCTGGTGCCGGCCGGAGAGGAAGCGGTCGTCGCCGATGGCCAGCACCGGGACGAGCTCGGCCTGCCCCTTGCTCCAGATGCGCACGTCGTCGAAGGCCTTGCCGGGGTAGTAGGCGTACAGCTGCAGATGGCCACTGCGTACCGGGAAGAGATCGCGGTTCTCGAGCCACAGCTCGCCATCGACGAAGCCGCGGATGGCGTCGTGCTCGAGCTCGATGCGGAAATGGTGGCGGCGGCCGGGAATCAGCCGGCGCGGGCTGTAGGCCACCCGACGATCCCCGGGCTGCCGCTGGATCATGCTCTGGCTGTTGTCGATCGCTCCGAACTGGATCCAGTACTCGGTGCGCATGCCGTCCGCGATGGCGTCCTCCTCGCCCTCCCGCCAGATCGCCGACAGGTCGCACGGCTGGCTGCCGGGCAGGATCTCACCCGTGTATTCGATCGCCACCGGCGGCTGCAGCCGTCTACGGCAGCTGAGGAAGGCGGCGCCCTGGCCGGTCGACACCAGACGCCCGCCGTCGACCCGCCAGGTGCCGGGACTGTGCTCGCGCCACTCCCTGGTCCAGCCCGCATCGGCGAAGGACTGCGTCAGAACGGGATCGCCCCAGCGTTCGTGCTGCCGGTGCCACTGCATGCCCAGCGCTGCTCCCAGCCCGCCCACCACCACCAGCGCGGTCAGGGCGATGCCGACCCGCCGGCGATGCCGCCACAGCCATCGCACGCAGCGCACCGCATGCGGCTCGCGCAGCGCAGCAACCGGCAGCCCCTCCTGGTAGCGCACCAGGTCGGCGCGCAGATCGGCCACGCGCTGGTAGCGCCGCGCCGGATCAGGGTCCATCGCCTGGCGGATCACCGCCTGCAGGGCGGCCGGGACCCGCCGACGCTCGGCGTCGCCGAGGACGGGCGCCTCGCCCCTTGCCCTGGCCGCGATCGCAGTGCGGGTGTCCTCGGCGCAGGCGGGTGCGCGCAGCGCGAGGACGTGGAAGAGGGTGGCGCCCACGGCGTAGATGTCGCTGCGCGCGTCGACCGGTCCTCCCCGCGCCTGCTCCGGCGGCATGTAGGCCGGCGTTCCGACCACCATGCCGCCATCCTGCGCCTCGCCGGGCCGCAGCGCCTCGCCCCAGTCGGCGAGGACGACCTCGCCATGGTCACCAACCAGGATATTGCCCGGCTTCACGTCGCGGTGGACGATCCCGCATCCGTGCGCCTTCTCCAGGGCGTTGCAGATGCGCACGATGATGGTGACGGTCGCATGCGCAGTCGCCACCGCCTCGGGGGTCTCGCCGGCGGCGGCGCGCCTGACCAGCTCGTCCAGGCTGGTGCCCTTGATCCGGCGCATGACCAGGAAGACCTGGCCGTCGTCGGTGCGGTCGAGATCGTGGACCGTGACGATGTTGGGATGGTCGAGCTGGGCGGTGATGCGCGCCTCGCGCAGCACCTCGGCCTGCGCCTCGCCGCCGGCCGACTGCATGATCTTGATGGCGACGTCGCGGCCGAAAGTGCGGTCGTGCGCGACCACCACCTGCGCGGTCGCGCCCTGCCCGAGGACCTCGCCGAAATCGTAGCGCGGATGGGCGGCGCGGTCCGCCGCCACCGGCTGCACGCCGACCTGTCCCGTCTGATCACCATCGTCCGGCGGCATGCCGGAGGACTGTACCGCCAGCAGGGAACCAGCGCAATCCGCCGGACGCGAAGCATGCCGCGCCTGGACCGGCGGTCAGCGCGGAGCGATGAACTCGGCCTCGGCCAGGCGGACGCTGCCCCCATCGCCGGCCCGCAGCACCAGCCGGAAGGAGCGGCAGACCGAGACATCCTCCACCGTGAAAACGCGGCGATCGGTGCGCTGGGCGAAGACCTCGCCCGTACGACGGTCGAGAAGCCGCTCACCGCCGTCCGGCAGGATGCCGATCAGGTCCCAGGACGCGGGATCCCGGGCCGGATCGCCGAATTCGCTGGAGGTGATCGCGTAGGCGATGATGCGGACCTCGTGGCCCTCGCGGGTATCGAAACGCACCTGCACCGCCGGGCCTCCGGGGGCGTCAGCCGGCGCATCCTCGATGTCGGTGGTCGAATTCCGGTCGAAGGCGCGCTCTGGTGCGACCTCGGCCGCCGGCCTGGAACCGATCACGGTGGCCACGCCGGTGAAGATCCGCGCGGTCTTGGCTAGGCCAGGAACCGCACGCGCAGCAGGTACCTGCGGAGGTGGCGCCGGCGGTGGGACGGCGACCGTCCCATGCGGTATGGGATCAGCCGCCTTGGCCGGGATCGCCGGTGGTGTGACTGGCGGTGGAGGCGGAGCGGGAGGCGCGACGACCGGGACCGGAGCCTGGATCGCGACCGGCTGCGGAGGCAGGGGGCGCGGCTGGTGGCTGACGCGATGGCGGCATGCCGCGCCGTCCGCCGGGCAGCCGAACAGCAGCCAGATCAGGAGGAAGAGGCTGGCGATGGCGACCGCGGCCTTGGGCAGGCGATCGCAGGCGCCCGAGTCATGCCGGCAGGTGCTCACGGGATCACCGCCAGCGCCGCCAGGTGCACCGACAGCTCGTCCTCGCCGTCGACGGTGGAATCCAACGCGCGCACTTCCATGCCGACACGGTAATGGTAGTCGCCGGTGGGGAAGACGAAGCCGGCCAGCGCCAACTCGAGTCGGCGATTGCTGAAGATGTTCAGCTGCTGTTCGGCGGCCTCACCACGCGAGGAGCGGTCGTAGTCCTCCTCCAGCCAGGTCGCCATCAGGGTGGCGAAGGCGGGCCTGCCGATGTCCCCATCCACCCGCAGGGTGCCGAGGGCGAAGATCTGGTCGCCGTCCGGGTTCCAGGCATAGGCCATGTCCGCCGCCGCGGACACCGGGCTGCCCAGGATGCGGCGCCATTCGCCCCAGGTGCTGCAGACCGACACGTCGGCGTAGCCGCCATGCGCGATGTCCTCGGCGGTGTCGGTGTCGATGAAGGCGGTCAGATCCCAGGTGCGGCCGTCGCCAGCGTCCCAGCGCAGCTTGGCGCCGTAGCCCAGATCGTTGCCGCCCTTGCCCTGCGACGGATCGTCGGGAGTGATGATCTCGTTGGCGGCCGACACCTCGAGGCGCCACTCCGGCGTGAAGCGCCAGCCCAGCGTGCCGCCATCGAGGCTGCCGCTGTTGTAGTAGGTGTAGCTCGTGTTGATGCGCCAGAGCTCGGGGGCATCGAAGCGCTCCCAGCCGAACCACTGGTGCGTGCGCCCGAGCCTGATGTAGGCCTGCGACCGGTCCAGGCGGACATACGCCTCGTCGACGCTCCACTCTTCCGACCTGCGGGTGCCCATGCTCAGCGAGGCGACGCCAATGGCCTCGGGCAGCAGCCGCACCATGCCCTCCAACCCGGCGAATGCCTCGAATCCGGAGAGCCGGTTCGAGCGGCCGTCGAGATCCTTCTCCTCGTCCACCGCACCGACAGCCGCGTCGACATACCCGCCGAACACGAATGGACCGGGCTCGCCGGTGATCGGGGCACGGCCGAATGGACCGACCTGTCGGGTGACCGCAGGCGGGTCGGCGTGTTCGCCGGCGGCGAGACAGCAGGCGAGGATCAGCAGATGGGTGACGCGCTTCACGGGTTGAACTCCACCGCCACGACCTGCACGGCCGTCGTCCCGGCCTGGTCGGTGGTACGCAGCATGAGGCTGCCGTCGGCGCTGCCGCCTCCGAGCCCCGGATCGGCAGGGAAGGCGGCGCCATCGCAGGCCAGCACGATGCGGTAGCTGTTGGGCGCAGCATCGACGTCGACGTTTCCGTTCAGAGTGGCGGTGACGGGCTGGTCGTGGCTGCCGGCCAGCCCGATCGCGGTGAAGCGGTGGGTCATGACCACCGTCTCCTCCTCGCGATCGGCGCCGCCGAATCCCTGGTCGGCCGGCCGGGAGATGTCCTGGCCATCGTCGGACATGCAGCCGGAGGCAAGCAGCAGCCCGCAGGCCAGCAGCAGGCGGGTCGTGGCGTTGCTGATCACTGGTTTGCTCCCGGGACGGTTCCGACCGCGATGCGGCCCGTGGTGATGCGGCCGTTGGCGTCGCGCAGTTCGATGGCCAGGTCGGTCATGCCGGCGGGGACCGGCACCTCCAGGCGGTAGCGGCCGCCCGACGGCTGGACGCTGCGCCCGCCGATGCTCACACGCACCACGTTCGCGGAGACCTCGCCTTCCAGGATCAGGACCTGGGTGTCCGGCGGATCGGGGATGGCGTCGATGACGAAGGGGAAGGACGCACCGGCGCGGACGTTGCCGTAGACATCGGTGGCCACCGGCTCGGCGGCATAGGCGGCGTCCGCCAGCGCGGCCGCAGGCTGCCCGGTCCACTCGCCGAGAGCGTCGGCGACGGCGGTGAAGACGGCGACCTGGGTCGAACCGTCGACGATCGTCACCTCGACGGTCGAGTACGGCTCTGACGTGCCGTGGAACGACGGACGCGGATCGGCGGTCCGGGCGTCGCCCGCCACGCCGGTGTCCGGACTGAGGCTGGTGATCACTGGTTCCGGCGGCGGCAGATTCACCAGCAGGGTGATCTCGGCGCCATCCGCGGACTGGTTGCCGGCCGCATCGATAGCGTAGGCGCTGCACTGGTGGTAGCCCTTGACCAGGTCCGCGGTCAGGGCGACGGACCAGGCTCCGGTGGCGCCGGCCACAGCCGTACCGACCGGATTCCCATCGATGACCAGCGAGACGACAGCTCCGGGCTCGGCCGTGCCATGCCCACCGCCGATGCTCGGCGCCGCCACCGGCGTGGTGTAGATGCCACCCGCGAACGCGGAGGGGGACACCACGTCGATCACGGGCGCGGTCGGGGCGGTGGTGTCCACCACCAGGAGGTAGTCCGAAGCCGTGCTGGCGTTGCCCGCGGCATCGTAGGCAGTGGCGGCGAAGGTGTAGGGCCCGTCAGCCAGATCGCTGCTGCCATCATCCGGCAGCTGCAGATACCAGATGCCGTTCGCATCCGCCGAGCTGGTGGCGGTGGTGGCTCCCTGGACGATCTCGATCGAGGATCCCGGGGAGGCCACACCGACCAGGAGCGGCCGGGTGCTGGACGTGACACCGTCAGCCGGATCGCCTGTGTCGGGCGAGACGCCGAGGATGAGCACGGCGGGCGCATCGGTGTCGATCTCCAGCAGCATGGTTGCCGAGAGCGGCCCGGTGTTGCCGGCGATGTCGGTGGCCCTGACCTGGATGCTGTAGATGGCATCGGGCAGAGCGACGGACGGCGTCCAGCTCCACGCACCGGTGGCGGGATCCGCCGGCACGATGGCGAGCTGGAGGCCGCTCACCAGGATCGCGACCCGGGCGTCCGCCTCGGCCACCCCCGACAGGGTCGGTGTCGTGTCATTGGTCGGGCTGGTCGGACCGGCCAGGGTGGGCGCCGGCGGCGCCGTCCGGTCGATGGTCACGCTCATCGCGGTACCGGGACCGCCCGGGTTGCCGGCCGGATCGCTCGCGGTGGCCCGCAGGGCCAGCACGCCTTCGGCAGGCGTCGTCGCGACGGACCAGGCGCCGTTCGCATCGGCGATGGCGGTGCCGAGGGTGGTCGCTCCGTCGCGGATGGTGACGGTCGATGCGGCCTCCGCCGTCCCGCGCACCGTGAGCACCGTCGCATTGGTGATGCGATCGCTAGATGACCGGCCACTGTCCGGACTGATGGCGGTCACCTGCGGGGTCACCGTCACGGTGTCCACGACGATGCTGGTGGCGGCGCTGGCGGCACCGGTGTTGCCGGCGATGTCGGTGGCGGTGGCGGTGAATGCATGCGCGCCGTCGGAGCGGCCGGGGACGGCGTAGGTCCACGCTCCGTCCGCCGCGGCCGTGACCGTGCCCAGGACGGTGGCGCCATCACGGATCGTGATGATCGCCAGCGCCTCGGCCAGGCCGGTGAGGGTCGGGGTGCGGTCGGCGGTGATGCCGTCGCCTAGGGCCCCGGTGTCGTCGCTCCAGGAGCTGATCACCGGAGCCGGCGGCGCCGTCAGGTCGACGGTGGTGACAACGCTCGACGCGGTTGCGCTGTTTCCCGCGGTATCCACGGCAGTGGCGCCCAGGGTGTGGGAGCCCTCGACGAAGGTCGCGGCGGCGAGGCTCCAGACCCCGGTGGCGTCGGTGGTCGCCGAGCCGATGGCCGCGCCATCGGATGTCACCGTCACCACCGTGAACGGATCCGCCGCCCCGGTGATCGCCAGGGAGGCGTCATTGGTGATGCGATCGATGGACGACCGTCCGCTGTCGGTGGCGACGGAGACGATGGCCGGAGCCGCGATTGCCGTGTCGATGGTGAGGGCGTGCGAAGCGGCGCCGCTGCCGTCGTTGCCGAAGGCGTCGCGCTGGGTGGCGGTCAGCGTCGCGGTCTGGTCGGGCAGGGCGGTGGACACCTGCAGGCTCCACCTGCCGTTGGCATCGGCGACCGCGGTGCCCAGGACGGCCACGCCGATGCGCACCGTGACGGTGGCGCCGGCCTTGGCGCGACCGACGAGCAGCGGCGTGCTGTCGTTGGTGATCCAGTCGCCGGCGGTCCCGCTGTCCTGCGACAACGAGGTGAACAACGGAGGGCCGAGGCCGACACCGGTGTCGATGCGCAGCTCGCGCGCCACCGACGGTGCGCTGCTGTTGCCGGCGGCGTCCACCGCCACGGCGATGACATCGGGGTAGATGCCGTCGGGTATGGCATAGGAGGTGAAATCGTAGCGGAAGGCGCCGCCGGCATCGGCGGTCGCCACGCCGAAGAGGTCGCCGGCCTGGGTCAGCCTGACCGAGCTGGCGGCCTCGGCCTGGCCGATGAACTCCAGGGTGGGATCGTTGGTCCAGAAGTCGGTCGCGGACGGCCCGTTGTCGTCCGCTATGGCATCGATGGAGGGCTGGGCGGGCGGGGTGCGGTCGATGGTGAACGTGGCAGCCGACGGCAGCGATGCGTTGCCCGCCAGGTCGAAGGCGCGGGCGGCGACCGGATAGGCTCCATCAGCGAGGTCGACACCGGGGGTCCACGACCAGGAGATGCCGGTGAGGACCGGGGCGGGCGCCACGGCGCCGGTCAACACGATGGATATGGCGTCGGCGCCGCAGCTGCCGAGCAGCTGCGGCCTGGCCGCATTGGTCAGGCCATCGCCCACCGTCCCGCTGTCGGTCGCGGCGGACAGGCCGATGATGGCCACGAGTGGGGCGGTGCGATCGACGCGCACGGTGTAGCTCGCAGACGTGGCGGAACGGTTGCCCGCGGTGTCCACCGCGACGGCCGTCAGCTGCCAGGCGCCCTCGGGGAGGGAGGCCATCACCTGCTGCCAGGCCGTCGCCCCGAGGACGAGATCGATGGCGGTGGTGAGGACGACGTGCCCGGGTCCGGTCGCCGTGAGGATGAGGCCGTCGGCATCGGCCGGGCAGCCTCCCCGGGCCGCCGGATCGGCCGCCATGGTCACGCCGTCATCGTCGTGCAGGCCGGTGTCGGTGGCCGGCGTGAGGCCGATGACGCTGGCCGCCGCCGGGGCCGTGGTGTCGAGGGTCACGTTCAGCACGCCTGCCGCGCTGGTGTTCCCGGCGACGTCGACCTGGACGATCGCCAGCGCCTGCGCTCCTTCGGCGAGGTCGGCGCCCAGGGTGGCCGACCAGGTCCCGTCGGCGGCCGCGGTGGCCGAGCCGATGAGCTGGCCGGCCGTCGATCCGCGGTAGACGCGCACGTATGCGAGGCCCTCCACCGCGTCGCCCGTGATGACCGGCCGGCGGAGGGAGGTGATGCCGTCGCTGGCGGATTCGCCGGTATCGGAGGCGGCGGCGAGGTGCAGGCCGGTCGGGGATGCGGCCGTGGTGTCGAGGACGAAGGTGGCCGACGCCTGCAGCGACACGTTCCCGGCCAGGTCGCGAGCGACCACCGCGATGGCGTAGCTCCCGTCCGGCTGGCCGGCCGGCAGGGTGTAGCTCCAGGCGTCGTCGCTGCCGCCGCTGTCGACGCTCGTGAGCAGCGCGGAGTCAACCGTGGTGGCGCCGCGGGTGACCGTCACCTCGGCCAGTGGCAGGTCGGCCCCGCCGCTGTCGCCCAGATCGGACACCGTGCCGTTGAACCGCGGCTGCGGCTGGTTGGTGATGCGATCGGTGTCCGATCGGCCGCTGTCGTCGAAGCTGGACATGCCGGTGATCGCCACGGAGGGCTTGCGCGTATCCACGGTCAGGACGTAGGACGCCGACGGCAGGCCTGCATTGCCCGCCGCGTCGTAGTTCACCGCGGTCAGGGTGGCCTGGCCATCCGTCAGCACCACGTTGAACGGCGCGGCGCCGAGATCGATGCTCCACGCTCCGCCAGCCGGGGTGGCCACCCACGCCCGCGCGACGCCGTTGACCAGCACGCGGACAAATCCTGCGGCGGCATCGGCGCCGGCGCCGGACACGATCACCCGCGTATCGCGGGTGTAGGCGTCGTTGGCGTACGGTGCCCCGTCCCAGGGCGCCACCGCCGCCGGGACGGTGTCATCGGCGACGGCGCTGATCACCGGCACGCTGGCGTAGCCGACCTGCACGGCGATCGCTGCCGAATCCACGGACGCACCGCCTGCCAGATCGGTCGCCGTGGCCACGCAGGTATGCCTGCCTGGCGCCAGCGCCGCGACCAGATGGACCGTCCATGAACCGTCACCGGCGGCGACGGCGGTGCCGACACGGGTGCCATCGATGCTCAGCGCGACGGTGGACCCGGCCTCGGCGCTGCCCGCCGAGCCGCCGATGTCCGGCGTCCCGGTATAGACGGTGTAGACCCCGCCGGCGAATGCGGACGGGGTCACCACGTCGATGACCGGCGGCGCGGGCGGCGTGGCGTCCACCACCAGATGGTAGGTCGAGGGGAGGCTCGCGTTCCCCGCCGCATCATAGGCGGTGGCGGTGAAGTCGTAGGCCCCGTCCGCGAGCGCGGCGCTGCCGTCATCCGGCAGCGGCAGGATCCACAGGCCGCGCGCATCGGAGTGGACGGTGGAGGTGGCGCCGCCGAGCACCACCTCGACCGCGGTGTCGGGGGTGGCGACGCCGACCAGGATCGGCGTGGTGCTGGTGGTGATCCCGTCCAGAGGCGTGCCGGTGTCGGGGCTGACGCCGAGGATGAGGACGGCCGGCGCTCCGGTGTCGATGGCCAGATCCTGCGCTGCCGCCGGGCTGCTGGTGTTGCCGGCGGCATCGGTGGCCTGGGCGGAGATGCTGTAGACGGCATCCGACAATGCGACGGCGGAGGTCCAGCTCCAGGCGCCGCCACCATCCGCGACGGCGGTTCCGACAACCGCGCCGCCGATGAGAATATCGACCAGCGCGTCCGGCTCCGTCGTTCCGGTGATGGTCGGGGTGGTATCGTTGGTCGGGCTGGCGGGTAGGACGACCACCGGCTCGGCCGGCGCGGTGCGATCCACCGTCACCAGCAGGGCCGCACCTGGGCCGGCGCTGTTGCCCGCTGCGTCGACCGCGACGCCGTTGAGCGACAGCACGCCCTCTGTCGGAACGATGTCGAGGCTCCAGGCTCCCTGCGCATCGGCCAGGGCGGTGCCGAGATCGCTGGCACCATCGCGGAGGGTGACCGTCGCGCCGGCCTCTGCCGATCCGCGGACGTTCACGGTGGCGGCGTTGGTGATGCGGTCGGTGGCGGACCTGCCGGTGTCGGGCAGGGCCCCGCTCACCACCGGCGCGGTGGTGGCCGTATCGATGCGGATCGGCGTGGCGGCCCTGGTTCCGCTGACATTGCCCGCCACATCGGTGGCGGTGGCGGTGAACTGGTGCAGCCCGTCGGCGCGCGCCGGCAGGACGAGGTTCCATGCGCCCGCCCCATCGGCCAGGGCGGTGCCAAGGACGACTCCCGCATCGCGGACGGTCACGATCGCAGATGCCTCGGCGGTGCCGACCAGGGTCGGGGTTGAGTCGGCGGTGACACCATCGCCGGCCGTGCCGGTATCGTCGCTCCAGGATGCGATGACGGGCGCCGGCGGTGCGGTGAGGTCGACGACGACGGGGAAGGAGAGCGAGGCCGCGCTGTTGCCGGCCAGGTCAGCGGCGGTGGCGATCAGGGCATGGGCGCCCTCCGCCAGCGCGCTCGCCCCCAGGGTCCAGGCTCCGCCAGCGTCGGCCGTCGCCGTCCCGACCACAGCGCCATCGGCGCGCAGCGTCACCGCGCACAGGGGCTCGGCCGTACCGCTGACCGACAGCGTCGCGTCGTTGGTGATCGCATCGCTTGCCGAGCGCCCGCTGTCGACGCTCACCGAGACGATGGCCGGCACGCCGATCCCCGTGTCGATCACCATGCTGCGGCTCGCCGGGCCGCTGCCGTCATTGCCGGCGAGGTCGCGCTGCGTCGCCGCAACCGTCGCCGTCTGGTCGGCCAGCGGTGTGGCGACCTGCAGGCTCCATTGTCCGTAAATGTCCGCGACCGCGCTGCCCAGCGGGCTGCCGCCATAGGTGACCGTCACCGTCGCCTGGGCCTTGGCCACGCCGCGGATCAGCGGGGTGTTGTCGTTCGTCACCCAGTCGCTGGCGATGTTGCTGTCGGTGGCGATGTCGATGAGCAGCGGGGGGCCGAGGCCGGCGCCGGTATCGACGACCAGGGTTCGCGGATCCGAGACCGCGCTCTGGTTGCCGGCCGCGTCGGTGGCCTGGCAGTAGATGCCGGAGTAGGTGCCATCGGCGAGGACGTGGGCTGTGTAGTCGACGACGAAGCGGCCGCTGGCGTCAGCGGTCGCCGCGCCCATCAGGCGACCGGCGTACATCAGCGACACGCGCGAGCCCGCCTCCGCCCGGCCATGGAAGAACAAGGTGGAGTCGTTGGTCACCCAGTCGCTGCTGTTCCCACTGTCGACGGTGATCGAATCCAGGCTCGGCTTCGCCGGCGCCACGGTGTCGACGGTAAAGGAGGAGCGGACGATGGACGAGACGTTGCCCGCCGCGTCGCTGGCCGTGACCGCGCAGGGATAGGCCGCATCGGCCAGGGCGGCCGCCGGCATCCACGACCAGGCGCCTGCCGCCGGCACCGGAGCGAAGGTCCCCACGCCGGTGACGACCAGCTCCATCGCCACCGCATCGGTGCCGATGCTGCCGGCCAGTTCGGGCCTGACCACGCTGGTGATGCCATCCCCGGCGAGGCCGCTGTCGGTCGCCGGCGTCAGGCCGGTGATGGCGATGAGCGGCGGCGTGCGGTCGACGGTGATGGCGAGGGCCGGCGAGGCGGCGGAGCGGTTGCCCGCGAGGTCCACCGCGACGGCAGCCACCTGCCAGGCGCCCTCGGGCAGCCCGCTGAAGGTCTGCGTCCATGCGACATCGCCGAGGACGACGTCATGCGTGTGCGCCACGGTCGCCCCGCCCGGGCCTGCGGCCGACACGTCGAGGAGGTCGGTATCGGCGGCGCACCCGCCCTGCACGGCGGGATCGGCATGGCGGGTGAGCTGGTCGCTGTCGGAGATGCCGCTGTCGGTCGCCGCGGTCAGCCGGTCGACGCTCGGCACGGCCGGCGCCAGGGTGTCGAGGGTGACGGTGAGCGTCGAGGCCGCGCTGACGTTGCCAGCAACGTCCTCCTGCACCACCGCCAGGACGTTCGCCCCCTCGGCGAGGTCGGCCGCCAGCGGCGCCGACCAGCTCCCGTTGGACGCGGCGGTGGCCGAGGCGATCAGGGCGCCGGCGGTGGAATCGCGATAGACGCGGACATAGGCGTGCCCCTCGACCACGGAACCGGTGACGGTCGGACGCACCACATTGGTCACCAGATCGGTCTGCGAGCTGCCGCTGTCGGTCGCCGCGGTAAGCTTGAGGCCGCCAGGGGCGGCGGCGGTGCGATCGATGGTGAAGGTGGTGCTGACCGCGCTGGCCGTGTTCCCGGCCAGGTCGTGCGCCACCACCTGCAAGGTGTACGCACCATCTGGCTGGCCGGCTGGCGTGGTGTAGTCCCAGGTGTCGGACGCCCCGCCGCTGTCGGTGCTGGCGGCGGTGACGGTCTGCACCGTGGTTCCTCCGCGCTTCAAGGTGAACACGAGCAGGGGGACGCTGTCGTCGTCGGCGCCGCTGCCGTCGGTGGCGGTGCCGTGGAAGGCCGGCTGGCTGGTCTGGGTGATGCGGTCGGTGCCGCTGCGTCCGGTATCGGCCGTGGTCATCCCGCTGATCGCGGCGCTGGGCCGGCGGGTATCGACGGTCATGGCATAGCCGGCGGAGACCGGACCCTCGTTGCCGGCCAGATCGCCATTGGTGGCGGTGAAGGTGACCGCTCCGTCGGGAATCACGACGTTGAAGGGCGCCGCCCCCAGGTTCAGCGACCAGGAGCCGCCGGCCGGGACGGCCACCCAGCCCTTGGCCACCCCGTTGACGTAGACCCGGACGTAGCCGGACGCGGCGTCGGCCCCGGTTCCGGAGACCACCACGCGGTTGTCGCGGGTGTAGCGATCGGTGCTGTAGGGGGCCCCGTTCCAGGGCGCGCCGGATGGCGTGGTGTCGTCCGCCACCGCGGTGATGGCGGGGGCTGGGATCGGCACGGTCCGGTCCACCACCAGGGTGGCGGTGCCGAAGCCGGGGCAGGCGTTGCCGGCATGATCGACGCCATTCGCGCGCAGATCGAAGGTCGTCACCACACCGGCCGGCGCGAGCGCGGACAGGTCGATGCCGGCCCAGGTGGCCTTGCCGGCGCTGCTCGCCTGGGTGGCCAGCTCGGTCCATGCCCCGGCGCCGCCGAGGCGGTAGGCCAGGTGCAGGATCGCGGCGGTCTCCCCGCTCACCTCGATGGCGACCGTCGTGGCATTGGTGGTCCACGTCCCGCCGACCGCTCCGCCGCCGACGAATCCCTGGCTCGGCGACACCCGGCTCACGGTTGGGTCGGCCATCGCCACGTCGATCTGCACCGCGAGTCCCGCGCTGTCAGCGGTGTTGCCGGCCGCGTCGGTGGCGCGCGCCACCAGAGTGCGGGATCCCGCCGCCAGGGTGCCGCTCTGGCGCTGCCAGTCCGTACCGACGACGCCGGCCGCTCCGACATCGCTGCCGTCGCGCCGGAGGACGACGGTGGCTCCGGCCTCGACCGTGCCGGACACCAGGATGTCGGTGTCGTTGGTGATGCGGTCGGAGGCCGTCCCCGAATCGATGGCGTCCAGGCTGCCGAAGGTGTCGGCGGCGATCGTCGAGGCTATCGTCACCGCCGGCGGGACGGTATCGATGGTGACGGTCTGGACCGCCGCGGTCCCCGCATTGCCGGCCAGATCGGTGGGCTGCGCGGTCAGGGTCCAGGCGCCATCGCTGAGATCGACATCGGTGAAGTCGGCGGTGTAGGAACCGGCGGCAGAGGCGCGCACCGTCTTGGCATGGGTGGTGACGCCATCATCGAAGGTCACCACGACCTGGGCCAGGCCTTCCGTGCTGCCGGATACGGTCAGGCGGTCGTCGCGGGTGAGGTTGTCGCTGCTGGAGCTGCCGGTGTCGTCGCTGATCGCCGCGCTGACGGTGGGAGGCGTATCGTCCTTCTCCATGGTGAAGCCAGAGGACGGCCGCGATCCCGACACGCCGGGGTGGTGGGACGCCAGATTGGTGTTGCCGGCGGTGTCGGTGGCGACCGGGGTGATCGTCCACTGCCCCTCGTCGAGCCCGAGCGCGTGCAGCGCGCCCGCCGCGGTCGCGAAGACGCCGCTGCCGTTGGCGACCGCGGTCAGGATCTCGCTGCGCGATCCGTTGCTGAAGGTCAGCTGGACGGACGCGCCGGCTTCGGCCCGACCGGTGATGACCGACCCTGCGGTGATCTGCGCGATGCCATCGCTGCCGGACAGGCCGGTGTCCGGGCTGATGCCGGTGATCAGCGGCGGATCAGTGAAGCGGTCGACCGCAAGGCTGCGCGATATGGCGGGGCCGGCGTTGCCGGCGGCGTCGCGGGCGGAGACCGCGACGGTGTAGACGCCATCGGGTAGCACGCGGCCGCTGAGGTCGAACACCGCCGTGCCGGCGCCGTCGACGGTGGCGGTCGCCACGCTGCTCCCGTCCAGCCGCAAGGTGGCGGTGAGCGGAGCGGCCGCAGGCGCCGGGTCAGCGAATCCGGTCGCCTGGAAGATCAGGCGGTCGTCCCAGGTGATGCGGTCCGTCGCCGATGATCCCGTGTCGTCGCTCACCGCGATGTCGCCGGCCGCTCCCGGGGCCTGGGTGTCGATGGTGACGCTGTAGGACGGCGAGCTGCCATCGGCGTTGGAGAACACGACGGCGTAGGTGCCGTCAGCGAGGGGGGAGGAGGGCGTGAAGGAGAAGGTCCCGGTGCCGGTGGCGGTGACGGTGCCGGGTGAAGCCGGCCCCGGGGTCAGGTTCACCGTGACGGTGGCGCCGGGCCGGGCGAGGCCGGTGATGGTCGGGGTGGTGTCGGTGGTCACCAGGCTGAGGCCGCCGCCCAGCTCGGCGTCGAGCTGCGGCTTGTACTCCTCCGCCCCGGCCGGCCCATTGACGATGAAGGCCGCGCCGGTGGACGCCGTGGCGTTGCCGGCGGGATCGCGCGCGACCGCATCGACCAGATAGAGCGCATCATTGAGCGTGGTCGGGATGGCGATGGACCACGAGCCGGATGCCACCGTGGCGCTGCCGATCGAGCGGCCGTTGACCGAGACCGCCACCGTCGCCCCCGTCTCGGCGCCGGCCAGGGTTCCGCGCACGGTGACGCTGCGCAGCGCCGTCGTCCCGCCATCGGGGGTGGTCCCGACGGCGGTCTGGAATCCCGTGATGGCCAGGCTGCCGACCACGACCGTGTCGATGGTCACCGCGAAGGGCCCGGCGCTGGCCGTATTGCCGGCGGCGTCGCGGGCGACGATGTGATAGACGTAGGCGCCATCCGGCTGGGCGCCGGCGGGAGACAGGCTCCACAAGCCGGAGCCGTCGGCGGTGACGCTGCCGATCAGCGGCCCGGACGCCGATCCGCTGTGCAGCTCGACCGTCGCCCCGACCTCAGCCTTGCCGGCATAGGCCGGGGCCGGGTTGCTGGTCAGTCCGGTGGTCGAGCTATAGACGACCAGTTCGGACGTGACGTAGTCGACGTGGACGACGGTCGCCGCCGTCGGCGCGCTCTCACCGTTGCCGGCGATGTCGGTCTGGGTCGCGGTGATGCTGTGCGTGCCGGTAGTGAGATCGCGGCCGATGGCGACGCTCCAGGCCCCCGCAGCGTCAGCCGTGGTGGAGGCCACCGGTGTGCCGTCGACAAAGACATCCACCGTGCTGCCATGATCCGCCGTGCCGGCGACGGTGGGGCGCACCTGGTTGGTCCAGCCGGGCTGGGCTCCGGCGGGGGCCGAGACGCTGGCGATGGCTGGCGCGTTGGCCAGCGGATCGATGGTCACCGCCACGCTGCTAGAGGCCCCGGTGGTCACGCCCAGCAGGATGGTGCGCGGACGCAGGTAGCGCAGGCTCGGCACGGCGACGCCGCTGCTCCAGGCGACGCTCCACACCCCGCCGGCCACCGTGCCGCTCGCCACCACAGCGGTCGGCGGATCGCTGGCCCCAGCAAGCAGTTCGAGGACGGCCCCATCATCGCCGGTGCCGCTGACCGTCAGGGTGGTCGCGCTGGTGACCCCATCGCTGGCCGACGTCCCGGTATCCGGAGCGACGGCGGTGATGAGCGGCTCCACCGCCGGCAGGCCGGCGATGGAGGACAACAGGAGCCAGAAGCCCGCAAAACGCATGGAAAGCCCTTGGGTGCGCGGGCAGTTAGCCGGCCATCCTGCAGGGCACAAGGCCAGGAATCCCCAAGTTTGCTCAGGTTTGCAACTAATGCAGTAGTAGCCAGCGTGCCTATGCGCTGCCCGCATCAGTCGCACGGCGGCCGTTCACCGCGGACGGTAGAGCAGCGGATCGCGCATGAGGTTGTCCAGGCGGCTGGTCGGGGTCTGGCGGCCGGCGGTCAGCTCGGCGACGCGGCGCGACACCTCGGCGC
>JAFLCQ010000330.1 GCA_017302815.1 Planctomycetota bacterium
AGGCCATGCAGCGCGGCCTGGCCGGACGCGCTGAGGCGGCGGTGGCGCGCGGACTGGCCCTGCCGCTGGACGACGCCGCCGCCATCGATCCGGTCCTCGACGTCGTCCAGGGCTGCCAGGACCGCCTCTATTCACGACTGTTCACCAGTTGACCATCGCCACCGTCCGGGGTCCGGGGTCCGGGGTCCGGGGTCGAACACCACACCAAGCGCACACACCATGAGCCACGACCACGACCATCCCCACGATCACGGCCACACCCACGAGCACCTCGACCATCCCGGCCACTACCAGGACCGCGATGCGCCCCTGGCGCGCGACTACGCCCACCGCGCCTTCACCGTCGGAGTCGGCGGTCCGGTCGGTTCCGGCAAGACCGCGCTGATGCTGCAGCTGTGCCGCCGCCTGCGCGATCGCATGTCGGTGGCGGCGGTGACCAACGACATCTTCACCAAGGAGGACGGCGAGTTCCTCATGCGCCACGACGCGCTGCCGCACGACCGCATCCGCGCGGTCGAGACCGGCGGCTGCCCGCATGCCGCCATCCGCGAGGACATCACCGCCAACCTGGTCGCGCTGGAGGAGCTGCACGCGCAGCACCATCCCGACATCCTGCTCATCGAGAGCGGCGGCGACAACCTGGCCGCCAACTACAGCCGCGAGCTGGCCGACTTCATCATCTACGTCATCGACGTGGCCGGCGGCGACAAGGTGCCCCGCAAGGGCGGGCCCGGCATCACCCAGAGCGACCTGCTGGTGATCAACAAGACCGACCTCGCCCCGGCGGTCGGCGCCGACCTGACGGTCATGGACCGCGATGCCAAGAAGATGCGCGGCGCCGGCCCGACCGTGTTCGCGCAGGTGAAGCACGGCGAGGGCGTGGACGCGATCATCGGCCACATCCTGCACGCCTGGCAGCACGCCCGCGGCGTGAGCCACCGGCACTGAGACCGCTCAGCGCAGTCCGACGATGGCGCCGCCGCCAGCGAGCCAAGCGGTGCCATCCGGCGACACCGCCAGGGTGGTGGCGCCGCGCAAGGACTCCTCGGCCTTGCGCGATGCCAGCGGCAGCAGGCTCTGGCCACGGAAGTCGAGCATCTGCCAGTCGCCGCGGCTGCCGTCCAGCACGTGCAGCAGCCCCATGCGGTCGACCTGCATCGCCACCGCATCGCGGAACTGCCCGGGATCCGATCCCTTGCCGCCGGCGGTGACGGCATGCTTGCCCGACCTGCCCTGCTGGTCGAGGACGTACTTCTTCACCTCGTAGCGGTCCTCGTCGAAGACGTAGGCGGCATCGCCGGAGGGAGAAACGGCGACCAGCGACGGCTCATCGAGCTGGCTGGGCTGGGATCCGCGCTCGCCGAAGGCGAAGAGGAACTGGCCGCCGGCATCGAAGACCGAGATGCGGTAGAGGTCCTCGTCGAGGACGTAGATGCGACCGGCCTCGTCGGCGGCGATGGCGACCGGCGACTTGAACTGGCCGTTGTTGCTGCCGGTGCCGCCGAAGATGAGCGGCGGCTTGCGCAGGTCGCGGCCGTCGAAGCGGACGACGGTGTCCTTGTCGACGTCGATCACCGCTATGGCGGAGCCATCGGGTACGGCGGCGATGGCGCCCGCCTCGGAGAAGGGACCACCGGAGCGGGCCCGGCCGCCGATCTGCGCCGAACGCCAGCCCTCGGCGTCGATCACCGAGACCAGGCCATAGTCCACATCGAGGGCGAAGATGCGGCCGGAGCCGTCGGCGGCCACTCGGCTGGCGTTGCGCAGCAGCGCCGGGCCGCGCACGCCGACCACGCGGCCATCAGCCGCCTGGCGAGCGGTGATACCCGAGGCATGGCACACCAGCACCTCGCCGGCGGCGTCCGCGGCGATGGTGACCGCTGCGCCCATCGCCTCGGCGAGGCCGGCGGCGGCGGCGGGCTTCCAGGTCTCGGCGACCGTGCCCTTCGTCCCGTACACCTGCACAGCGCCGTCGTCGAGCAGGACCAGGATCCCGCGCGGGTGCGCCGCGAGATCGACCGGCTTGACCTTGGGGTCGCCGGTCACCGTCCAGGTGTCGAGACGGCGCAGATCGCGATCATAGCGGTGCAGGCGGCGGGCGGCGGCGTCGAGGGCGACGATCTCGCCACCGGCGCCGATGCACACCCGGCTCACCTCGGTGAAGCCATCGTCGCCCACCCGGCCGACCCGGGCGCGGAAGCGGCCGCCAGCGTCGAAGACCATGACGCCGCCGGCACGCTGGTCGGCGATGCACACCGTGCCATCGGCGCCGACGGCGAAATCGCGCGGCTCGGACAGCCCGCCGAGGGTGCGGCGGACCTGTCCGGCCTCGTTCAGCACCAGCACCGCGGCCTTGTCGCGATCGAGAACGTGGATCTCGTTGGCGCGCAGGGCAACGGCCAGCGGCCGGCGCGCAGCCTCGCCCAGCGGCAGCGCCACGGCGTTCTGCCAGCCCGGGCCGACGCGCAGGATGCGCCCAGCGTCGTCGACGCCGATCCACGAGCCGTCGTCGCCGCGTTCGAGCTGCTGCCACGCCGGCTCCTGACCGGCGCCGAGGGCGGCGAACACCTTGCGTGGACGTTTCGGATCGTCGGCGCCCTTCACCTCCAACGGCACCTTCACGACCAGTTCCTGCCCGAGCGGATCGCGCACCGTGGCCTGCAGCGTCACTGCGGCCTCCGGGGTGGCGCCGGGGGCGTTCCACACCGTCTCGGGCAGGATCGTCGAGGCCGCGTCGAGGCGTCCGGATCTGCCCGCGGGGCCGATCAGCTGCCAGGCGATGGTCAGCGCATCGCCATCGGGATCGACGACCGGCAGGCGGATCGGCTGGGCGGCGCCGGGGGCGGCCACGACGCTCGGGGTGCCGGTCAGCGCCGGCGGAGCGTTGGGCGCGGCCTCGCCAGGCAGCGGCACGGCATCCCATCCTGCCGCCGGAGCGGCGGATCCGTCACGCCAGAGAATGCGCAGCCTGAGCAGGCCGTCCTGCACCGCGACCGCCTGCCCCTTGGCCAGGAGGCGGCGGTTCTCGGTCACCACCTTGCCGGTCAGCGGATGCTTCACCACCGAGCCGGGCCCAAAGAGGGCGACCATCTGGCCGAAGGGGACGCGCGCCGCGGCATCGAAGCGCACCAGGACGGCATCCTTCTCGACCTGCTCGACCAGCCCGAGCGGCTGGTCGGCGGCGGCCGCGACGGCGGCGAGGAGCAGGGCTGTGGCGACGGTGCGTGCAGGCATCAGCGTGATCCTTCGGTGGTCTCGATGCGGGCGCCGGCGATGCGCCAGGCGCCGGCCTCGCGGCGCAGCTCCCAGCGGATGGCCAGCTTCTCCTCGGGCGCCTCGTCCATGGCATGCGCGAGCTCGACGGCCGCGGCGGCGGTCTCGCCGTTGCGGGTGAAGGAGGACAGCCTGGCCTTGATGCGCGCGCCGGGCATGGCCATGAAGTCGAGCAGATTGACGGCGTCGTCCGGCCGCACGTAGGCTGCGCGGATCGGCTCCGCCGTGCGCGCGGCGAACGCCGTCTCGATGCCGGCGATCAGCGCGACCACCGCATCGCGGCTGCGGCGGTCGTCGACGCGGCGGCGGAGATCCGGCAGCTCGGCGCGATCGGCGCCGGCCTCGGCAGCGAATGCCTCGACCGCGGCGGCGGCGGGTTCGATCGGCTTGGCCAGGTCGTCCAGGACGGCGGCGAGCTCGCGCGCCCGGTCCTGGCGCTGGCGTTCGAGGGCCTCGGCCTTGGCCCGCGCCTCGGCCTGCGCCACCTTGGCGGCGGCGACCTGGCTGCCGGCGAGGACGGCCTGCGACGAGCCCGGAGCGAGCTTCTCCAGCGCGGCCAGCTCGATCTCCGCCTTGGCCAGATCCTTGGCGGCCAACGCCGCGTCGATGCGCTTGCGCGCGGCCTCGACCGCCTCCTTGCGCTCGCGGACCAGGTTCAGGCCCTGGGTCGCGGCCTCGTTCTTCGGATCGAGCTGGCGCGCCGCGGTGTAGGCAAGCTGGGCCGCATCGAGATCGGCGCGCGCAAGTGCGGACGCACCCTGCTCAAGCTGCTCGCGCACCGCCTTGTCCAGGGCCTCGGCCTTCTCGCGCGCCGCCTTGGCGCGGCGCAGGGCGTTGGCCACGGCAGCATCATCGGCGAACTGCGCCGCGAGCTTCTGCAGCAGCTCCTCGGCCTTCGCCGGCTGGTTCTCGGTGATGAGGTTGTCCGCCTCCTGCAGCACCCGCTCGCGGTTCTTCTGATCGCCCTCGCGCTTCTCGATCGCCGCCAGCAGCTTCGCCAGCTCGGGATCGTCGGGGATCAGCGCCTTGGCCTTCACCGCGGCGGTGCCGGCGTAGTCGATGTTGCCGCGCTGGAAGGCCTCCTGCGCCTCGCGCAGCGACTGCCGTCCTTCGGCTGCATCCAGATCCTTGGCCACCGCGCTCCAGGCCGGATCGTCACTCTTCATGCCGCGGTTGACGTTCACGACCCGGCGCGCCTCGGGCAGGTCGCCGCGGGCCAGCGCCGCACGCGCACTG
>JAFLCQ010000331.1 GCA_017302815.1 Planctomycetota bacterium
GGACGACGCCCGCCAGCGGCAGGCGCCGGCCGGACTCGGCGGCGCGGCGCAGCAGCTCGATGGCGATGCCGCCGCCGACGCTCAGGCCGACCAGGATCGGCGCCGCATCGACGGTCGTCGCCGCGGCGATCTCGTCCTCGACCGCCGCGATCACAGCATCGAGATCGAAGGCCTCGTAGGGATAGGTCACGATCACCACCGAGCCCAGGGCGCGCAGCAGCGGCAGCTGCCGCGCGAAGGTCTCGGGACCGTCGGGGACCAGGCCGGGCAGGCAGATGAAGCGCAGCGCGCGGGCGCCGGTATGGCGGTCGAGGTGCGGAGCGGTGGTGGGCATGCGGGGGAATCGTGGCCGCACACATGAAGTGCCCCGGTATCCCGCGTGTGGGATCCATGAACAGGGCGGCTGCTTCACGGGAACTTCATGGTCGGCTCATCGTGGACACACACCGTGGCGCAGCATCAGGGCAGAACCGCATGATCGCCGCCATGCCATCCGCTGCCGACACGCATCCCACCCTGGCCATCGCCCTGGTGACCGAGACCTATCCGCCGGAGATCAACGGCGTGGCGATGACCATGTCGCGCCTGGTCGGCGGACTCGCCGCCCGCGGCCATCGCATCCAGGTGGTGCGCCCGCGCCAGGTCGGCGAACTTGGCGAACCCGCCCAGGCCGATCCGCAGGTGCGCGAGCTGGTGCGTCCTGGCCTGCCCATCCCTGGCTACAGCGCCCTGCGTCTGGGCATACCCAGCACCGGCGTGCTGCTGGCGCGCTGGCGCGCGCAGCGCCCGGACGTCGTGCATGTGGTCACCGAGGGTCCGCTGGGCTGCTCGGCGCTGAACGCCGCCGAGAAGCTCGGCATCCCGGTGACCAGCAGCTACCACACCAACTTCGACGACTACACCAAGCACTACCGCATCGGCATGCTCGGTGGCGTGGTCGAGGGCTGGCTGCGTCGCTTCCACAACCGCACCAGCGTGACCATGGTGCCCAGCACCGATCTGGTCGGACGCCTGGAGCGCTCCGGCTATCGCAACTGCGCCCTGTGGTCGCGCGGGGTCGACCTGGAGCTGTTCAATCCGGCGCACCGCGACCAGGGCCTGCGCTCCTCGTGGGGCGCCAGCCCCGACGATCTGGTATGCCTGCATGTCGGCCGCGTCGCGCCGGAGAAGGACATCGCGATGGCGCTGGAGGCCTTCCGCGCCATCCGCGCCGTGCTGCCGCGCGCCCGCATGCTGGTGGCCGGCGAAGGCCCCTCGCGGCCGGCCCTGCAGCGCGCCTTCCCCGAGGTGCAGTTCACCGGCGCCCTGCCGGTGGCCGACCTTGCCCGCACCTACGCCAGCGCCGACCTCTTCCTCTTCCCGTCGCGCAGCGAGACCTTCGGCAACGTCCTGTGCGAGGCGATGGCCAGCGGTCTGCCCGCGGTCGGCTTCGACTATGCCGCCGCGCGCATGCATGGCCGCGACGGCGCCAACATGCTCACCGTCCCCTTCGACCAGCCTGACCGCTTCACCCCCACCGCGCTCCGCCTCGCCGGCGATCCGGCCCTGCGCGCCGCCCTCGCCGCCGAGGGCCTGGCGACCATGCAGGCCAACGCCTGGAGCCGGGTGGTCGACCGCTTCGAGGAGCTGCTGTGGCGCTCGGTGCGCATCAGCCGCGGCTCCGCCCTGGAGGCCCTGTGTACCTGATCGCCGAACTCGCCCGCCTCGACCTCGCCGCCACCGCCGGCAGCAACCGCGTCAACAGCCGCCGCGGCTGGGGCCTGCTCTTCGCCACCGCCAGCAGGCTGGGCGACGGCTGGTTCTGGTACGCCCTGGGCGTCGCGCTGCTGCTGGTCGAGGGCCACGCCGCCGGCACGGCGGTGACGCTGATGGCGGTGTGCGGCCTGGCCGGCAGCGGCTTCTACAAGCTGCTGAAGCAGGGCATCCGCCGTCCGCGCCCCTGCGAGGTGCACCGCCAGCTGACCCTGACCGTCGCGCCGCTCGACCGCTTCTCGTTCCCCTCCGGCCACACCCTGCACGCGGTCATCTTCAGCTGCATCGTCACGGCGCACGCCCCGGCCCTGGGCTGGATCGTGTGGCCGTTCACGGTCCTGGTCGCCGCCTCGCGGCTGGTCCTGGGCCTGCACTACCCCAGCGACGTCCTCGCCGGCGCCTGCCTCGGCGCGGGGATGGCCTGGGCCGGCCTGGCGCTGAGCGCCGCCGCCGGATTCACCCTCTGAGGCAGCGCGACGCATCGGGAAGGGCGGCAGGGACGAGGTGAGGCCGCACGGCGGCCGATCCCTCCCGCTTTTCCCGATGCGCCGCAAGGAGTCCGCATGAGCAAGCGTCGCGTCGACGTCGTCGTCATCAGCGATGTCCACCTCGGCACCCGCGCCAGCCGCGCCGCCGAGCTGAACGCCTACCTCAAGACCGTCGAGCCCGGCACCCTGGTCCTCAACGGCGATATCGTCGACCTGTGGGACTTCCGCAAGGGCTACTGGCCCGAGGCCCACACCAAGGTCATCCGCCGCATCCTCAAGATGGCCGTCGACGGGGTGCCGGTGCACTACGTCACCGGCAACCACGACGGCGCCCTGCGCCGCTACACCAGCCTGTGCCTGGGCGCGGTGAACCTGGTCGACCGGCTGGAGCTGGATCTCGGCGGCCGCCGGCACTGGTTCCTGCACGGCGACGCCTTCGATCTCGCGCTGGGCACCGGGCCCTTCCTGAGCTGGGTGGGTGCGCGCAGCTACGACAGCCTGGTCACCCTGGGCATCGGCGTGAACGCACTGCGCCGCATGTGCGGCATGGACCGCGTCTCGCTCGCCGACGCCTTCAAGCGCAACCTGCCGGCCGCCCGCAGCCACATCGCCCGCTACCAGGACTGCTGCCTGCGCGCCGCCGCCGCGCGCGGCTACGACGCGGTGGTGACCGGGCACATCCACGTCCCCGGCATGTGCGCCCGCAGCATCGAGGGGCGCGAGGTCGCCTATCTCAACAGCGGCGACTGGGTGGATTCGCTGTCGGCGCTGGAGTTCGCCAACGGGCAATGGTCGCTGGTGCGCTGGAATGATCTGCTGGAGCAGGGCCTGGTCCACGCGCCGCACCTGGAGGACACCCTCGGAGTGTTGCCAGCGGCAACCTGATCAGCCCCGCTTACACAGAGCACCAGAGCGACCAGAGGGAGCCGATGCACAGCTCTAGTTGCGGGTGCTCTGGTTCCTCTGGTGCTCTGTGTGCATGCCGGACCCAGCGCCTGCGCCGCAGCATGGCGACGAAGTAGCCAGAGTGCTGGAACGACTTCATCGGGCACCAGAGCGACCAGAGGGAGCCGATGCACAGCCCTGGTTGCGGGCGCTCTGGTTCCTCTGGTGCTCTGTGTGCATGCCGGACTCAGCGCTTGCGCCGCACCATGGCGACGAAGAAGCCCTCGTGCGCCGCGCTCGGCCACAGGCGCAGGCAGGCCTTGGTGAAGTCGCCGTAGTCGGTGCCGCGGAAGGACGCCACGCCGGGCGCGGCGGCGGCGCCGAAGCGCTTCGCCCATGGCGACAGGTCGACCGGTTCCAGCGGCGCGCGCAGGTTCAGCAGGTGCTTCACCACCGCCTCGTCCTCGCGCGGGTCCATCGAGCAGGTGCTGTAGACCAGGGTGCCGCCGGCGCCCAGCAGCGAGGCGGCGCGCTCGACCAGCGCCACCTGGATGCGCGCGCGCGACAGCACGTACTGCTCGTAGTCGATGCCGAGGTGCTCCCAGGTGCGGCGCACATCCAGGCGCACCGTACCAGTGCCGGTGCACGGGGCATCGACCAGGATGTGGTCCCAGTTGCCGCGGGCGACCGCCGGCGGCGGGGTGCGGGCGTCGCACAGCAGCGCACGCGCCTTGGTAGCTCCCATCAGCTTCATGGTGTGGCAGAGGATGCCGTAGCGCCCAGGCGCGCGGTCGCAGGCGGTGAGGCCGGCGCCGCCCTCGCCGAGGCGCATCGCCAGCAGGGTCGCCTTGCCGCCTGGAGCGGCGCAGGCGTCCAGCACACGATCGCCGGCACGCACCGGTCCCACCAGGGCCGGCAGGTGGCTGGCCAGGCCCTGGCTGTAGAGGCGGCCCTCCTTGTAGGCCACGCGCTCCTTCAGCAGGCGCTCGCCCTCGACCGTGGTGGTGAAGGACCAGTCGGAGAGGGCGTGCTTGTCGAAGGGGACGCCGGCCTCGCGCAACTCCTTCACCAGATCGCCGGCGCGGCACTTCAGGGTGTTGGCGCGGAATGAGGGCTGCTTGGCCACCGCGCAGCCGGCCAGGGCGGCGTCGGCGCGATCGCCGGCCGCGTCGCGCACCGCGGCGATGAAGGCCGGTGGCAGGATCTGCAGCGGATCGGCGCTGGTCGGCTGGGCGTCGGGCGCCGGCTGGTCGAAGGTGAAGCGCACGGTGCGCGGGCGGCCGTCGTCGGTGAGCGCGCGCACCGTCGCGGTCATCCCCGGGACCCGCACCGTGGCGCCGAGCGCGAGCGGGTCCGAGAGGCCGCGGTAGACGCG
>JAFLCQ010000332.1 GCA_017302815.1 Planctomycetota bacterium
CGGCGCGCAGCCTGGCGCTGGCCCTCGACGCGGCGCGGCTGGCCGGCGATGCGGCGATGCGTCGCAGGTTGGAGGCCGCGCTGGCGGCGGCGCCATGGGATGACGACCTGGCCGCCGTCCTGGCGGTCGAGCTGCTGCCCGAGGCCGGTGATGGCGCTGCTGCGCCGCTGCGCATCTCCGGTGGCGTCGCCGAGGAGAGCGTCGATGCGCGCGCCGGGCTGCGCTGGGCCGGACGACTGGTCTCGCCGTTGCGCCTGAGCGGCGTGCCCGGATCGATGCTGGCGGTCGATCTGCGCTGGCAGGTCGCCGAATCCGCCCAGGCCGGAGCCGCATCGCGCATCCGCATCGCCCAGGCCGGCGATGATGGCTACCGCGTCCTGCCGGACAGCGAGGCCCTGTGGCCAGGCGCGGCCACCGCCCTGATCCTCGATCTGCGCGGGCTGGAGGGGGCCTGGATCCTGCGTGCGGCGCTGCCCGCGCTGCTGCAGCCGGCTTCGCCGCCGGACGCCGGCATCTTCCTGGTCGAGGGGCGTGCCGCCTCCTGGCCCATGCCCGAGACCCTGCGTGACAGCTTCCGCTCGGCCTGCTCGCGCGGCGAGGCCGCCCGGGACGAGGCGATCGCCCTTCTCGATCGCGCCCTGACGGAGGCCCGGCCGGTGATGCGTCCCAGCGGCGTGCGCATCGAGCACGTCCTCGATAGCGGACGCAGTGGCGACCTCATCGATCAGGAGCTGCCGGGCGGGGCGCTGGTGGCGGTGCCGCTGGGCACCCTCGGCGATGGCGAGGCGGTCTGGCCCGGGCTGGAGCTGCATGGGCCGGATGGCGCACTCCTGCGCCTGCAACCGCCGCCGGTGCGGATCGCCGCTGGCCAGCCCGCGGAGGTCGAGACGGCCGGGATGGGGCATCCGCTGCGGGCCGACATCCTCGCCGCTGCCGGCCGGGCCGAGGTCGCTGCGCTGGCGGGTCTGGCGTACTGCGATAGCGAGGCGGATTGGCGGCAGGCGCTGCGCAGCATCGATCCGCAGGCCGGGCATGATCTGACCGACCTGCTGCTGCATCCCTTGTGCGGTCGGTCGGGCCATTGGACCGTGCGCGAGCTGCGCCGCTGGGTCGAGGGCGAGCCAGCCCTGCAGAGCCTGCCGACGGAGGGCGCGTGGTCGTTGCAGCGCCTGTGCCTCCTGGCGCGCGACAGCCGCCGCGAGCGCGACGAGGTGCGGCTGGCCATCCACGGCGTCCAGGAGGCGGCACGGCCGTCCGCCACTGTCCAGGCATGGTATGCCGCCGCGGTGGCGGCCGGCCGGCTGCCGCGCCAGGAATGGGAGCTATGGCTGTGGCGCCAGTCGCTGGAACCGGCGGATCTCGCCGATCTCGGCTATGATCGCACCATCGACGGCTGGATCGCCTTCTGCCGCCTCGAACTCGGCCTGCCGATGCGCCTGGGTCCAGGCATGCGCGGCGATGCGCCGTGGCAGGGAGGCGAGGCCCTGGGTACGGTGGCGACTGCGGCCGTCTCTCCGTTTGTGATCGAGCGCGATGCCGGGGTGCTGATGCTGCGGCCGCCGCGCCTGCATGTCCGCGCCATGCCTGCGCCGGTCGCGGTCGACTTCGCGGATGTGGATTTCCCTGCCGCCCTGGCGGCGATGAACCTGCTGCTGGCCAATCGCGGCCTGCCTGCCCTGACCCTGGCCGAAGGCGTCGATGCCACGGCCCTGCCTGCGGTCACGTTGCGCGCCGATGCCGCCTGGACGATGGTCGCCGATGCCCTGGCCCGGTGCGCCGGACTGGAGCGGGCCGGGCTGCTCATCCGCCCGGCTCCATGACGACCGCACCCCTGGCGGAGCCCGCCAGGGGTGCAGCGCGTCATCCCTTGGGCGGGATGATCTGGGTCGGCAGGGTGCCGTCCCCCGCCGGAGCCGGGGATGCGGCTGGCGGGGCGGCCGGAGCGGGTGGCGTCGCCGTGGGGGCGGCCGGCGCCGGGGCCTGTCCGGCCTCCTCGCGCTTGGCCTCCTCCTCCAGCTCCTTGGCGAGCTTGTCGAGGTCTTCGAGATCCTCGTCATCCCAGTAGTCGTCCTCGCGCACCACCAGATAGGTCAGCATGCCGCCGCCGACGAAGAGGTTCATGCAGTAGCCGAGGATGAGGGCGCCGATCAGGGTCTGCCAGAAGCCGGCGACCAGGCCCGAACCCCAGCGGTAGAAGGGGTCGTTCTCGATGCGCGGGCCGTAGAAGGGATGCGAGGCCGGATCGCCGAAGCCCATCAGCGGCTGGTTGAGGGCGTCCGGGTTCACGCCGACGACGGCGCAGCCGACCGCAGCCGGATTGACGAACCAGCTGAGGCCGCGCACCGAGATCTCCTGGGCGCGGTCCTCGACCCGCGATGGGTCGCTGCGGCCGGACTCGGCGCCCCAGGCGGGCTGGTTGGCGGCGACCGTGCGCAGGTAGCCGCCGGCGCTGGTGCACAGGATGAAGGCGAATCCCATCAGCACGCCGGTGAGGGCGAGGCTGGCGACCAGGATGTGCGGCCGGGTACCGACCGCCTCGATGGTGTCGACGACGTTGTCGAACCAGCCATGGCGGCGGACCGCGACGATGGCCGGGAAGACGAAGATGCTCAGCACCACGGCGATGGCGAGGAGGATGGCGAAGACGGCGGCGAAGAAGCCGAGCGGGTAGAGCAGGCCGTAGATCAGGCCGCCGGCGTAGGGGATGGAACCGACGAAGACCGGGAACCACACCAGGAGGCCATGCACGGCTGCGACGAGCACGGCGAGGAAGACCGGCACCAGCATGGCGGCGACGATGCGGCTCTTGAACTGGCCCAGGGCCTCGCCGAAGGAGAGGAACTCGTCATCGAGCAGGTCCGCCTTCATGAACACCGACACCAGGGTGGCGCCGAGGCCGAAGAGGACGAGGCCGACGAGGAGGAAACCGGCGGCCACTGGCAGGTGCCACGATCCGAGATCGGGGGCGAGCATGCCGAAGAGGCGGGCCCACAGTCCCAGCACGACCAGGGTCGCGGCCGACACCAGCATGCACTTCGGCTTGAACGCCAGCATCGGGGCGGTGAAGAGGTCCTTCCAGGTCCACTGCCGCGGTTCAGGCTTCCACCCGGCGGGCGGCTTCGCCTCGTCCGGGCTGGTCGGGGCGGCGGGGGCTTCGGTCATGGGCGGCTCCGGGCGGCAGACTAGGGGAGGGGGCGGGAGGGGCAACCCGGCGGGACGCCATCTGCCATGTCAGGCACCGGGGGCATGTACTGGGCTCCTAGCCCATTGGCAGCTTCGGCCGCATCCTGTAGTCTTCCGCCGATGGAGGATGACCGCCTCGTCCAGCTCGCGCTCTCGCGCGGCTACATAACCCAGGAACAGCTCGACCGGGCCAAGGTCGAGCAGAAGACGCTCGCCGATCGCGGCGTCGACCACGGGCTCTATTTCCTGCTGCAGGACCTCGGCTTCCTCGCCGAGAGCCAGGCCCGCGACCTGCGCAAGTCGGTCAGCTCGTCGGCCATCCGCGCCCTGGAAGTGGACGGCTTCGTCATCCAGGGCCGCCTCGGCAGCGGCGGCATGGGCGACGTGTTCAAGGCCGTGCATCCGGACGGGCGCATCGCCGCGGTGAAGCTGCTGTCGGGCAAGCTGGCCAAGACCGAGGAGTATGTGCGCCGCTTCCTGCGCGAAGCCAGGGCCATGCAGCGCCTGCAGCATCCGCACATCGTTGGCGTGCTGGGCAGCGGCGAGAGCCTGGGCACCCGCTACATCCTCATGGATCTGGTCGACGGCCCCAGCCTGAAGACGTGGCTGATCGACAAGGGGCGTTTCGATCCCGGCCACGCCGCCATCCTGCTGCGCCAGATGGCGCAGGCCCTGGGCTACGCCTGGCAGCACGGCGTGCTGCACCGCGACGTCAAGCCGGCCAACATCCTCCTCGGCAAGCCCCGACCGGGCCAGGACGAGCCCTTCTGCGCCAAGCTCTGCGATTTCGGCCTCGCGCGACTCGGGCCCGATGCCGGCGAGGCAGACCTGTCGCATGGCGGGCTCACCGGATCCGGTCTGGCGCTGGGAACCCCCCATTACATGAGCCCGGAGCAGGCCAGCGGCGAGCACGACGTCGACCAGCGCGCCGACATCTACGGTCTCGGGGCCACCGTCTACCATGCCCTGCTCGGCCAGACCCTGTACAGCGGCAAGAGCTCGGCGGTGATCATGTACAAGCAGGTCACCGAGAACGTCGACCTGCAGCAGCTGCGCAGCGCCGGCATCGCCGAGCCGCTGGTCGCCCTGCTCGGGCGGATGCTGGAGAAGCGGCGCAGCGCGCGCATCGCCACCTGGGATGAGATCCTCTCCGCCCTTGCGCCGCTGGCGCCGGCCGGAGCGCAGCCGGCGCCGGAACGGCCAGCCCAGCCATCGCCCGCCACCGTGCAGACCGACTCGGCCACGCCGCCGGCGGCCGCTGCCGCCGCCGATCCCGGTCCGGTCCGTCAG
>JAFLCQ010000333.1 GCA_017302815.1 Planctomycetota bacterium
CCACCGCCAGCCCGGCGGCGGGCAGCAGGTCGTGGCGCGGCCAGGCCGGGGCGGCGGGACGCATGCCCGCATCCTGGGTTTGGCCACTCCTGTGCCAGCGATGACCACGTTGGTCCCATCCCACGCGGCCGGCGCGCCGAGCATGCGGGCATGAGCAGCATCGAGGTCGCCGCCTACTACTTCCCCAACTTCCACCGCGATGCGCGCAACGACGCCTGGCACGGGCCCGGCTGGACGGAGTGGGAGCTGGTGCGCGCCGCGCGTCCGCGCTATCCCGGCCACTGCCAGCCGATCGAGCCGGCGTGGGGCTGCTTCGACGAGGCCGACCCGGCGTGGGCCGCGCGCGAGATCGACCTCGCCGCCGACCACGGCATCACCGCCTTCTTCTATGACTACTACTGGTACGAGGACGGCCCCTTCCTGGAGGCGCAGCTGGAGCACGGCTTCCTGCAGGCGCCCAACCGGCGGCGGCTGAAGTTCGCGCTGATGTGGGCCAACCACGACTGGCTCGACATCCATCCCGCCAAGCACGTCAACCGGCCGCAGACCCTGGCGCGCGGGGCGCTGTCGCCCGAGGCCTTCCGCCGCTTCACCGACCACGCCATCGCCCGCTACTTCGGCCAGCCCAACCACCTGCTGATCGACGGCTGCCCCTACTTCACCATCTACGAGCTGGGCACCTTCATCGCCGGCATGGGCGGCATCGAGGGCGCCGTGGCTGCGATCGACGACTTCCGCGCCCGCGTCCGCGCCGCCGGCTTCCCCGGCCTGCACCTCAACGTCTCGGTGTGGAGCGTCTGCGTCCTGCCCAGCGAGCGGGCTATGGGTTCGCGCGCGCAGCTCGACGCGCTGCGGCGGCTGGGCGTCGCCAGCGCCGGCACCTATGCCTGGGCGCACTGCATCGACTGGTCGCGGCAGGCCTTTCCGCGCGGCAGCTACGCCGCGGCGGCCGAGGACAACTACGCCGCCTGGGAGCGCTACCGCGCCAGCCTGCCGGTGCCCTACCAGCCCAACGTCTCGATGGGCTGGGATCCCAGCCCGCGGACGGTGCAGAGCGATGGCTACGGCCCCTGCGGCTATCCGTTCACGAGCATCCTGGATGGCAACAGCCCGCGGGCCTTCGCTGCGGCGTTGCGGTGCGCCCGCGACTTCGTCGCTGGCCAGGCGCATCCGCTGGTGACGCTCAACGCCTGGAACGAGTGGACCGAGGGCAGCTATCTGCTGCCCGACATCGGGCACGGCACCGCGTATCTCGAACAGGTCCGCGCCGTGTTCGGCGCCGGCTGATGGTCAGCCGGGTCCGCGCCGCGCCAGCGATTCGCCGGCGTGGAAGGCGCACGAGGCCGGCTGCACCAGCAGCGGGCCGGACCACGCCCGCGTCGCGCCGTCCAGCATCCACGCCAGGCACAGGGCGAGGTGGGGCTCGGGATCGACGTTGGCGGCGCAGGCCAGCGACGGGACGTTGAGATCCTCCTGGAACTCGCCGTCGATGGTCGCCACGGACACGTCACGGCCGGCGACCAGGCCCTGATCGTGGATGGCGCGGATCGCGCCGCGCGCGGTCTGCATCACCGAGCACACCCAGGCGGTGACGTCGGGATGCGCGCGCAGGCAGCGGCGCATGGCCTCGCGCGCGCGGGGCGTGGGATCCTCGAAGGGGATGACCGGGTCGGAGACGATCGGCCCGTCGACGCCGCGCTCGCGCATCCAGCGGCGGCAGGTCTCCTGGTTGGCCGCGGTCACCGGGCATTCCGGCTGCGTGTTCAGCCAGCCGATGCGGCGGTGCCCGTGGGCGTAGACCCCGTCGAGGACGGTCTCGACGCTGCTGGCGGGATAGAGGCGCAGCGATGGCAGGCCGGCGGCGCTGAGGTCGCCTTCCAGGCTGGCGACGGCGGCGCCGGGTCCGGCGAGCAGTTCCAGCAGCCGCGCCGGCGGTGGCTGCGCGCCCGGCAGCAGGAAGACGCCGTCGCAGCCGCGCTTCACCTCGGCCAGGACGGGATCCTCCCAGCCGGTGAAGCGCAGCGAGGCGATATGCAGGCCGGGATGGCGGCGGGCGGCGACCCGGCGCAGGGCGCCCTCCCAGCGCACGGTGCCGGCGGATTCGAAGGCCGGGGCGAGGAAGGCGATGCGGCGCAGGCTGCCGCCCTGCGGTCCGCGCAGGATCAGCACCCGTCCGGTCTCGCCGCGGCTGACCACCCCCGCCTCGGCCAGCCGGTCGATGACCCGCCGTACCGTGGTGCGGCTGGCACCCAGCACCTGGCACAGCTCGCGTTCCGCCGGCAGCCGGTCGCCGGCATAGGCGCCGCTGGCGATCAGCCGGGTGAGCGAGGCCTGGACGCTGGCGATCGTCGGCATGGACCGTTTGTGTATGCGTGATCGGCGACGGTCAAATCCGGCGCGTCTTCAGCCGCGAATCGGTCACAGGCTTGCAGGAGCGGCGTTATGATGTATACCAAAATTGTCTACAAGGAGCCATCATGACCCCAGTCCTACTCCTCGCCCTGCCGGTCCTGGCCACCGCCGCGGTGGTCGAGGACTTCTCCACCGCTCCCGGCCTGGAACTGGTGCAGGCCAGCGCCCGCGGCACCTCCGCGGCGGTCGAGGCTGCTCCGGGTGGCGCCAACCTGGCCCTGGTGCTGCGTCTGGCCGAGCAGCACGGCAAGCTGCATGAGGTGTACCTGCTCACGGGAGTGGCGCAGCAGGGGGCGGCGACGGTGACCGTGCGCGCCCGCGCCACCGGCACCGCCGAACTGTGGTCGCTGGCCCTGCGCGTACGCGACGCCAAGGGCGAGACCTTCCAGTTCGCGACCAGGGCGAAGCCGGCCGCCACATGGACGGATCTGGTCTACGAGGTGCGCGACGGGGCGCAGCAGGGATCGTGGGGCACCCCCACCACCGGGGCGATGGGCGGCACCTGGAGGGTGTCGGGATTCGGCCTATCCTGCCGCGAGAAGTCCGGCACCGCCGAGGTGTGGATCGACGACATCGCCTGCGTTCCGGCGCAGGCGCCCTGATCGTCCGTCGCGTCCGCCGATCCGGAACAGGAGCCACCATGCGTGCCCCAACCCTCCTCGCCATCCTCCTCCTGGCCGCCTGCGGTGGGCCCGCTGCGCCGACCCGGCGCGACGACGTGGGAATGAGCGCTGCCGCGCCGGCGCCGACGCAGGTGATGGCGGCAGGGCCGGTCCAGGCGGAAGCGGCGATCACCGGCCTGATCCCCGCCGACCTGGCGATGTGCTTCGTCGAGCCCGGCCGGCCGGCGACCCTGCGATGGAGCACCGCGGCGCGGGTGGCGGACGGCGGCGCGCCCTTCGTCATCCGCGACTATGCCGGCCGGCAGGTCGACGCTGGCTCGGCACAGGTGGATGCGGCCGGTGCCGTGACCATCGCACGCACCTTCGCGCGCGGGTGGTACGAGATCGAGTTCCCTGCCGCGCGGCAGGCGTTCGGGGTGGTGGCGCTGGAAGCGCAGCCGGGCGGACGCGATCCCTTCTTCTGCATGGATTCCGCCCTGTCCTGGCTGGAGACCGACCCGGCCCGACGCGATGGCCTGGTGCGCATCCTCGCCCGCTGCGGCATCGCCATGTCGCGCGAACGCTTGGGGCTGGGCTCGATCAACCCGTCGCCAGGCGTCTACACCTGGGAGCATCCGCAGCGCCGCTACGACAGCCTGCGCGCGCTGTATGCGGCGCAGGGCGTGCCCATCCTCGAAATGCTGCATGGCGGCGGGCGGCATCACGAGGTGGTCAAGGACGTGTGGTTCCCCTCCGACTACCCGCGCCTGGCCGAATCGAACCTCGCCCAGACTGCGCACTGGGGCGCGGGGTGGGGCGGGGTGGAGATCGAGAACGAGCCCGATCTGCACGGTCTGCCCGCCGAGCAGTACGTCGGCGTGGTCAAGGCCGCCAGCTGGGCCCACCTCCAGTCCGGCAGCGCCGTGCCGCTGGTGGCCGGCGTCTTCGGCGGCATACCGCCCGGCCCCTACTTCGACGCCTGCGCCGCCAACGGCATGCTCGCGGACTGCGACGCGGTCAGCTTCCACTCCTACGACCGCGCCGATTCGGTCGAGGCGATGGTCGCGCGCTACCGCGTCTGGCTGGCGGCATCCGGCCGCGAGGCGCTGCCGCTGTGGCACAGCGAGTGCGGCTGGCCGTGGGTCAAGGGGCCGGACCGCGCGCCGGCGGCGCAGGACGCCGACAGCGCGGTGGAGATCGCCTTCAAGGGCGTCGAGAGCCGGGTCTGCGGCGTCGCGCGCTACTTCCCCTTCGTCTATGTGCACTACGAGGAGGGACCGAAGTGCTTCGGCATGATGGGTCGCGACGGCACCCCGCTGCGCAGCATGGCCGCCTATGCCGCCAGCGTCGCCGTGCTGTCGGGCGCGCGCTATGCCGGCGACCTCCAGGGCGTCGACGGCCCGGCCCGGCTGGCGCGCGTCTTCGCCCGCGATGGCGATCCGCAGTGCGTCGTCGCGCTGTACGCCGGCGCGCC
>JAFLCQ010000334.1 GCA_017302815.1 Planctomycetota bacterium
CGTGCAGCAGCGCGCGGCCATCGTCGGCGCGATCCGCCGCCACCGCCCGCGCACCGTCGTCGCCCTGTCCGGGCATGCCCGCCATCCCGACCACATCGCCCTCGCCGCGCTGGTGCGCGCCGCGGTCAAGTCGGCGGCCCTGCACAAGCAGCCCGCGCCCGGCGACGCTCCCGCGATCGACAACGTGCGCCTGTGGTTCGCCGAGGCCGAGCTGCCGCTGGCGCCGACCCTGCTGGTGCCGCTGACCGCCGCCGACTGGGAGCGCAAGATGCGTGCGGTGGGCCGCTATGGCAGCCAGCTGGCCGGCTCCAGCGGCCCGGCGACCTCGATCAGCCAGCCCGGCTTCGCCGGCTGGATCGAGGCGCGTGGCCGCGCCTGGGGCTGGCAGGCCGGCGCCGACTACGCCGAGGCGCTGGTCGGACCCGAGGCGGCGCGGGTGGCGGACCTGTGCCAGCTGTGAAGCAGCCACCGGAGATCCGCCAGCTGCCCGACCTGGTCGCCAACCAGATCGCGGCCGGCGAGGTGATCGAGCGTCCCGCCGCGGTGGTGAAGGAGCTGGTCGAGAACAGCCTGGATGCGGGCGCGACGCGGGTGACCGTGCGCATCGAGGACGGCGGCCGCCGCCTCGTCGAAGTGGTCGATGACGGCCACGGCATGCGCCCCGATCAGCTGCGGCTGGCCCTGGCGCGGCATGCCACCTCGAAGATCGCCAGCGCCGAGGACCTCTTCCGCGTCGCCACCCTCGGCTTCCGCGGCGAGGCCCTGCCGTCGATCGCGGCGGTGAGCGAGTTCGAGATCGCCAGCCGCACGGCGGGATCCGACGGCGGCCATCGCGTCGCCTGGGCCGGCGCCGAGGAGCGCGGATCCGGCCCGTGCGCGATGGCGCAGGGCACGCGCATCAGCGTGCGCAACCTGTTCTGGAACGTCCCGGCGCGGCTGAAGTTCCTCAAGTCCGAGGCCAGCGAGACCGGGCACATCGCCGAGCAGGTGACGCGCTTCGCCCTGTCGCATCCGCACGCCGCCTTCCGCCTGGAGGTCGATGGCCGCACCGATCTCGACCTGCCGCCGCAGGAGGAGCTTGCCGGCCGCGTCCGCGCCCTCTTCGGCCCCGAGATCGCCGGCGACCTGTGCGCGGTGGTGTCGGGCACGCCGGGGCTGGAGGTCACCGGCTTCGCCGCCCACCCGCGCCACGCCAAGCCGACCAGCAAGCGGCAGTACGTCTTCCTCAACGGCCGCTTCGTGCGCGACCGCCTGCTGCTAGCGGCGGTGCGCGACGGCTTCAAGGGCTTCCTCGAACCGCGTCTGCACGGGACGGTGTTTCTCCACCTCGACGTCGATCCGGCGGCGGTGGACGTCAACGTCCACCCGACCAAGCACGAGGTCCGCTTCCGCCGCGAAGGCGAGGTCTTCGCCCTCCTGAGCAAGGCACTGCAGGCGGCGCTGGCCGAGCACCAGGGCGGTTTCCGGCTGCTGACCGCCGAGGACCGCGCCAAGGTGCAGGCCGAGCGCCAGGCGCAGCCCGCATCGCCCATCGTCGGCCGCACGGTGGTGAAGCCGGCCGCGCCGGCGCCGCTTCCGCTGGTGGTGGTGCAGGAGCGCTTCATCGCCCGCGAGACGCCGGTGACGCCGCCGGCGTCAGCGTCAGCGCCGTCGCTGGTCCCGTCGCCGGCACCGCTGCGTGTCGCCGCCCCAGCTACGACGTATCAGCCGCCGCGGACCCCGGACCCCGGACCCCGGACTCCGGACCTGCCTGCTTCGGTCCGCCGCGTGACCCAGGTCAACGACATGTACCTGCTGATCGAGACCGAGCAGGGCATCCGCCTGGTCGATCAGCACGCCCTGCACGAGAAGGCGCTGTGGCAGGCCCTGGACGCCACGGTCGGCGATCTCGCCCACAGCGGCGTGCAGCAGCTGGCGGTGCCCATCGTGGTGCAGCTGAGCGCGGTCGAGCTGGCCGCCATCGTCCCGCTGCTGCCCGAGCTGGCCCGCCACGGCATCGATGCCGAGCGCTTCGGGCCGTCGTCGATCGCCATCCGCAGCCATCCCGCGGTGCTGGCGCGCTGCAACTGGGCGCGCTTCCTCGCCGAGCTGGCGTCGGACGGCGGACAGGCGGTGGCGCAACTCAGCGAGCGCATCCGCCACAGCGCGGCCTGCCACGCGGCGGTGAAGGCCGGGCAGCGCCTGGATCCGTCGCAGCAGCGCGAGCTGGCGGCGATGCTCTTCTCGCTGGAGGGGCTGGAGCACTGCCCGCACGGACGTCCGACCACCCTGGACCTCACCTGGCCCGAGCTGGCCAAGCGCTTCCAGCGCTGAGCCATGCATTCACACAGAGCACCAGAGGGACCAGAGAGCACGGCTACGTGATCCGCCAGCTTCCTAGCATCTAGAGACCGACCCGGAGCGATACCGCCGCTCACCTGACTCTGGTCGCTCTGGTCCTCTGTGTGAATCTGCCCCAGCGCTGAGCCATGCATTCACACAGAGCACCAGAGGGACCAGAGAGCACGGCTACGTGATCCGCCAGCTTCCTGGCATCTAGAGACCGATCCGGAGCGATGCCGCCGCTCACCTGACTCTGGTCGCTCTGGTCCTCTGTGTGAATCTGCCCCAGCGCTGAGCCATGCATTCACACAGAGCACCAGAGGGACCAGAGAACACGGCTACGTGATCTGCCAGCTTCATGGCATCTAGAGACCGACCCGGAGCGATACCGCCGCTCACCTGACTCTGGTCGCTCTGGTCCTCTGTGTGAATCTGCTGTGGCGGAGTGTCTGCTGCGAGGAAATCCAGTCGGAATCCTCAGCGCAGGCCGAGCTGCCGGACCTTGTAGCGGATCTGGCGGAAGCTGATGCCCAGCAGTTTGGCCGCCTCGGTGAGGTTGTCGCCGGTGGCTTCCAGGGCGGCCTCGACCAGCCGGCGCTCCATCGCCGTCACCTCGCGTTCCATGTCGATCGGCGTGCCGGCCTTGATCTGGCGCACCGCCTGGTCGCTCAGCGCCCGGCTGCCGCCCGGTGGGGTGGGCACCGGGTCGCCGCCGAGGTCGCCGAAGAGCGCCTCGCGGCCGATGTCGCCCTGCTGCGTCAGCGCCACCCCGCGCTGGATGCGGTTGTCCAGCTCGCGGACATTGCCGGTCCAGTCGTGGGCGGTGAGGGCGGCGAGGGCGTCGGCGGTGAAGCCGGCGACGCCGCGGCGCAGCTTCACCGCGTGGCGTGACAGCAGGTGGCCGGCCAGCAGCGGGATGTCCTCGCGCCGCTCGCGCAGCGGCGGGATGTGCACGGTGATCACCGCCAGGCGGTAGTAGAGATCCTCGCGGAAGGTGCCAGCGGCGACCATCGCCTTGAGGTCGCGGTTGGTGGCGGCGACCACGCGCACGTCGCAGGTGCTCATCGCCCGTCCGCCCACCGGCAGGAACTCGCCATTCTCCAGCACGCGCAGCAGTTTCACCTGCGTCTCGGGGGCGAGATCGCCGACCTCGTCGAGGAAGAGGGTGCCGTGGTCGGCCAGGGCGAAGAGGCCGGGCCGGTCCTCGCTGGCGCCGGTGAAGGCCCCCTTGACGTGTCCGAACAGCTCGGACTCCAGCAGCGAGGGGGTCAGGGCGCCGGAATTCACCCGCATCATTGGCCCGTCGGCGCGCAGGCTGGCGTAGTGCAGCGCGCGCGCGACCAGCTCCTTGCCGGTGCCGCTCTCGCCGGTGACCAGCACGGTCGAGTCGGTGGCCGCGACCTGGTCGACGAGATGGTGGATCTCCAGGATGGCCGGCGACGAGCCCACCAGATGCACCGCCGGTTCGCTGGGGCCGCTGCCCTTGGCCGCCAGGTGGCGATCCCTGGCCCCCAGGGCGCGCTGCACGGTGGCGCGCAGCTGGTTGTTCTCGAAGGGCTTGCGGACGAAGGTGAAGGCCCCGGCGCGCATCGCGCGCACCGCGGTGTCCCATTCCGCGAAGGCGGTCATCACCACCACGAAGCAGTCCGGGCTGGCCTTGCGCACCTGCGCCAGCAGCTCCAGCCCGCCGACCGGGGCCATGCGCAGGTCGGTCAGCACCAGCTCGACCGGCTCGGCCGCGACCACCCGCAGCGCCTCCTCGGCCGAGGCCGCGGTCAGGACGCGATGGCCGTCGCGCCCCAGCACGATGCGCAGCATCTCGCGGATGCCGGATTCGTCGTCGACCGCCAGGACCACGCCCATTCCCCGATCCTAGGCCCGGCCGGCTCGGCGCCAGGGCACGCTGCGCGCCCGCTTCCCTTCGCGTCCGGCGCACGACCCTTCCGCCCCCGTGACCGCCCCGCCCCGCCTCCTCACCCTGCAACTCCTGAACGTCTGCATCGGCGGGGCCTCCTACCTCGGCGTGGCCACCGCCACCGGCATGTGGACCGCTGGCGGCTGGAGCCCGGGCGAGATCGGCACCGCCATGGCCGCGACCAACCTGGCCTACTGCGGGCTGGTGGCGCAGGGGGGCAGGCTCTCCGACCGCTGGGGCCGGGCG
>JAFLCQ010000335.1 GCA_017302815.1 Planctomycetota bacterium
TTGCTGTAGTACGCAATGGCCTCGGATCCCCCGATCGCCAGAGCCGATACGGCGTTGCGCCTTGCCGGCAGCTGGCGCCGGGTCGACGACCTGGCCTCGGCAGTGCCCCTGGCCGCCCTCGCCGCCTGCTGCTGGCTGGCGCTCTACGTGGTCGGCGCCTACCGCCTGCGCGAGCTGATCCGCGGGCTGCGCGGCAGCCTGCTGGCTGCCGCCGGCTGCCTTGGCGCCCTCGGCGGGCTGGTCGCATACAAGCTGCTCCTGCCGCAATCAGGCGGGCCCGAGCCGGTCGTGCGCTTCACCCTGGTGGCGATCGCCGGCGTGGTGGTGTTCGGCCTGTGGGCGGTGCTGTCGCGCAAGCTGTGCACCGGGCTGCTGCAGCGCCGCGAGGCGGCGGCGAAGCTGCTGTTCATCGGCCCTCCCGAACAGGCCCGCTCGCTGGCCGACGGCCTGGCCAAGGCCGGCCCGGCGCCGCCGATGACGGTGTTCAGCGACGCCCCGGGCGCCGACTGCGCTCCCGCCGCGCTGGACGAGCACCTCGCCGGCTCGGTCCGCGCCATCGTCCTCGCCGTGCCGGTGGAGTCGCTGCCGCAGCCGGTGCTGGAGGCGCTGATCCACGCCCGCCTCGCCGACATCCCGGTGGTCGGACCGTCGCAGATCATCGAGCAGATCTGCGAGCGCACTCCGGTCATGCTCGGCGACCACGCCTGGATGCTGCAGGAGGACTCGATCAACCCCGGCCGCTCGCCGCTCTACCTCGGCAGCAAGCGCCTGATCGACCTCATCGCCGCCATCGTCGGCATCGCCCTGACCCTGCCCGTCATGCTGGCGACCGCGCTGGCGGTGAAGCTGACCTCGCCCGGACCAGTGTTCTTCACCCAGGTGCGCGAGGGGCGCTGGAAGAAGCCCTTCCGCATCGTCAAATTCCGCACCATGCGCACCGACGCCGAGAAGGCCGGAGCGCAGTGGGCGACCAAGAACGACCCGCGCGTCACCCCCATCGGCGCCTTCCTGCGCAAGTCGCGCCTCGACGAGCTGCCGCAGTTCTGGAACGTGCTGGTCGGCGACATGTCCCTGGTCGGACCGCGGCCGGAGCGTCCGGAGTTCAACCAGATGCTGGTCGAGCGCATCCCCTGGTACGATCTGCGCCATCTCGCCAAGCCCGGCCTGACCGGCTGGGCCCAGGTCTGCTATCCCTACGGGGCCAGCGTCGAAGACGCCATCGCCAAGCTCGAATACGAGGTCTACTGGCTGAAGAACGCGACCCTGCGCTTCGATGTGCGCATCATCCTGCGCACCATCGCCGTGGTCGTGGGGCTGCGTGGACGCTGACGCGCTGCGGCCGTCGTGGGATGCGCGCGCCCGGCTGTGGGGCAGCCGCCTCGTCGCCCTCGGCGCGCTGATCCTCCTCGCCGGCATGTTCCTGACCCCGCCGGTGCTGAACATCGGCCTGGCTGCCGGCATCGCCGGACTGCTGCTGCTGCGCCCGCCCCTGTGGCGCTGGCCGGTGGTGATTGCCGGCGCCGCCCTCGCCGCCTGGATCCTGCTCAGCGTACTGCTGGCCGTGCTGCGCGACCAGCCGGCGGCGGGCCGCATCCCGGGCACGGTCTACAACTGGCTGGCCATCCCCATCGTCGCGGTGGCAGCGGCGGATGCGGCCTGGCGGCGTCTCGCTCTGCGCATCGTGCTGGCGGTGGCCGGCTTCGCCGTCCTGATCGCACTGCTGCAGTGGACCCTCGGCAGCGGCGACGACGCCTTCCTGCGCATCCGGCCCGAGGGCAAGGCCTTCACCCGCACCCGCGGCCTCAGCGATCTCAGCCTGACCTTCGGCTTCGTCTGCTCGCTGCTGGCGGTGATCTCGCTGGCGCCGGGACGCGAGCTGGGCCAGTCCGCGTGGTGGGCCTGGACCGCCCGCACCATCTGCGCCTTCGGCGTGCTGACCTGCGGCGCGCGCGGCGCGCTGGCCGGCGGCATCGCCGGGGTCTCCGCCGCTCTGGGCGCCCGTGGACGCCGCTGGCTGATCGGCGGCATCATCGCCGGCCTCGTCCTGACCGGCATCGGCCTGGGCGCGGTGATGCTGAAGTCGGAGCGGCGCTTCAAGCAGATGATCTCGGGCGAGAACGGGCGCTGGGCGATCTGGGCCGCCACCGCCGAAATCATCAAGGACCATCCGGTCGTCGGCATCGGCGGCCGCCCCGCCTACCAGGCGGCCTACAACGAGGCCTACGCCCGCGCCGCGCCGCCCATCCCCAACGAGTTCGCCAAGGATGGCGGGCCGCATGCCCACAACACCATCCTGGCCTTCGTCGCCGAACATGGTCCGCCGGCGGCGCTGCTGCACCTGGCCCTGATCGGCACCGTGCTGGTCGCGACCTGGCGCCGCCGCCGCGAATCCCCCGGCGCCTGGCAGGCCGCCTGCGGCATCGCCACCGTCGGCCTGGTCGCCGGCATGGTCGAACCCTACGCCTCGCGCTCGGTGCCCGGCCTCGGCTTCCACGCCTGCCTCGGCTTCGCCCTCGGCATGGCCCTGACGCGTACCGAACAGGCCCCGACGCCATGACCGACCCCGCCATCTCGCTGATCGTCCCCACCTTCAACGAGTCGCGCAACCTGCCGGTGCTGGTCGAGCGGGTCGCGGCCGCGTTGCAGGGCCGCACCTTCGAGATCATCGTCGTCGACGATGACAGTCCCGACCGCACCTGGGAGGTGGCCGAGGGTCTGGCCGCGCGCTTCCCCGTCCGCGTCTTCCGCCGCATCGGCAAGCGCGGCCTGTCCAGCGCGGTGGTCGACGGCTTCGCCGCCGCGAAGGGCGAGGCCCTGGCGGTGATCGACGCCGATCTGCAGCACGACCCCGCCGTCCTGCCGCGGCTGGTCGACGGCCTGGCGCGCTGCGAGGCGGCGGTGGGCACGCGCTATGCCGGCAGCGGCAGCACCGGCGAATGGGGCGGCGCGCGCCTGGCCCTCTCGCGCTCGGCGACCTGGAGCGTGCGCCGCCTGCTGGGCGTCCCGACCAGCGATCCGATGAGCGGCTTCTTCGCCATCCGCCGCTCCCTGTTCCAGCGCATCGCCCCCCTGCTGCAGCCGCGCGGCTACAAGATCCTGCTCGAGGTCCTGCATCGCGGACGGGTGAGCGAGGTGCACGAGGAGCCCTACACCTTCGCCGGCCGCCTGCATGGCGAGAGCAAGCTCGGCACCGGCGTCCTGCTCGACTGCGCGGCGGCGCTGTGGGAGCTGCGCTTCGGCGCCATCCTGCCGCTGCGCTTCGTGAAGTACTGCCTGGTCGGGCTCAGCGGCGTCGGCGTGCAGCTGCTCGCCACCCACGCCCTGCGCGCCATCCCCGACCTGCGCACCGCCGACAGCCGGCTGGCCACCGCCATCGCCATCGCCATCGCCATGCTGTCGAACTACATCCTCGACAACGTCTGGACCTTCCGCGACGTGCGCCATCGCGGCGGCCGCGCCGTCGCCATCGGCATCCTGCGCTTCGCCGCCATCTGCGGCACCGGCGCGGTGATCTCGTGGTCGGTGGCCCAGGGCGCGCGCCTGGCGACCGACGGGGTGATGAACATCTACTTCGCCTCGCTGATCGGCATCGCGGTGGCGACGGTGTGGAACTACGTCCTCAACCGTCAATTCACCTGGCGCAGCAATGGCTGAGGCGCTCGCCCGGCTGGGCCGCTGGTGGATCCTCCTCCTCTTCCTCGGCTGCCAGGTGCCCTTCCTGCTGCAGCCGCTGGGCGGCCTGCACAAGTGGCGGCAGGCCGACACCATGGCCACCGCCCGCGACCTGGCCCTGGAATCGCCGGATCCCTTCCATCCCCGCATCGACCTGCGCGGCGACCGCAGCGGCATCACCGGCATGGAATTCCCGCTCTACCAGCTGGCGACCGCCGGCGGCATCGCGGTAGCCGGCGACCGCGACTGGACCGGCAAGGCAACCGCGCTGGTCGCTGCCATCGCCGCCTGGCTGGCGCTGGCAGCGCTGCTGCGGCGCCGCCTCGGCGTCGACCGCATCTCGGCCCATGCCTCCGTCGCCCTCAGCCCGCTGCTGTTCAGCTACGCCGCCAAGATCATGCCGGAGACCACCGCCCTGGCCCTGGCCTGCGTCGCGGTCGAGCGCACCGACGCATGGCTGACGGGACGGCGCGCGCGCGACCTCGTTCTCGCCAGCTCGGCCCTGGCGCTGGCCGCCCTGGTCCGGCCCTACGTCGTGTTCGCCGGCGCGCCGCTGCTGCTGGCGTGGATCGCCGGCCTGCGCCAACGCCGCATCGGCTGGGAGCTGGTCGCCGCCGGAACCCTGGCCGCGGCGCCCTTCCTGGCCTGGTATTATCTCTGGTGCCCGCACCTCGTCCGCACCTACGGCCTGAGCTACTTCTTCACCGGCAACCCGCTGCGCGAGAACCTCGCCGGGATGGCGGCGCCGGCCTTCTGGGGCACGCTCGCCTCCAGCCTGCTCCAG
>JAFLCQ010000336.1 GCA_017302815.1 Planctomycetota bacterium
GGGCGGCAGGCCCGACGATGCCGCCAGGCGGGCGCGCAGCGCGCGCAGGCGCTCGAACAGGCCGGCGTCGGCCGGAGCGGCGACCGGAGCGGCGCCGCGCTTGGTCTTGCGGGTGCGCGTGCGCGGCGGCGCGGGCGCATCCAGGCGCACCTCGCCGACGCCCTTGCACAGGGCGTAACCCGCCTCGGTCAGCGCCAGGGTCGGGTATTCGCCGTCGTCGACGATGAGGAAGCCCTGCGCGATGAGCTGGTCGATCCAGCGCCGGATCTGCGCATCGTGCACGTCCTTCATCAGTCCGAAGACGGTGAGCGAGGCATGGCCCCAGCGCCGCACCTGGTCGTCATCGACCCCGCGCAGGACCTTGGCGACGTGGCCGGCGCCGAAGCGGTTCTCGGTGCGCCACACCGCCGACAGCAGCTTCTTGGCAGTCAGCAGCGCCTCGTCGGCAGGCAGGGCGGCGGTCTCCTCCAGACAGACATCGCAGGCCCCGCAGCCGTCAACCGCCAGCTCATACTTCTGGCCGAAGTGCTCGGCCAGCAGCTTGTGCCGGCACACCGGCGCGCTGGCGTAGCGGCCGATGGCGGCGAGCTGGCGCTCCAGCCCGCGCAGGCGCTCGGGATCGCCGGACTCCTGCCGCGCCAGGAAGCGCCAGGTGGCGAAGTCCTGGCCGCCCCACAGCAGCACGCATTCCGCCGGTTCGCCGTCGCGGCCGGCGCGACCGCTCTCCTGCTGGTAGTGCTCGACCGAGCGCGGCAGCGCGGCGTGGATGACGAAGCGCACGTTGCTGCGGTCGATGCCCATGCCGAAGGCGACCGTCGCCACCACCACCTGGAGCCGTTCGGCGGTGAAGTCGGCCACCGTGCGCGACCGCGTCTCTGCGTCCATGCCGGCATGGTAGGGCTTGGCGTCGACGCCCTTGGCGCGCAGCTTGGTGGCGAACTGCTCCACCGCCTTGCGGGTCTGGGCGTAGACGATGCCGCCCTCGCCGGGATGGCGGGCGATCACCGCCAGCATCTGTTCGAGGGGCTGCTCGCGCGGCAGGGCGCGGAAGGCGAGGTTCGGGCGGTCGATCGAGCCGACCAGGCGCAGCGGGTCGCGCAGCTTCAGCTGCGCGCAGATGTCGTCCTGCACCCGCGGCGTGGCGGTGGCGGTCAGCGCCATCACCGGCGCCTTCGGCCACGAGGCCAGGACGCTGGCGATCTGCCGGTATTCCGGGCGGAAGTCGTGGCCCCAATGGCTGATGCAGTGCGCCTCGTCGATCGCGACCAGGGCCAGGCGCCTGCCGATCGCGGCCGAGAGATCGCCCAGGACCAGGCGCTCGGGCGAGAGGTACAGCAGGCGCAGGCTGCCGTCCTCCAGGGCCTGGCGCACCTCGCGCTTCTGCTTCGCGTCGAGATTCTGGTGCATCGCCCCGGCGCTGATCCCGGCCTCGCGCGCGCCGGCGACCTGGTCGTCCATCAGGGCGATGAGCGGGCTGACCACCACCACCAGGCCGTCGCGACAGGCGGCGGGCACCTGGAAGCACACGCTCTTGCCACCGCCGGTGGGCAGGACCACCAGGCAGTCGCGCTTCGCCAGGCCGGCCTCGACCGCCTCCTGCTGCAGGGGCCGGAAGGCGTCGTAGCCCCAGTGCTTCTTCAGTGCCTCCAGCGGTGTCACGGGGCGGGAGCGTGGCGGCGAGGACGGCGATGCCAGGGGCAGCCGCGGTTGCGAAAACACGGGCGAAAACTCGGCCGTGCGCGAGGCTGCGGCATGCGCCCAGCCCTCGTCGCCCTCCTTGCCGCCTGCCTGGGATCAGCCGAGCTACCGGTCCTGCCCGGCTGGGGGGCCGAGCCGGTGGAATCCGGCGGCGGCGATCGCTCGACCATCTGCCTCAACGGCACCTGGCTGTTCCGCCCGGTCGGCCGCGACGGCGCCGCCGCCTGGGGCGAGATGCGCGTCCCCGGCGCGTGGTCGACCAGCAGCCATCCCATGCCCGGACTGGAGCGGGCCGGTTCCGGCACGGGCTGGGACGGGCTGGGGGCGGGCAACCGCGACGCCGCCTGGCGACGCATCGCCGTCGGCCACTACGCCCGCCGCATCGCCATCCCCGCCGACTGGGCCGGCCGGCGCATCCTCCTCGACCTCACCCGCATCGGCACCGATGCGCGCGTCTTCCTCGACGGATCGCCGGTCGGGGCCGCAGCCTCGCCCGCGGGCAGCCTCGACATCAGCGCCCAGGCCCGCCCCGGCAGCACGCAGGACCTCGAGGTCGAGGTGCAGGCGGCCGCCTCCGCCGAGGAGGTGACGGTGTTCATGGGCACCGCCGCCGACCAGGTCTTCCGCAAGAAGTCGGACCTGCGCTGCCGCGGCCTGCTCGGCGACGTGCTGCTGCGCAGCGAGCCGCGCGGCCCGCGCTGCGACGACGTCTTCGTGCGCACCTCGGTGCGCCAGGGCCGCATCGACCTCGACCTGGAGCTGGCCGGGGTGCCGGACGGCCCGATCGCCGCCATCGCACGCATGCTGGGGCCCGACGGCGCCTCCGAACGCGCCTTCGCCGGCGAGGCGCAGGTGGCCGGCGGCCGCGCCAGCCTCGGCTGGCCATGGCCTGACGCCCGCCGCTGGGACCTCGGCCGGCCCGAGCTGTACACCCTCGACCTGGCGCTCTCCGGCCCCGGCTTCAGCGACCGCGTGCTGGTCGAATTCGGCTTCAAGGAGCTGTGGATCGACGGCCGGCGGCTGCTGCTCAACGGCAGCGAGTTCCATCCCCGCCCCTACGCCCTGGTCAACGATCAGGACCGCGACTGGGGCCAGGCCGAGCTGATCGACGCCTGCATCGATGGCCTGCGCCATGCCGGCTTCGACTGCCAGGAGCTGTGGCCGTGGGACCAGGCCGAACGCGGCGCACCGGCCTTCCACCAGCTGTGGTACGAGCGCGCCATGCGCAAGGGCTGGGGTATCTTCGCACCGCTGCAGGATACCCGGCAGATCATCGGCGGATCGTGGAAGGACCCGGTGAAGCGCGCGGCCTGGGAGGCGGCGGTGCGCAGCCAGATGCGCCGCGACCGCAACAACCCGGCCATCCTCATGTGGGTGCACACCCCCAACGTCTACGGGGTGTGGAACGACCAGGACCCGCGCCTGCTGGGCATGCAGTCGCAGCTGGGCGTGCACTACATGCAGCAGGGCCTGGACGCCAACGCCTTCATCCGCTCGCTCGATCCCACCCGGCCGGTGACCACCCATCACGGCGGCGCGGTCGGCGACGTGCACACCGCCAACACCTATCCCTGCCTGGCGCAGCCGCAGGAGCAGGCGGAGTGGATCTCGCACTGGGCGCAGCACGGCGAGGTGCCGTACTGGGCCATCGAGTTCGGCCCCTTCGTCCTCGACTACCGCCGCGGCCGTCTGACCGGCGGCTGGGGCCAGCCCTTCGGCGCCATCCACACCGAGCTGCTGGCGACCGAGCACCTCGCCGCGTGGTACGGCCGCGCCGCCTACGATGCCGAGCCGGCGATGCAGCGGACGCTGAATCCGCAGCATTTCACCGAGGACCAGCACTACGGCAAACGCGTGCCCGATTCGTGGTTCGGCGCCAATCCCCTGGCCGACCGCCACATGGCCGAGCAGCTGGAGGGCGTGTTCCGGGCCTGGCGCACGATGGGCACCGCCTTCTCGCCGTTGCCGTGGGAGGGCCAGCACGGCTGGGACCGCCAGCGCGACGCCAATGGCGCCGACATCCGCGCCCGCACCGTGCCCTCGCCACCCTTCGCCCCGGGCCGCCGCGGCCTGTGGTTCCGCGAGCTGCCGCTGAACGCAGCCCGCTTCCTCATGCTCGAGGGCGCCATGCCCATGCAGCGCCCGGCGGTCTTCGCCCGCAGCAACGGTCCCGCCCTGCTGTGGGTCTGCGCCCCGCCGCGCGATGGCGACATCGCCGCCTTCACCGCCCGCGACCATGCGCTGCCTGGCGGCGGGCGCCTGGAGAAGGCGGCGGCGCTGCTCAACGACACCCGCGCCGAAGCCGACTGGAGCGTGCGTTGGAGCGTCAGCGCCGGCGGACGCCGGATCACCGGCGGCGACGCCTCCGGCCGCCTGGAGACCGGTGCGCGCATCTTCGTACCGATCGCCGCCGATCTGCCCGCGGTCGACGCCCCGCTCGACGGTGAGATCGCCTGCGAGGGCTCCCTCGGTGGACGCCCGCTGTCCGACCGCTTCGCCTTCCGCATCCATCCTGTTCCGCACGCGGGGGGCTGGACGGTGCGCACCTACGGCGACGGCGGCAGCACCGCCCTGCTGCGCCGGCTGGGAACCAGCACGGACGACGCCGCTCCGGTCCGCGTCATCGGCCGCAACGCCCTTGCCGGCGGCGAGGCGAGCCTGGCCGACCACGAGGCCTGGGTGCGCGGCGGCGGCCGCCTGTTGGTGCTGGCGCAGGACCCGGCCTGGCTGCGCCGCGCCATCGGCTGGC
>JAFLCQ010000337.1 GCA_017302815.1 Planctomycetota bacterium
GGCGCGGCGCCGTCGCTGCCGCCCCACGCGCTCTCCCACGGTCCAGCCACCGGCACGACCAGGCGGCTGTCGCCGGCCTGCACCGCCGTGCGCACGCCCTGGAATACGCGCCCAGAGGCATCGCGCACGCGCACCGCGACGGTGGCATCCTGCGCCGCGCGCAACGCGATGGAGAAGGCGGCGGTGGCCGGCGGCACCGGCCCGCGGTACTCGGCCGAGACGTAGGACCCGCCGCCAGCGAAGTCCCAGGCCAGGACCAGGCCGGGCTGCGCGCCGGGCGTTGCAGCGAAGGATCCCTTGGCGCCGGGGAACTCGCTGCCGGGATGGAAGGCCCAGTCGCGGGTCTGCCAGGCGGCGTCGAGGAGGACGTCGGCGGCGGGCAGGGCGGCGCAGGCCACAAGCAGGGCGCCGAGGAGGGGGAGTCGGGGCATGCGGGTCCTGTACGTCGGGGTGGCGGCGACGCGTCTGGCGTCAGTAGCTGAAGCCCTTCACGCCCTTGATCGGCGATTGGATCACCTGCTCATCGTTGATCGCCCGTCCGGGATCGGCATGGGTCCCCATCGGCCAGGTGCCGTTGCTGGAGATGTCGGCCCGCGAGCGCGTGCTGCCATCGGCCATCGCCATGTTGCCCATGCCACGGTGGTAGCCGCTGCGGGCCCCGCGCGTGGCGTCGAAGGCGAGCATGGCCTCGGAGCTGCGGCGGATGCGGGTGAGCGGGATGGCGGGGATGCAGCTGCCCGCCGCCCCGCCGCTGGTCGGGTTCACGATGCGCCAGTTGTGTGCCTTATCGATGGTCCAGTTCAGGAACAGCTTCCAGGTCTTCTTGTCGTTGACCGTTTCGGAGGTGCAGTACCAGGCCCGCTCCGACACCGGCAGGTAATCCTCGAACTGCACTGGATTCGGCTCGTTGTTCGCCCCGCCGGCATGATCGCTGGGCAGGCAACCGTCCCAGTCCTGGGCATAGCCGATGTGGGCCAGCGCAACCTGGCGGACGTTGTTCTGGCACGAGGTCCGGCGCGCGAGATCGCGCACCGTGCCGATCGCCGGCAGCAGCATCGCCGCCAGGATGGCGATGATCGACACCACCACCAGCAGCTCGATGAGGGTGAAGGCGCGGCTGGTGCTTTCGCGCACGGCGATGACGCGGCGGTCGGGTTGCATGAGCATGGGTCCCCTCCATTCCGGCCGTTGCGGGTCGGCCATCCAGTCGATGCAGGAGCGCAGCCAGGAATCGGGCTCGGGCGGGGCGGCGGCGGTGATGGTCGGCACCGTCACCGTGCCCAGCCCCTCGTCGTTGAGCGTGCACAGGGCGACATCCCGGCCCACCACCAGCCCGCGGTCGTGCAGGGCGCGGTTGGCGCCGATCGCACCGGCCATGGTGGTGGCGAAGATGGCGGTGGCGCCGAGCTCGGACGCGCGCAGCGCGGCGACGGCGGCGGGCGCCGGCTGCTCGTGGGAACGTACCGGCCGATCGATCAGCGGTCCACCGGCCCCGCGCCGCGCGCACCACGCCCGCCACTGCGCGATGCGCGCTTCGATGGTCGGATCATGCGGCTGCACGTTGAGGCAGGCGATCGAGCGATGCCCGATCGCAGCGAGGTGGTCGAGCAGGTCGTCGATCGCCTCCAGCGGGCTGAGACGGATCGACGGCAGGCCCATGCCGGCGTAGTCCTGGTCCAGGACCACGACGCGGCGTCCGCGCAGCAGCTCGAGGACCTGCGGCGGAATGCGCTCGGCCAGCGGGTAGATGAAGGCGCCGTCGCAACGCTCCAAGGCCTGCCGCAGCACGGGATCCTCCCAGTGCGCGAAGGGGATGGGCTTGGCACGCGCACCCCGCTCGGCCATGCAGCGCTCCACCGCCAGCTGCCAGCTGACGATGTCGGGCGAGGGGAAGCTGGATGAGAGGCAGGCGATCTGCAGGGGACGCAGTTCGGGCGACGCGCTGCGATTGACGACCAGGCGGCCGGCGGCGGTGCGAGCCAGAAGGCCGACGCCGATGAGGTCCTGCACCGCCTTGCGCGCGGTCATGTAGCTGACCCCCTCCTGCTCGGCCAGGGCGCGCTCGCTGGGCAGGGCGACGTTGAGATAGTCGCCCTGGGCGATGCGGCGGCTGAGGACGGAGGCGATACGCGCTGCTTTGCCGGCCATGGTGGCAGTCTAGCGCGGCATCAAGTTATAGCAATATTCTATATAGCAAATCTCTATATTCTTAAGTATAGATACAATAAAGGCCAAGCGACATAGCCGCTTGGCCTATCGTCGACCATCTGGGCGGGACGCGCTTATTTGCCGACCTTCACGACCGCGATCTTGGCGATCTCCAGGGTCTGCACCTGGAAGCCGGCGACGAAGCCGAAGCGGGCGTCGGCGCCGGCCAGAGCCTCCTTCGCCTCGCCGCTGATGCTGTACTCCTTCCAGTCGCTGCCGATGTCGAGCTTCTGGTAGACGATCTGCTTGTAGGGCGCGGCCTTCATGCCGACGACCGCGGTGAGCGCGCCGGAGGCGCCGGCGGGGGCGGTGCAACGGGCGGTGAAGGTGATCTTCACGGTGTCCCCAGCGGCGATGTCGGCGGCCAGCGGCGTGATCCAGGTCTGGGCCTTCCACGACTGGTCGGGCACCTCGGTGACGGTCAGCTGCACGGCCTTGCCGCCCTGCGTCGGGGCGTCGACCAGGGCCTTGGCCATGCCGCCGACCCAGACCGATTCGAAGCCGGCGGCGCCGCCGGCGTAGATGTCGGTGTCCGCGGCGCAGGCGGCGGTGGCGATGAGGAGGGCGGAGCAGAGACGGATCATGGGATCTCCTTGGGGGCGGTTCAGCCGATCACGACCTGCACGTCGATGGTGCGGCCGGGATGCAGGGGAAGCAGCGTGCCAGCCAGCGGCGCGCCGTCGACTGATATCGCACTGACAGGCGAACCCGGCCGGCGCTGCTGATAGCGCACGCGGTAGATGGTGCCGCGGAAGCTGCGTTCGGCGACGCAGTCGCCCCAGGCCGGCGGCAGGCAGGGGTCGACCTCGATGCCCGCCCAGGTCGGACGCAGGCCGAAGACATGGGTCATCAGCGCGAGGTGGAACCAGGCTGCGGTGCCGGTGCCCCAGCTCTGACCGGGCTGGCCCCAGCGGTGGCTGCCGGGAATGGCGAACCAGCTGTTGCAGAACACATAGGGCTCGCAGCGCTTGGCGAAGCGGCTGTGATCCATCGGCAGCAGCGAGGCCAGGCCGGCGGCGACGCGGTCGTGGCGCTTCAGCATGCAGTCGGCGACCAGCTTGAAGACCGCAGCGTGCAGGTAGACGCCGCCGTTCTCGTGCGTGCCGGGGGTCTTGCCGCCCATGAAGCCGATCGTCGGCGACGGGCGGGTGTAGGCGTTGAGCACCTTGCGGGTGCCCAGCTCGCACTCCAGCAGCGCGTCCACCGCATCCATCGCGGCGACGGCGCGGCCGTCAGCGCCCAGGCCTGCGATCACCGCCCAGGCCTGCGGCAGCAGGAAGAGGGTGCCTTCAGCGCAGCGCGCCGAGCCCAGCACGGCACCGGCATCGTCGAAGGCGCGCACGTACCAGCCGCCGTCCCAGGCCGAGGCCTCGACGGCGGCGCGCATCTCGGCGCCGCGGCGCGCGCACAGCGCGGCGTCGTCGATCCGGCCGGAGATGCGCGCGAGATCGAGAAGCTGGTCGTTGGCGTGGCACCACGCCATCGACAGCCACACGCTGACGCCGTGCCCGCCCTTGCCCACCGCGTCCATGCAGTCGTTCCAGTCGCCGCTGCGCATGCGGATCAGCCCGTGCTGGTCGCGATCGTTCCACGACCACTCCACCGCACGCCGGACGTGCTCGTACAGGCTCGCCGTGGTGCCGTCGTTGAACGGGACCTGCTCGTCCAGCAGGGCCGCGTCGCCGGCCTCCAGCACCAGGGCGCGCACCGTCGCCGGTATCCACACGTGGTTGTCGGAGAAGTCCTTGTCGCGGATGGCGCCGTCGATCCAGGTGCGCGGGGCGTAGCCGCTGGCGTACTGGTAGGACAGCACGCGGTGCAGCTGCCGGCGCGCCTCGGCGGGATTGAACAGGGCAAGGCCGCCGATGTCCTGCATCTGGTCGCGGTAGCCGTTGTGGCGCACGCGGGCCCACTGCGTGCCGAGGCTGATCTGGCGCCTCAGCCACACGCCGCAGAAGCGGTCGCGGTCGGCATCGCCGGTCGAGATGCGATCGCGGCCGATGATGCCACCGATCGACGCCTCCAGCGCGGCCTGCTCGGCGTCGGCAGCGGCGGGCTCGCGCCACTGCGCGATCGCCGCGGCGATCCCGGCGCGGGCGGTGTCGACGCCTGCCACCACCGGCACCGCCAGGCTGCCTCCGGGCGCCAGGTCGACATGCAGCTCCAGCGCCATCACCGCCTTCTCCATCTCCTGGTCGGAGCCCGTGCAGGCGCCGCGCACCACC
>JAFLCQ010000338.1 GCA_017302815.1 Planctomycetota bacterium
TGGCGAGGGTGCCGCCGCCGCGGTGCGCGCCGAACAGGACAGCACCGCCCTGCTGCAGCTGCCGCCCGAGCGGCGCGAGCAGCTGCGCCAGGCGCGCGAGCAGCGCCTGCCGTCCGGGGCCCTGCAGCTGTTCGAGCGCTATCTCGAGAAGCTGGAGGATCGATGAGGCGCCTGCTCGCGCTGTGCTGCGCCGCCGTCGTCCTGCACGGCGGCGAAGCAGCGGCTCCGGATGCGGTGGCGGTGCAGGCGGCGGTCGACCGCGGCCTGACCGCGCTGGTGAAGCTGCAGGACGCCAGCGGCGCCATCGGCGAGAGCGCCGGCATCACCGCCCTCGGCGGCATGGCGCTGCTGTCGGGTGGGCACACCCCGGTGCGCGGGCAGTACGCGCCCAACTGCCTCAAGGCGCTGCGCTATGTCATCGCCCGCCAGGACCGCACCACCGGGTACCTCGGCAATGACTTCGGCAACATGTACGGGCACGGCTTCGCCACCCTGTTCCTCGCCGAATGCTATGGCATGGAGCCGAGCGAGCCGGTGCGGCGTGCGCTTGAAGCCGCGATCGACCTCATCCACCGCAGCCAGAACAGCGAAGGCGGCTGGCGCTACCAGCCGATGCCGATCGACGCCGACATCAGCGTCACCATCTGCCAGGTGATGGCCCTGCGCGCGGCCTGGAACGTCGGCGTCGGCGGCAAGCCGTCGGTCGACGCCAGCGCCCGCGCCATCGCCTACGTGCGCCGCTGCGCCACCGGCGCCGGGGGATTCAGCTACACCGCCACCGGCGGCAGCTGGGGCACCGAGGGCGCCGAGGGCGTACCGCGCGCGGCGGCCGGCGCCATGAGCCTGATCGGCGCCGGCATCAGCGACGTCTCGGATCCGCACCTGGGGCCGTCGCTGCGCTTCATCCGCCGGCACGTGCCTGCCCACCTCACCGGCACCAACTACTTCTGGTACGGGCAGTACTACGCCGCCCAGGCCATGTTCCACAGCCCCGAGCGCGAGGACTGGGACCGCTACTGGGCCCAGGCCGCCCCGGCGATCATGTCGCGGCAGGCCCAGGACGGGGCATGGCCCGGCCTGGAGGGACCGGGAGCCGCCTACGGCACCGCCATGGCCCTGATCATCCTGCAGATCCCGAACCAGTATCTGCCGATCTTCCAGCGCTGATCGCCGCGCCGGCGATGATGACGCATTGATGACATGTTCGCCCTTGATCGAACTTGCCCGCGGCAGATGGTATGGCTCCTAAGCAATGATCATCCTGCGCGACCTACCCGATGATCAGGAGCTGAAGGCGCTGGCGAAGCGCTACCCCGACCTCGACGCCGAGGCGGCCGCCGCCTTCCTGGCCTTCCTGCGCACGGCCTGCGACATCTTCCAGGCCTCGGAGGAGCATTTCGCCCGCAACGGCATGTCGTGCGGCCGCTTCACCGTGCTGGCGCTGCTCAACCGCCACGGCGACGGCACCCTGACCCCCAGCCAGATCGCCGACGCCTGCGGCGTCACCCGCGCCACCATCACCGGGCTGCTCGACAACCTGGAGCAGGAGCGCCTGATCCGCCGCGAACGCAGCGCCTCCGACCGCCGCACCATGCATGTGCGCCTGACCGACGAGGGACGCCGCTTCCTCGACCGCATGCTCCCGGATCATTTCCGCCGCATGCGCCGGCTCATGGCCGGCCTCGGCCGCCGCGACCGCAGCGAGCTGCGCCGCCTGTCCGGGCTGATCGCCCAAGGCCTGCCCGCCCTTTCCGATCCCGATACGAAACAGAGGACCCGATGAACCTCCACCGCCCCGTCGCCGCCCTCCTCCTGCTGGCCTGCGCCATGGCCGAGGATGCCGCCGCGCCGGCCAACCAGCCGGCGGCGCAGCCGCAGCCCGCAGCCCAGGCCAACCAGCAGCCCGCGCCAGCCCCGGCAGCCGCACCCCCGGCCCAGGTGCAGCAGCCCGCGGCGGCGGGCCTGAGCATCGATCAGGCCATCATCCTCGCCCTCGCGCGCAACGAGACGCCCGAGATCGCCATGGCCCGCATCGAGCGCGCCGAGGCGGCGCTGGAGCGCGCGCGTTCCGCCCTGCTGCCCTCGGTCACTCTCGGCGGCTCGCTGGCGACCAACGACCAGGACGCCATCCCGCACGGCGGCGACGCCAATGAGACCGCGCGCTGGAGCGCCACCGCGCAGATGGCCCTGCTGCGCGCCAGCGCCTGGTCCAACCTGTCGGCGGCGCGCTACGGCCTGCGTGCGCAGCAGCTCGAATCGATGGAGCTGAAGCGCATCCTCGCCTTCACCGTCGGCAACGTCTTCCTTAATGTCCTCGCCGCCGAACGGCAGGTCATCGCTGCGGAGAACCGGCTGCAGGTCTCGCAGTCCTCGGTCGCCGACGCCAAGGCCCGCCTCCAGGCCGGCCTCGCCACCCGCACCGACGTCACCCGTGCCGAGCTTGAAGAGGCCACCGCCAAGCTGTCGGTGACCCGGACCCGCAACCTCGTCACCACCACCCGCCTCGCCCTGTCCGACCTCATCGTCAGCCCGCTGCCCGAGGCGCTCGCGATCCCCACCGCCATCGACGTGCCGTCGCGCGACGGCGAGGTGCTCGGTCGCCTGGCGCTGAGCTACCGCCCCGACCTGCGCGCGCTGCAGTTCCGCGAAGCGGCGGCGGACCAGTACGTCCGCGCCGCCTACGGCCGCTGGATCCCCGACGTCTCCGCCAATGCGGTCGCCAGCGAGTTCGACACCAACGATCCGGCCACCGCCCCGGTCGACAAGACCACCGACGTCACCCTCTCGCTGTCGGCGAGCTGGACCCTCTACGACGGCGGCGACCGCGGCGGCGCCATCGCCGAGGCGCAGGCGAGCCGGCGCGAAACCGGGCTCAACCGCACGCAGCAGCTGCGCGGCCTGCGCAAGGAGCTGCTGACCGCGCTGGCCGACCTGGAGACCGCCGAGGCCGCCCTGCAGCAGGCCGAGGCGCGCGAGCGCCTCGCCCGCGCCAACGCCGAGGAGGTGCACGCCCGCTACAAGCAGGGCCTGGCCACCGCCCTGGAGGATGCCGACGCGATCAGCAGCCAGTTCGAGGCCGAGAGCGACCAGGTGTCGGCGCGGCTGGCGATGGCCCGTGCCCGCCTGACCCTGCGCCAGCTGACGGGCATGTGGCCGGTCAGCGACCGCGAACCGACCGCGACCCCCTGAGGCGCCGCCGCCCATCGCGCGGTAACGCCCCGGGGGCGAAGTCCATATATCATATATGAAATGCTTGGCCGGGCGGCTGCCGGGCCTAGGATCGGCTGCAACCACGGAGCCGTCCCATGGACCTGCAGACCGCCTTCCCGGTCAACCTGCTCGCCGAGGCCTACGCCAGGCACGGCGCATTCCCGTTCGCTGCGGACCGCTGGCAGCGCGTCGGCGAGCGCCTAGAGGCGCAGGTCGCCGAGGCCGGCGCCCACCTCGGCCAGCCGTGGCCGGTCCTCCCGCTGTCGGGCTACCTGCGGCACTTCCGCGACGGCGACCGCTCCGCCTACGAGACGCCCTACTTCGCCCGGCGTCGCCGCCTGGGCGCATCGGCCCTGGCCTGCGCCGCCGGCGGCGGGCCGGATTTCGCCGCCGACGCCGCCGACGGCATCTGGCTGGTGTGCGAGGAGTCGACCTGGTGCGTGCCGGCCCACGCCCGGCACAGCCTCGCCGCCGACACCTCCAGCCACCTGCCCGGCCCCGGCTCCGGCGGCGCCATCGACCTCTTCAATTGCGAGACCGCGCTGGTGCTGGCCGAGACCTGCCAGCTCATCGCTCGCGAGCTCGACGCCATCGACCCGCGCATCGTCGCCCGCGCCCGCGAGGAGGTGCGCCGGCGGGTGATCGATCCGCTGCTGGCGGGGACGATGTGCTGGTGGCAGGACGGGCACAACAACTGGAGCGTCTGGTGCGCCTCCTCGGCGATCATCGCCGCCGGCTTCGCCTGCGCCGGCGATCCGCGCACCTGGGCGGTCCTGGTCCACCGCATGCTCGGGGTGGTCGACCGCTACGTCGAACGGCAGCCGGCGGACGGCGGCTGCGACGAGGGCGTGATGTACTGGGGGGTGGCCGGCGGCTGCGTCATCCGCGCCCTGGAGGAGGTCCGCGCCCGCACCGGCGGCGCTGCCGACGGCTGGAGCCGCGATCCGCGCATCGCCGAGATCATGCGCTTCCCCGCCCGCATGCACATGGGCAGCGGCACCTGCCCGGCCTTCGCCGACGGGCATCCCCACATCCACCTCGGCACCGGCCAGCTCGCGGTCGCCGCCGAGCGCACCGGCTCGCCCGAGCTGCTGGCCCTGGCGCAGGCGATCTCCGACCCCGCGGGCGATGGCAGCGTCGCGACGCCGGGGGTCGGCGATCTCATCACGCGGCAGCTGCGCGCCCTGGCCTGGTACGACGGCCG
>JAFLCQ010000339.1 GCA_017302815.1 Planctomycetota bacterium
CGGGCCTCGACGACAAGGTGCTGACCGACCAGAACGGTCTGGCATTGGAGGGCCTGGCGTGGGTCGCGCGCGCGTCGGGCGAGGCGCGCCATGCGGCTGCCGTGCGCGAACTCGCCACCGTCCTGGCCGACCGCCACTCCGCAGGAGGACTGCTCCGGCTGCCCGGCCTGCCCGCGGTGGTGACCGACTACGGCGCCCTGGCCTGCGGCCTGCTGGCCGCGTTCGACCTGCTGGGCGATCCGGCACTGGTGGGACGCGCGGCGGCGGTGGTCGACGAGGCTGTGTCACGCCTGGCCGCCGACGACGGGGGCTTCTACACCGCCCCGGCGGGTCGCGCCGATCTGGTCCGTCGCGGACGCGAGCACCTCGACAACGCCTGGCCGAGCGGCGAGGCGCAACTGGCTGTGGCGGCGGCGCGGCTGCACCACCTCACCGGCGCCCGACGCTGGCGCGACATCGCGGCCGGAGCGGTCTCGGCGGCGGCGGGCATGGCCTCGCGCGCTCCAGCCAATGCTGCGACCATCCTGCATGCCGCGACGCTGCTGACGGACGGGGTGGTCGCCGTCGCGACCGGTTCCGGGACGCTGGCCGCCCCATGCCGCCGCTGGCACGGCCGCAACGTCCACATCGTTCCGCTCTCCACCTGCGCCCCGACCGGCTGGGCATGCCTCGACGGGCGCAGTTCCATCGCCGATGAGCAGCTGCTGGTCTGCCGTGGGACGGAATGCCTGCTGCCAGCCCGCACACCTGCCGAGGCCCTGCAGCGCCTGGCGTGATCAGCCGTGGCGGAACCCGTCGCCATAGACCGCGTCGGTCAGATACGGCGCCCAGTTCTTCTCGAAGAAGATGCGGCCCGGATCCTCCATGCCGCGCACCGGCTGAGCGGCGAGGCCGAACGCGGCTGCATCCCAACGCAGGGTCAGCTTCTCGCGACGCTGTTCGGAGCTCTCGCGACGGAAGCGGTAGGCGGTGCAGTCGACGCGGTGCGCCTGTGGCACGTCAGGGCCGGACGGATCGCAGTAGGCACGTGCTCCGCGGCTGCCGCCCCCGGCCTGGACGTAGGCATCCAGGGCGGTGAGCACCGCCTGGGACAGCAGAGCCATGTGCCGCCAGCGGAAGGGCTCGGCGGCGCGTTCCGGCGAGGCGACAGCGATGCCGTCGCGCCAGGCGCGCTGACGCAACGCGGTAGCGGCGGCCGCAGCTCCGGCGACCTCGCCGACCGGACAGATGAAGCCGGCATGGTCGCTCATCCGCGCCTGGATCTCGTCGCGCACGGCGGACACGCTCATGCCATCCGCAGCGCGGGCGATGACCAGGGCCTCGCGGGCAGCGGCCAGCACGACCGCAGGCGCAACGGCATCGAAGCGCGGCACGCCATGCGAACGCAGGTGGCGCGCAACCCGCACACCCATGACCTGGCCGGCATTCAACGCCGCACCACCCGGGCGGGTGACGCCGTGGGTGCCAGCGACTTCACCGACCGCATAGAGGCCGGACACGCTGCTGCGTCCCCAGATGTCGACCGCCACGCCACCGTTCATGTGCTGGTTGTTGACGTTGAAGGGCAGCGGCTGCGTCGCGATGTCGGTGCCGTGCATGCGGTACAGCTCGATCGCCAACGGGTTCATCCGCCGCAGGCGTTCGATCGGGGTCGCCAGCAGGGCCTCATTGTTGGCGAGGTAGGCGCGCGCATCGTCGTCGAGATCGTCGAGGCTGAATCCGCTGGGATTACGCGTGAAGTCCAGGCATACCGTCCGTCCCAGACGCGACTCGTGATGGATCGCCAGGTCGACCAGGCTGGAGCCGAAGCCGAGGGTGCGGCTGGCGTGGAAGGGCCACTGGTAGCCCTTGCGGAAGACGTTGCTGGCCGCCTCGCGCGGGCTGCGGTACCACTCGGACAGGAACTCGCGCTCGGTGCCGGCGGCATCGATGCTGAACACCCGCGGCACGACCTGCACATAGGTGCCGGAGAGGTTCCACGGGAACTCCTGCCGGCGGGTGCCGATGCCGAACTGGCTCTCGGTCAGGTTCACCACCTCGGCGCCGGCCTCGATCGCCATGCCCAGCGAGCCGTAGCAGTGGCGGGGGTAGACGCTGTCGCGGTACAGCTCGCCCGGTCCGCCGGTCGCCAGGACGGTGGCTCCGGCAAGGATGACGCACAGGCCCTGCGGCCCGCCTGACGCGCCCAGCTCGCGGTCGACCGCGATGCAGCCGATGCATCGTCCAGCGTCGGTCAGCAGGCGCACCGCCTCGCAGCGGCGCCGGATCGGCACGCCCAGGCGCAGGGCCTCCTCGGCCAGCACCTTGACCATCAGGCGCGAGGTGCGCGGACCGCAGCTGGTGGCGCGGCCGACCTCGTCATGATCGGTCTGGTAGCGCAGCACGGCGCCGAAGCGGTCGGTGGGCAGCGGCAGGCCGAGGTACTGCAGGCCGGCGAAGGCGCCGATAGAACCCACCGCCTCGACATAGGCCTGGTCCAGATCCATCGCCCCGCCGGCGCCGATGTCGGCTGCCAGCTTGGCGTAGTTGTCGCCTTTGTTCGATGTCCCGGCGGTGTGCAGAGTCTGCTTGTCCGATCCCGAGCACGCCGAGGTGCCGCCGTAGGGGCTCATGCTCGCGACCAGCACGGACAGTCCGGCGCGCGCGGATTCGATGGCGGCCCGCAGGCCGGCGGCGCCACTGCCGACCACCAGCACGCCGGTGCGGAATACCGGCAGGCGCACGCCATCGACCACCAGCGACTCGTCCGGCACCGGATGGTCGGGGATCGCCGGCATGTCCACCCGGGTCAGGGCGTCGAGGATGCGCTGCGGAACGTCGATGGGCATGGGGAGGATGGGGTAAAAGGTGATGTTTGTTGGGAGTTGGGCTTTGGATTGGTGGGCGCAGGCGATGCGGGACGCCGCTGATGTCTGGTCGGCGTTCGTCTCACCCGCCCACAGCCCCTCTCCCCCTCTACAGCCGCCGCATCTGGAAGCCGCCATCGACATCGATGACGGTGCCGCTGCTGAAGGGGAAGTCGCCGGTGATCAGCGACTTCACCGCCAGGCCGACGTCCTCGCCGGTGCCCCAGCGGTTCTGCGGCACCAGGCCGTTGGCGATCAGGGCGTCGTACTTCGAGGTGACCGCGGCGGTCATGTCGGTCTTCATGATCCCCGGGCGGACCTCGCAGACCATGATGCCTTCCGGGGCGAGACGGGTCGCCCACAATTGCGCACCCATCGAGATGCCGGCCTTGCTGATGCAGTAGTCGCCGCGCGCGATGCTGGCGGTGTTGGCGCTGACCGAGGTGACGAAGACCACCGAACGGTAGCGCGTGGCGGCCGCAGCGGCCTTGTCGGCAAGCCAACGGCGCGCGACCAGCTGGGTGAGGAAATAGGGACCCTTGGTGTTGATCGCCAGCAGGCGGTCGAAGCTCTCCTCGCCGGCTTCGACAATGTCGGCGCGCACGGTCGGCGCGACGCCGGCATTATTGACCAGGCTGTCGATGCGGCCCAGTTCGCGCAGGCAGGCGTCGACCAGGGCCTCGCGCTGCGCCGCCTGGCTGATGTCGCCCTGCAACGGGACGAAACGCTGCTCGGGACTGCGGGCTGCGGCGCGGCAGAGCTCGGCGCATTCATCGGCGGCGGCGCGGTTGCCGGCGAAGTTGACGCCGACGCTCCAGCCTGCCTTGGCGAGTTCGAGGGCGATCCCGCGGCCGAGTCCGCGCGAAGCTCCGGTGACCAGGGCGACAGGGATCATGCGTTGCTCCTCCCCGATGTCGTACCAGCGGCCGCAGGTCGGTCAAGGAAATCATATATGATATATGAAATTCCAACCCCTGGGAAACGACAGCACCCGTGGCGGACGCCACGGGTGCCGATGGCTGGACCTGCGTCCGGCTTCAGACCTGGGCGCTGAGCGCCCGCCACTTCCCTTGCAGCTCGGCGAAGCGCCGGTCGAGGGGTTCACGATCCTCGGCCGGGACGCGGCCGGCATCGCGCCAGTCGCGCTTGATGCGGTCGACGGCGTCGGCCTGCCAGCGCGGGTTCTCGGCGGCGAGGATCTCCTCCAGCTCGGTCAGCAGGGCGCGACGCTTGTTGGCGGCCCCCTCAAGAGCGGCGCGCTCGGCGTCCAGCTTGTCGCGGATGGTGGCGAGGATGCGGTCGATGGCGGCGCCGAAGCGCTTGTCGAGCACGGCCAGCGCCTCGCGCGGGATGGGCGGCAGGCCGCGCCAACGCTCGCGCAGCTGCGCCACGCGGCGCTGCACGTCGGCGGCCGTCATGATGCCGCTCTTGGCGGCCATGGCCTTCTCGGCGTCACCGGCGAAGGCCTCGGCCTGCGCCACCACCGCCTCGG
>JAFLCQ010000034.1 GCA_017302815.1 Planctomycetota bacterium
CGGCGGGCTCTGGAGGGCGGCAAGCCGGCGGAGCTGCCGGGCATCGCGGCCGCCCTCGCCCCGTTCTTCGCCGGCACCCCGGTGACGGGACTGCAGCGCCAGTTCGCCATCCTCTGCGACGAGGGCGCGCGCATCGCCGCCTTCTGGAACACCGACTGGCGCACCACCGCGATCGCCTTCGACCGCCAGCGCGGCGAGAGAGCCATCGCCGCCAGCGCGGCCATGCTGCTCAGCGGCGATCCCGTGCGCGCCAAGCGCCTCCTGCTGGCGGACCAGTCCCTGGCGGCAGGCGATCTCATGCGCCGCCGCGAGTCGCTGATGGGCGGGCTGGCGGCGGTGCTCACCTTCGACGATCCCGCCGACATGCAGTATGTCGACGTCCTCGTCGGCGAGCCGCGCATGGCCGGCGGGTCGCTGGTCGGCGGCGACGGAGAACCTGCCGGCCTCGCCAGCACCGTCCACATCGGCGGACCGGACTGGATGGCGGATCTCTCGCTGCAGCTGGCGGCGCCGACCGCCGAGGTGGTGGTCAGCTGCCTCGCCAGCGGCGAGCAGGCCCTCATGCTGCGCCTGGCCGAGAGCCGCATCGTGGTCAGGCACCAGGGCGCCGAGCGCAGCGCGTCGACGCAGGTCGCCGGTGCCAGGCGCCTGCGCATCACCAGCCGTGCCGGCGAGCTGCGCATCGTCCTCGACGGGCGCGATATCGCCCGCTTCGACCGCAGCGCGATCGCGCCGCAGTCGGTGCTGCGGATCGAGATCGCCGGCTCGGCCTGGAAGCTCGACGAGATGCAGGTGGTCGGCGGGCGATGACGCGCTGCGCCGCCTGGCTGCTGCCGCTGCTGGCCCTCGCCGCCATCTTCGCCGTCCGCGTCCTCGGCCCGCCGGACTTCCTCGACAAGGACCAGCCGCGCCCGATCGACTACGTGGTCGACGCCATCGCCGAGGGCAACTGGGTGGTGCAGCGCGATGCCGGCGGCGGCGTCACCAGCAAGCCGCCGCTGTTCACCTGGATGGCCGCCGGTTCGACCCTGGCGTTCGGTCCCAGCCGCTTCGCCCTCTACCTGCCGTGCGCCCTCGCCCTCGGCGCCCTCGCCCTGCTGGCGTTCCATCTCGCGCGCAGGCGTCTCGGTTCGGCGGCCGGGCTGGCGGCGGCGATGATCCTGGTCCTCTCGGTGGACACCCAGAAGGCGATCGCCCTGGCCCGCACCGACGCCGTGTTCGCCGCCAGCGTCGGCTGCGCCGCCTGGCTCGCCCTGCTGGCCTGGGAACGCGGCCGCGGCTGGTGGATCTTCTGGGCCGCCTGCGGGGTGGTCAGCATCGCCAAGTCGCCGGTGGGGGTCGTTTTCGCCGCGGCCGGACTGCTGGCGGCGCTGTGGGGGCGGCGCGAGGCGGATCACCGCCTGCCGTCATCCGGCTGGCGCGAGCACGCCGCAGGCGTGGCGCTCATGCTGGCCATCGCCGGCGGCTGGTTCGCCTGGGCGGTCGCCAGCCTCGGCCAGCCGGTGATCGACCGCATGCTCGGTCGCGAGCTGATCGGCCACGCCGTGGCCAACGACAAGGGCGATCCGCTGTGGCGCACCTTCCACTATCCCGTGCTGTGGTTCGCCGGCCTCTTCCTGCCGTGGAGCATCGCCCTCGGGGCCGCGTTATGGCGGCTGCTGCGGTCGCCGCCCGTCTCGCCGCGCCGCCGCCGCTTCCTGCGCTTCATGGCCTGCTGGCTGGCAGGGGGGCTGCTGGTGCTGACCTTCGCACCGCACAAGCGCATGGTCCTGGCGCTGCCGCTCCTGCTGCCCGCCTGCATCCTCGCCGGCTCGGAGGTCGCCCGGCTGCTCGCCCGCGTCGCCTGGCGGCGGCAGGTGCTGGCGTGGTCGGCGGCCGCCACCTGCCTGGTCGGCGGGATCATGGCCTACCATCACCTCCTGCGCGATCATGACGGCGACACGGTCGCGGAATCGCGGGCCGTCCTCACGGCCGCCGCCGAGCTGGACCGCTACGCGGCGGCCGGGGTGCGCACGGCCTACGCCTCCGGTGTCGCCTCTCCGCTGCGCTACTTCGCGCATGCGCATCCCCCCCGTGTGAAGGCGGCAGAGGTCGCCGATCGCCTTGCATCGCCAGGAGCCGATGCGGTGGCGGTCGCCGCGGATGCGCAGGTCGCCACCGCCGCCGGACGCCGACGCATCGCCCCGGGCATCGATCTGGTCTACGACGCCGAGGCGCAGGCGCTGCTGCCGTGAACGACGGCATCGTCCGCCTCGCGGAGTGCGGCAGCACCAACACCTGGGCCCTGCGCCATCTCGCCCAGCTCGCGCATGGCGCGGTCGTGATCGCCGAGCGTCAGACCGCCGGTCGCGGTCGCGATGGCCGCACCTGGTCGGCACCGCCCGGGACGATGACCTTCAGCGTGGTCCTGGATCCCGGCCGGGCCGATGCGCGTGCCATCGCCCTCGCCGCCGGCCTCGCCTGCATCCATGCCATCGCCGACGCCATGCCCGGACTGGCCCCGGACCTCATGCTCAAGTGGCCCAACGATGTGCTGCTGCGGCACCGCAAGCTGGCCGGCATCCTCTGCGAGGGGGCGGATGGGCGCCTGGTGGTGGGCATCGGTCTCAACCGGGCCGCCGAGCTGCCGGCTGGCATCGTCGGGACCAGTCTGCATCGCCATGGACAGCCACCCGAAGCCGATGCGCTGCTGCTCGCGATCCGCAGCTACCTCATGCAGGCCGTCGGCCTGTGCGGCCTGCGCGGCCTGGATCCCCTGCTGCCGCAGCTGCGCGCACGCGACGCCCTGCTCGGCCGCAGCCTGTCGGTCGAGGTGCGCGATCGCCGCATCGAGGGCACCGGCGGCGGCATCGATGCGGACGGGAGGCTGCTCGTCATCGTCCCCGGCGGCGGCATCGCCGAGATCGAGGCCGGCCACATCACCGCCTGGTGAGACGCCTCAGGACTGCCGGACGGCCTGGATGGCCTGCACCATCTCGGCCAGGCGGAAGGGCTTCTGCACGAAGGCTACCCGCGGTTCGCCGGGCAGCTCGGTGCGCGTGCGGTCGCGGGTGTAGCCCGAGCAGAACACGACCGGCAGATCGGACCGCAGTTCGCGCAGGCCGCGGAAGCAGCCCAGCCCATCCAGGCGCGGCATGATCGAGTCGAGGACGGCGAGGGTGAAGGCGGAGGGATCCTCGGAGAAGCGGCGGATGCCTTCCTCGCCATCGCGGGCATGCACCACCTGCCAGCCGAGCGAGGCGAGCAGTTCGCCGGTCGCCTGGCGGACGAGGTCCTCGTCGTCGACCAGGAGGATGCGGCCCGGTGTCCCGGTCTTCTGGTCCGGTCGCGAAGCGCCAGGATCGGCCACGGCCGTCGCCAGCAGCGGCAGGCGCACGCGCATGGTCGTGCCCTTGCCGGGCGCGGTGTCGACCTGGATGGCGCCGCCATGCTCCTGCACCGTGCCGTAGGCGGCGGCGAGGCCCAGGCCGGCGCCGGCCCCGGGGGCCTTGGTGCTGAAGAACGGCTCGAACAGCCGGGCTGCGGTCTCGGCGTCCATGCCGACGCCGGTGTCGGCCACCGTCAGCTGCACGTAGCGCCCTGGAGCCAGTTCCCAACCGGCCAGATCCGCATCGACGACCTGCGCCATGCTGACGGTCAGGATGCCTCCGCGCGGCATCGCATCGCAGGCGTTGATGCACAGGTTCAGGACCATCGCCTGCAGCAGGGCGGGATCGCCGGCCACCGGCATCGGCGCGGCTCCGAGATCGCGGCGGACGGCGATGTGGCGGTCGATCGAGCGTTCGAGGATGGCCAGCGCCTCCTCGGCTGGCGCCCGCAGGTCGTGCTGGCGACGCTGGACCGGGGCCTTGCGCGAGAACGACAGCAGCTTGCGCGTCAGATCGGCGGAGCGCTCGGCCGACTGCATGATGGTGCGCACCAGGCGCTGGTGCGGCGAATCGAGGCCCAGGCGCGCAGACAGCAGCTCGGTGGCGCCCATGATGCCCGCAAGCATGTTGTTGAAGTCGTGGGCGATGCCGCCGGCGAGGCGTCCGAGGGCGTCCATCTTCTCGGCCTGGTGCAGGCGCAGCTGTGCCTTGTCGAGATCCTTGGCCATGTCCTGGCGCGAGATCTCGGCGCCGACGCGCGGGGCGAAGACCTGCAGCACATCGCGCAGGCTCTCGGGATCCTCCTGCACCGGCGCGTCGTAGAGGCAGGCCAGGCATCCGTTGACAGTCCCGTCCGCCGCATGCAGGGGGACGCCGACGAAGGCCTGCGCCGCGAGGGCCTGGAACAGCAGATGCCCCGGAAAGGCGAGCTGCAGGCCGTCGGGGAAGGAGACGGTGCTGCCGCCCCGTATGGCGGCGAAGGGGGAGCCGGCGACCGGCCAGCTCTGCGGCAGGGTCTGTCCGCGGGCCGTCCACACCGCTGCCAGGCGGCACGAGGCGGCGGACCGGTCGATGCGCGCGATGATGCAGGCGCCGGTGGACAGCTGCGCGCCCAGGGACTGCACCAGGGCTGACAGTGCATCGCTGCCGGCACTGCGACCGACCAGGGCGGCGATCGCCAGTACCCGCTCACGGTACAGGACGACGTCACCGACATCGCGGACCACGCCGCAGATGACCAGCGGGCGGCCGGTGTCATCCTGGCGCACGCAGCGCGAGCGGCTCTGGACGTGCACCACCCGGCCATCCGGCCTGACCAGGCGGAAGCGCAGGGAGGAATCTTCCTGGGCGACGCTGGTTATGGCGCGCAGACGGGCGCGGAAGAGGTCGCGGTCCTCGGGGTGGACGAAAGGGATGAACCCTTCGGGGCTGGTCGGCGTCGCCGCCTGGGGCAGGCCGAGGATATCCTCCATGCCGCCGCGGTTGCAGATCGTCGCGGTGCGTACGTCGAGTTCCCAGAACGCCACACCCGCCAGGTCGCCCAGCAGCGAGAACCATTGATGATCTGGATGGCCGGTCATGGAGTCCACCCCCAGGATACCACAACAAAGGACCTCGCAACAGCGGCAAAGGTGTCAACTCAACATAGGTCCGTTCAGACCGCGCAGCGGCCGTCGCGCCAGCGTCCCGGTGGGAGTCCGACCCGCTGACGGAACATACGGGCGAAGTGGGGGGCGTCCGACCAGCCCACGCGTCTGCCGACTTCTGATACGGGCAGGTCGGAATCGGAGAGCAGGCGCTGCGCGGCGGCGATACGCGTGTCGATGACCAGTTCCTGCACGCTGCAAGCGCACAGCTCGCGGACGAGGTGGCTGGTCCGGGATGCGGACAGTCCGAGGTGCCGGGCGAGCCCGGCCCGGCCGCGGGCCGGATTGGCGGTCAGGTAGGCCCTGATCCGGCCGGCGCGGTCGCTCGGGGCGGGGCCCGAGCGGGCGCGTTCGGCCATGGTCCAGAGGCTGTCAGCCAGACCGGTCAGCGTCGCGATGGCGGTGGCGGCGCGCTCGGGGTCCCAGGCCGGAAGGCGGTCGCGGGCCGCCGACCAGGGGCCTGCGGGCCCATCGCCGGTGCGCCAGGCGCCAGCGAACAGGTAGCCGTGCAGCATTCCGGAACGGATCACCGGGACCAGCACCTCCCGCACGCCCTTCCAGCAGGAGGTTGCATGCGGTCGGCCACTCGCGCGCAAGGTCGCGGTGCAGGCATGGCGGCAATGGGCGATGCAGGCGGGAGCGAAGCCGGCGTTGCACGCCGCAAGGCGGCGGTGGCTGTTCCGTTCAGCAGGAATCACGGATAGACCGTCTGGTCCGCGCAGCCAGCCGGTGAGGTCGCGCACCGTGATGATCAGGCCGAGGCCGACTTCGGCGGCGCGCACGACGTCTTCGGCGGACACCGGCGGCATGGGGGTGAACTCGTCCATGACAGCATCTTACGACAAGTCAACGACACCTGCCAGCATCGCCCTCCGCCACCCGGGAGCGATGCTCCAAGCCATGCGCACCGACATCGATCCGGTCCACACCTCACTGGAACTGCTGCACGCCTGGGCCGAAGCCATGGAGCCCTGGTGGCTGCCCTGGCAGGGTCAGGGCCTGTTCGGCTGCGGCGGCGGGCACTGGGGAGTGCAGGCGGCCTGGCGTCATGTCGCCGCCACCGCCGTCCTCGCCCAGGCGGGCGGACCGCGCGCCGCGCACTGGCGGTCCAGGTCGTTGTGCGGACTGCGCGCCCTGCTGACCGGGCACCACAGCGGTGGCGGCCGCATGCCGGACGGTCGTCGCTGGGGCCATGCCTGGATCGGCATCCTCGGCATCGAGCGCGCCTGGTTCGCCATCCGCCTGCTGCGGCCGCATCTGCAGCCCGAGGACCATGCCGCCATCGACCGCCTGCTGGCCGACGAGGCGGCCTGGTTGTGCGATGACTACGAGCGCGATGGCGTGCGCGGCATCACCTCGACGAAGTGGGCCAGGGATCGCGGCAACCACGGCGAGTCGAACATTTGGAACGGCTGCTTCCTGTGGCGCGCCGCCGAGGCCCTGCCGCAGCATCCGCAGGCCGCGGCCTGGCGGCAGCGCGCGCACGACTTCCTGTGCAACGGCATCTGCGTGCAGGCGGATCTGGACGATGCGCGGCCGGTCGGCGGCCGGCAGCTGCGGCAGCGCGTGGTCGGCCCCGGCTTCTTCGACCATTTCGCCTTCGACCACCACGGCTACCTCAACGTCGGCTACCAGGTCATCTGCCTGAGCAACGCCGCCATGCTGCACTTCGACGCCCGGCAGGCCGGGGCATCCACGCCGGAGAGCCTGCATCACCACCAGGCCGACCTGTGGAACGTGGTGCGCCGCACCGTCTTCGCCGACGGGCGCCTGGCGCGCATCGGCGGCGACACCCGCGTGCGATACGCGTACTGCCAGGAATACCTCGTCCCGGCCGCGCTCTACGCCGCCGATCATCTGGGCGATGGCCATGCCATGGACATCGTCCACGGCTGGCTGCGCACGGTGCAGCGCGAGGCCGTCTTCTCCGGTGACGGCACCTTCTATCGCCGTCGCCTGGAGGACCTCGCCGCCCGCAGCCCCAGCTACTGGCTGCGGCTGGAGAGCGACCGCGCCGGCTCGCTGGCCCAGCTCGTGGCCTATCTGCCGGATGCGCGTCCGGCTCCAGCCGCCGGTGACGCCGAGAGGTCGCGTGCCGGATCGTGGGCCGAGCCCGAGCACGGCGCCATGCTGGAGCGCGGTCCGCAGCGCCTCGCCGCCTTCGCCTGGCGGGCGCAGGGGCTGGCCCAGGGCATGTGTCAGCCGCCGCAGGACGGCGACCTGGCGGAATGGGAGGGCAACCTGGTCGGCCGCGTCGACTTCGCCGACCTCAAGCCGGGGCCGGAGCGACGGAAGCTGCTGGCTCACGATCAGGCAAGCTTCCCCGGCGGCTTCCTGACCTGGGGCCGTCTCGCCCTGGGCTGCGGCAGTGCCGCCGACGAGGGTTGGCATGGCCCGGCCGACGGCCAGGCGGTGCACCACCTCGCCATCGCCGCCCTGCCGGATGGTCGCAGCATGATCGGCATCGAACTGGTGCGCACCGGTGGCACCGTTGCGCTGCTGCGTGGTGCCGGGGCTCTGCACCTCAACCTGCCCAACGACTGCTTCAACGGCATGGAGCGCACCCTGCGCACGGCCCAGGGCGATCTGCGCCTGCAGGCCGGCTCTGGCGAGGGCCTGGTTCCGCTGGATTCGCGCTGGGCCGGCTTGGCGCCGGGATGGTCCTGCATCGGCCTGCATGGCGGCACCACCCTGGCGGTGGACCGCAGCCGGCAGCGCCGCGGCGGGCATCTGCGCTCGCTGCATGTCGAGGAGGTGATGTGGGGCGCGTGGCAGGGCCCGCGTCTCGTGCAGCCGGACAGCGTGGTGCTGGATGCCTCGTGGCTGGTGCGCTGCGGCGGCGAGGACGGCGACGCAGCAGCCTGCGCGGCGCTGAATCCAGCCGTCCTGCTGCCCGCCCCGCCGGCGGTGCGCCTGGTCGCGGTGCGCTTGCCCGGCAGCGCGTCCTATGTCCTGGCCCTCAACACCGGTCCGGACGCCGTCCGGCTGCCGCTGACTGGCCATGTGCTGGCAGGAACCGGGGCCGAGCTCCCCGGTTACGGTGCGACGCTGCTGGCGATGGATGCCTGAGGCGCTTCAGCCCTGCTGCAGCCGAGCCAGGAAGGCATCGACCTGCGGCAGGGCCCGGCTCTGGCCGGGCGAGTCGAGATTCCAGCCGAAGCCGTGCGGCTGGCCGGGGAAGAGGCGCAGGTCGATCGCTATCCCGCGATCGCGCAGCGCCGTGCAGAATCCCTCCGCCAGCGGGAGCGGCGTCGTGGTGTCGGCATCTCCCTGGAGGTAGAGCACCGGCGGATAGCCGGCGGGGATGCGCGCTGCCAGATCCTCGGCGACGCGCAGCTCGTCCATGCGCTCGCCAAGGAAGGCGTGCACGAAGCCGTGGCGCGGTTCCAGCACCACCACCGGGCAGTAGGCGACGATGCCGAGCAGGCGCAGGCCCGGTGGCGGGGCGATGGCGGCGTCCAGCGCCAGCCAGCTGCCGGCCGACGAGCCTTGCAGCACAGTGCGGGAGGGATCTATGCCCAGAGCAGGCGCGTCGCGCACGATCGCCGCCAGGGCGGCGGCGATGTCCTGGCGCTGGCCGGGATGGCGTGTCTGCGGCGCCAGGCGGTAGCCGAGGGTCGCCACCGCCCAGCCGCGGGCGGCGGCGTGGCGGCAGACCGGATGCACCACGTCGCGGCCGTGGTTCATCCAGCCCCCGCCATGGATCATGCACAGCAGCGGCCAGGGTCCGGGGCCGTCGGGGGTGAACAGGTCGAAGGCGTGGCGCGGATCGCCATCAGGCAGATAGGGGATGTGCAGGCGCTCGGGCATGTCAGCGGCCCATCCAACCGCCATCCACCGGCAGGACAACGCCGTTGACGTAGTCGCTGGCGCGGCTGCACAGAAATACCGCAGCGCCGCCGAGATCGTCGGCGCTGCCCCAGCGACCGGCCGGGATGCGTCCCAGGATGGCCTGCGAGCGCTCGGGATCGTCGCGCAGGGCCTGGGTGTTGTCGGTGGCGATGTAGCCGGGGGCGATGGCGTTGACGTTCACGCCCTTTCCGGCCCATTCGTTAGCCAGGGCCTTGGTAAGCTGCGCCACACCGCCCTTGCTGGCGGCGTAGCCGGGCACGTTGATGCCACCCTGGAAGGACAGCAGCGAGGCGGTGAAGACGATCTTGCCGCGACCCTGCGTCAGCATGCGCCCGCCCACCGCCTGGCTGATCAGGAACTGGCTGCTCAGGTTCACCTCCAGCACCTCGTCCCACCAGGCCTCGGGATGCTCGGCCGCCGGCTTGCGGCGGATGGTGCCGGCATTGGCGATCAAGGCGTCGATGCGCGGCGTCTCGGCGAGGATGCGCGCCACTGTCGCCCGGGTCGCCTCGCGCCGCGACAGGTCGCAGCGGTAGCCGCGGAAGGAGCGTCCCGCCGCGCGCACCGTCGCGCCGCAGGCGCCGCCGTCCTCGGGCAGCGAGGCGGACAGCCCGACGATGTCGGCGCCGGCTTTGGCCAGGCTGGTGGCGATGCCCAGGCCGATGCCGCGCGAGCAGCCGGTGACCACGATGGTCTGGCCGGCGAGGGAGAAGAGATCGTTCATGGCGGTATCCTTCACGAGCAGGCGACGAGGGTCTTCATGCCGGTCGGCGCGGCGGCGAAGGCGCCGCCGATCTCGGTCAGCGCGAAGCGGCCGCTGACCAGGCGGTCGAGGGGCAGCGACGGCGCCAGGGCGATGGCCTGCTCGAAGTCGGCGGCCTCGTAGACGCGGGCGCCCAGCAGCTCCAGCTCGCGCCAGAAGACGCGGAAGAGATCGATCTGCACCGGCTGGGTGAAGATGCCGACCAGGACGATGCGCCCGCGCACCCGCGCCAGCTGTGTCATCAGCGCGGCGCAGGGGGCGGCGGCGGTGCATTCGAAGACGACGTCGGCGCCGGCGCCGTCCGTCCACGCCTCCACCTCGGCGGCGGTGTCGGCGCCCAGCACCTCCAGGCCCAGGGCGGTGGCGAAGGCGCGCCGTCCGGCATCGATCTCGCTGATGCGCACCTGCGCCCCGGCCGCCCGCGCCACCAGGGCGACCAGGATGCCGATCGGTCCACCGCCCAGCACCACGGCCTTCTCGCCGGCGGCCAGGCGCGAGCGGCGCACGTCGTGGCAGGCGACCGCGAGGGGTTCGATGAGGGCGGCGAGATCCAGCGGCAGGTCCGCCGGCAGCCGGTGCAGCAGGCGGGCCTGCACGCACCACAGGCCCTGGAAGGCGCCCGGCGAATCGATGCCGACGAACTTCAGCCGCATGCACACATGGCTGTGGCCGGCGCGGCAGGCGGCGCAGACGCCGCAGCTGTCCAGCGGTCGCACGGTGACGTGGTCGCCCGGCGACCAGCCGGTGACGCCAGGGCCGACGGCGTCGACGATGCCGCTCATCTCATGGCCGATGATCTGCGGTGGCTTCACCCGCGCGTCCATCTTGCCGTGGAAGATGTGCATGTCGGTGCCGCAGATGCCGCACCAGGCCACGCGCAGACGCACCTCGCCGGCGGCGGGCTGCGGGACGGGGGCGTCCTCCAGGGCGAAGGCGTGGTTGCCGAGGTAGCGGGCGGCGGTCATGGCTGGCTTCCGGTGGTCAGGCTCCAGGCGTCGCCGGAACAGGCGATGCGCCACGAGCGGTGGGAGACGGATTCGCTGATGGTGATGGCGTCGGCGGCGGTGCTCAGGCTCCAGCGCGCAGCGGCGCCGGGGGCCTCCAGTACGGTCGCGGCGGGATCCGGGCGCAGGTGCCAGCCGGCGACCGGGCCGTAGCCGTCGACGACGATGGCATGCACGGCGGTCAGTTCGCTCCTCGCCGACGTGTCGCTGAAGCGCACGATGGCGGCGCTGCCGTTGCTCCCCTCGCCTGGCATGCCGGGCAGGGGATGATAGGCGTCGTGGATCCAGCCATGCGCCAGGGCCGGTCCGCTGCCGCCGGCGCAGTGGAACAGCTTCATCCCCGCCGCGCCGCGCCGGGCCACCAGGCGGTCGGGCGGCAGCAGCTTGAGGTCGAGGCCGCCATCGCGGTCGTTGAGGACCCAGTTCCAGGTCGTGCGCAGCGGCGCAGTGGCGGCGATGCGGTCGACGACGAAGACGACATGCTCGCCGCACTGGATGTAGGCGCGCTGGCAGCGCGTCAGCAGCGGGCCATAGGCCGCGGCGCAATCGCTGGCCGTCACCAGCACGCCGCCGGCAGCGGCAGCGATCAGGCGGTGAGCGCCGCGTGGCACCGCGGGACCGGGTCTGCCGTCGACGATGCGGCGGTGGCCCACCGCATGCTGCTGCAGCAGCGAACCGTCTCCGGCCTGGAAGGTGAGGGTGTTATGGCATTGGCTCTGGGTCTCGACCGCGTGCACCAGGCCGCGATAGCAGGAATGGCCGGGGTCGGCCAGCAGGCGCTCGTCGCGGTGGGCCAGGATGCAGCTGTTGAGGTCGCCGTGCAGGTGGCCGGGACCGTTGAGCGCCTCGCCGCCGCCGTGCACCGCCAGGACGGTGCGGCCGCAGCGCAGCATGGCGTCGCCGTTGGCGAAGGATTCCACCGCCGCCAGGCACGGCGCCTGCGGTGGCGGCGCCTGCGCCAGCAGCGGCAGGGTGAGGAAACCGGGGCGCGGGACGAAGCCGAAGGAGCTGCGATCGTCGACCGTGTGATCGGACGTGGCCGGGCAGCAGGTGTCGGCCAGCCACCGCCAGATGGCGGCCTCTGCCGGCATGTGCTGGCGCAGGCGCACCGCCAGATGCAGGGCGACGTCGGAGGAGATGCCGAAGATCGCCGCGCTATCGTTGAAGTTGGCCGAGCGCGGCAGCGGCGCCGATCCCCAGCCGGACAGCGGCTTGCGGTAGAGCAGGCTGGCGGCGAACCAGCGCGCGGCGCGGCCGCAGCGCTGCAACGGCAGGCTATCGGCCAGTTGCGGCCGGCGACGGATCAGCGCCTCGGCGGCCAGCATCAGGCCGGTCATGGCATAGTGGCCGTACTGCAGCGACTCGCCGGAGGATCCGTCGTCCTGCAGGCACTCCTGCGCCAGGGCGAACAGCTCCACGCTGCGGTCGAGGGCGGCCTCATCGCCCAGCACCGCTGCCGGCACGGCGTAGCCGGCGGTGAGGATGCAGCGCCAGTTGGCGAGGTGGTGGTGGGTATCGAGCCAACGCAGGCACAGCGGCATGGCGCGGTCGCGCAGGACGGCGCGCAGTTCGTCCTGCTCGGCGGGGGTGAACACGTCCGGCGCCAGGTCGAGGGCGCTGGCGACCGCCCACGCCAGGTGCGCGGTCTCCAGGTGCCCGCAGGGGGGATCCTGGCGGTGGTCGCGGAACCACGGGCCGATCCAGTCGGCCAGCGGTCGCCGTGCGATCTCCAGGGTGGCGGCGCGCAGCCAGTCGCCGATCTGGGTATCGTGCTTCAGCGCCCAGCACATGGCGGCGTCGCTGAGGTACTCGTGGGCGCAGTGCCACCATTCCACCGATGTGTCCGGACCGGTCATGCCGGGTTGGGCTGCACGGCGGGTGCAGCGGGCGTTGAGGTTCCAGCGGTGGTCGAGCAGCCCCTCGTCGCGGCTGGCGAGGATGGCGCTGCGTTCGGCGTCGGAGAGGAAGAGCGGCATCAGAAATAGCCCCCGTTCTTCACCACCTCGGTCGGTTTCATGCCCGACTCGACCATCTGCAGGATGCCCTTCTCCTTCAGCGGGATGGCCTCGGCGGCGAGGAGGACGCGCTCGGCGATCTCCTGCGGGATGGCGATGAGGCCGTCCTGGTCGCCCAGGATCCAATCGCCCGGCCTGACCGTGATCTCGCCCATCAGCACCGGCTTCTGGTAGTGGTACATGCGGAAGCGGCCCAGCATGCCGGTGCTGGTGGTGTAGTGGTGGAAGACCGGGAAGTCCTGCGGGATGACGCGATCGACGTCGCGTACACCATTGACCACCGCGCCGCGGCAGCCGCGGCGTATGGCCGCCAGGGTCATCACCTCGCCCCACTGCGCGGTGACGGTGTCGCCGGTGCAGTCCCAGATCACCACGTCGTCGGCGCCCAGCGCCTCCAGCATCTGCGCCCGCATCTCGAACTCGCCGTCGGTGGTGAGGTCGGGGCCGCCCTTCACGGTGAAGGCGCGGCCGCACAGGCGGTCGTTCCCGCGCAGGCCCCGGAAGCTGGACGGCAGTGCACCGTTGAGCTTGTGCTCGAAGCGCAGGACGTCGTTCACCGCGGCGGTGAACAGCGTGAGGAAGCGGGAACGCATTTCGGGGACGGGGATCATGACTTCCTCAGCATGTGCATGCTCTCCAGGTCGAGCTCGCGGATGAGGACATGCGGTGGCAGGCTGAGGACGAACAGCGCCGCCTCGGCCACGTCGGCGGGCTGGAGGAACTTCTGCCGCGGCACCTGGCGCTCGCCCCAGTAGGCGGTGTCGGTGGCGCCCGGGTTGAGGTCGGTGACCTTGATGCCCAGCGGCAGCACCTGATCGGCAAGTCCCGACGAGAAGCCGCGCTGGCCGAACTTGCTGGTGCAGTAGAGCGGTGCGAGGGGGTTGGTCTTCTTCCCCACCACCGAGACGAGGTTGATGATGTGGCCGGCGCCGGCGGCCTTCATGTCGGGCAGCACCGCCTTGCTGCACAGGAAGCTGCCGACCACGTTGGTCTCCAGCATGGTGCGCAGGGCGGCGACGTCGGTGGTGGCGAGATCGGGGGTGGGGATGCCGAGGCCGGCGTTGTTGACCAGGATGGTCACCGGCCCGAGCTGCGCGCGGCAGGCGGCGATGGCGGCCTGGACCTGGGCCTCGTCGGCGACGTCGGCGGCGTGCACCGCGATCGCCGGGGTCTCGGCGCGCAGGGCGTCGAGCTTGGCGCGGTCGCGGCCGATGACGAAGACCTTGGCGCCGGCGGCGGCCAGGCGCTGGGCGATGGCCTTGCCGATGCCGGAGGTCCCTCCGGTGACGATGGCGACGTGGTTGGCGAACTGGGTCATGGATCAGTCTCCGATCGAGGTGATGCCGACCGCCGCCGCCTGGGCGAAGGCGAGGGTGACGGGGCCGAAGGCGTGCGGATCGTCCTTGGCGTGGCGGTGGGCCATGTAGGCCTCGGGGCTGCCGTCGCCGGGCGACAGGCAGCCGACGCAGGTGTGGAAGACCGAGCCGTCGATGGCGATGTAGCCGAGGAAGGCGGCCAGGCCGCGACGCAGTGCGGTTTCGGCTCCGGCCGGGGCGAGGCCGAGGGCCATGGCCAGGCCGGTCGCGTACAGGATGACGCCGCTGCCGCTGGTCTCGACGAAGCTGTCGTGGCGGGGCAGCTCCTGGTGCCACAGGCCGGTCGGCCCCTGCACGCGCAGGCAGGCGGCGACGAGATCGGTGAAGGCGCTGCGGGCCTCGGCGCGGCGGGGGTGGCCATCCGGCAGGTCCTCGGCCAGGGCGCCCAGGGCCAGCAGGCCCCAGGCGTTGCCACGGCTCCAGTGGTCGGTGCTGAACCGCCCGGGGCCGACGAAGCCGCGGCTCTGGTGCAGCAGGCCGTTGGCGGGATCGCGGAAGAGGGCGGCCATGCCCAGGGCCTGGTGGCAGGCCTCGGCGATGAGTTCGCTGCGACCCAGTGCCAGGCCGGCGTGCAGCGCGAAGGGGGTGACGGCCCAGGCGGCGTCGATCCACACCTTCTCCTGCTCGGGGCACTTCGGCAGGCAGACCAGGCCGCCGCGATCGCGCGGGGCGCTCAGGAACAGCTCGGCCTGGCGCGCCACCGGTTCGCGGGCCTCGGGCAGGAGGCCGTGGAACAGGGCGGCGGCGCTGGCGTTGCCGCCCACGCGGTAGTTGGGGAAGTTGCAGGCGAAGTCGGCCTCGCCGCGCAGGAAGGGGGCCAGAGCCTGGCGCAGCACGTGAGCATCGCCCGGATCGCGGTGCAGATGCGCCAGACGCTCCTGCGCCTGCAGCGCCAGGATGCCGGTGTAGTGGGTCAGCGGGATGCGCGCGACCGCGGTCGCGAAGGCGCGGCGGGCGATGCCAAGGCAGGCGGTCATGACGGCTCCGTTTCGCTGCTGGGGATGGTGGTGGCGGCGGCGCGCACCGCGGCGATCAGGTCGCGGCGGGCAGCTTCGTCGGCGAGGGCGATCGGCAGGGCGACGCCGAAGGCAGCGAGGAAATGCCCATGCGTGCTGAAGACCGGCGCGCTGACGCGCCACAGCTCCTGGCTGGCGAAGGGGGTCAGGACATGGCCGTCGCTGCGCGCCTGGGCCAGGTGCGCCTCCAGCGCCTCGGGCGAGGCCCACAGGCGGGTGGCGTGCTCGTGGAAGGGCTGGCCCTCGCGCAGCGCCTGCACCGTGCCCTGGTCGGCGAAGGCCTGGGTGCACAGGCCGACCGCGCTGCCATGCAGGTTGGCGGTCTGGCTGGCCGGACGCTGCACCTGACCCGGGCGGTCGCCGCTGAGCCGGATGCGCACGCGCAGCTCGCTGCCGACCGGCTCGGCGAGGTTGATGATGCAGGCCGGGAACACGCGCTGGATCGACACGCCCGCGGTGGCGGCTGCGCGCAGCAGGCGGCGGTCGGCCTCTTGGGCGACCAGTTCGCCGAGGGCGGGACCCAGGCGCAGGTGCTGCCCGGCGCCCTTGGTCACGAAGCCGCGCCCGATCAGGGTGCGCACCAGGTTGTGCGCGGTGGTGGTGTTGAGGTCGAGGGTCTTCGCCAGGTCGCCCAGACGCAGACCGGCGTCGCTGCCGGCCAGAGCCTGGAGAAGGTCGAGGGCGCGTTCGACGGACTGGACGGTATCGCTGCCTGCCATGATTTCATCCTTGATGAATATAAATTCATCCTATAAGAAAACACAGCAATGCAAGGAGGTGCCTCGTGACCAGTCCGATCCGTCTGCAACCCTTGCCGGTGGCGGGCCGCTGGTGCGTGCACGCCTACTACACGACCTGCCCGTGGGCGGGCGACGGCAGCGGCCGGCTGCTCATAGCCGGAGCCGACCGCCGCAGCGGCATGGGCGAGGCGCTGGTGCTGGATGGCGATGGCGGCGTGCAGCGGCGCCTGGCGGCGGAGCCGGTGGATGGCGGCTTCTGGCACACCGGACGGTGGCAGACCTGGTCGCCGGACTGCACGGAGGTCTACCTGCAAGGGGGCACCCTGGAGCGGCCACGCGTCATCCGCCATCGCTTGGCCGACGGCGCGCAGGCGACGGTGGCCGGCGACATGGAGGGGGCGCCGCCGACCGGCGAGCCGATCCTGTCCGGGCTGATGGGCATGCTCTACGCCGCCGGCTACGGCGACGGCACGATGCATCCCGAGCGCAGCCCGGTCCCCTTCGCCGAGCGTGAACGCCACGGCCTCTTCCGCCTGACCTGTGGCGGCGGCAGCGTCCTGGCCCTCAGCACGGCGCAGGCCATCGCCGCGCATCCCGACCGCGACCGTATCGCCGCCGCCGATGCCGAGCAGCGCGCGCGCACCGGCGACGGCCTGACCCTGATGAGCTATTGCGTGCGCTGGAACCGCGATGGCAGCCGGCTGCTGTTCCATCTCGGCAACCACTGCGTCGATCGCCGCCGCGGCGAGCCGCGCCTGCTGTGGCTGATGACCGCGCGACCGGACCTGACGGATGTACGGCTGGCGCTGGATCTGTCGTTCGGGCGCCGCGGCGTGCACTGGTCGTGGCAGCCGGATGGCGAGCGGCTGGTCGGCTACGGACCGGATCCGGATGCGCCCGATCGCCTGTGCCTGGCCGAGGTCCGTCACGACGGATGCGGATACCGCCGTCTCAGCCGCCACGCCAGCGGTGGGCATCCGTCGGTGTCGCCCGCCGATCCGCACCTCATCGCCACCGACGAGGGCGGTCGCGTGCTGCTCATCGACAGCCGCGACGACACGGTGGTGGCGGAGTGCCGCGTCCCGCATCAAGCCGCCTCGCCGCCTCCTCCTGGGCGCAATCCCTTCCGGGTCTGCCACCATCCGGTGTGGGATCGCGACGGCTCGCGGCTGCTCATCAACACCCTGCCCGGCCCGGACGCGGTCGTGGCGGTGGGGAGGTGGTGACATGAGCCTGGACGTCTTCATGGACGACGGCGTCAGCATGCCCGAGGCGCGCGCCTGGCGGCAGCGCCTGTGGCTGCGTTGGGGGCGCTACCTCGCCACCCGCCACGCCGGGGTCAGCCTGGATGCCACCTGCCGCGTGCATCCGTCGGCACGGATCCATCCGCGCGGCGGCCGGCTGGAGATCGGCGCCCGCAGCACGGTGGCGGCCGGGGCGGTGGTGCAGGGGCAGGTGCGCATCGGCGCCGACAGCTCGGTGCAGACCGGATCGATCCTGGTCGCCTACGGCGAGCAGGGGGCCATCAGCATCGGCGACGGGGTCCGCATCGCTCCGCAGGTCATGCTGATCGCCGCCAACCACATCTTCGCGTCGGTGGACATCCCGATCCATCGCCAGGGCCTGGAACCGGCCCCGATCACCATCGAGGATGATGTCTGGCTGGCCGGCAAGGTCATGGTGACGGCTGGGGTCCGTATCGGCCGTGGCTGCGTGGTCGGGGCCGGGGCGGTGGTGACGAAGGATCTGCCGCCCTGGTCGGTCGCGATCGGGGTGCCGGCGCGGGTGGTGCGCAGCCGCCGGCCGTCTGACGCGCCGGAAGATCAGGGCGCCTGACGAGTTGCCAGTGCGGGTGGGGGTTTGCGGGGGAGGGGCGAACGTAGCAGCGACGGGAGACTGGCGTTCGTACGCCCCGTCGCGGAGACGCCGAGCCCCTCCCCCGGCAAAGAGCGGCGTCTTGCCCTCCGCATCCCCGCTTGTCATCATGGCTTGTGAAGGCGGGTCCCCGTGGCGATCGACGATCGGCAGCCGGCTTTGCAGCGGAAGCGGACGCCCAGCGAGATCATCTCGCTGTCGGCCGAGGACGTGAAGCAGTTGCAGGGCGACACCGCGCGCTTCGAGGCCAAGGTCAGCTATCGCAAACCGGATGAGCAGACTCCGTCGCTGACCTACCTGGCGGTGTCGGTCGCGCGTGCCGTCGCCCGCGCCGCGCCGCGGCCGCAGGATCCGGATGGCCAGGTCGCCGAGGACCGTCTCAACGCGGCCCGCGAGATCGAGGCCCTGGCCACCACCTCGCCGATCGCCGCCGCCCCTGCGGCGGTGCTGGCGCTGAAGGATCTGGTCCACGACGTCCTGCGCCTGCGCGATCGCGCCCGGTTGCTGACCAGCACCAGCGCCAGCGCCTATTCGACGCTGAACTCGACCGAGAACAAACTCATCGAACTGCGCACGCAGTTCGAGCACGTGATGGTGGCGGTGGCGGGAGCGGTCGCAGCGCCCGACTCGCTGCTGCTCGACGCGCATGCCTCCTACCCGCAGCGCGTGACGGCGGCCGAGAACGCCCTCGCCGGCGGTCTTGCCCAGGAGCGCAGCGCCCAGCCCGACACCGACCGCATGCAGCGCCTGCAGGTCGAGACCGAGCAGCGCGCCGCCGAACTGCGCCGCCTGGTGCAGCAGGGCACGGACGAGATCGCGCATCTGCGCGCCGAGCTGGCGGCGTCGCAGCGCCAGCTCAGCGACACATCGGAGGCCGACCGTCGCATCGCAGCCGCCGAGACC
>JAFLCQ010000340.1 GCA_017302815.1 Planctomycetota bacterium
GGCCGCCGGACGCGACGCGGCCAGCCACGTCCTGCACGGACTGCTGTCGGGCTCGTGCGCCCTCCTGCGCGTGCACGATGTGGCCGGCGCGCGCGCCGCGCTGCGCATCGCCACCAGCCTGCGCGAGGCCGCCTGATGGCCGACATCCAACTCCTCGGCTGGAGCCTGCCCGCCCTGCATCAGAGCGATTGGCCCTACCTCCTGCGCGCCGGCACCGAGGTGGTGCTGATCTGGATGGCGGTCTACTGGCTGCTGCGCGCGCTCGAACGCATCTCCGCCGGCGGCAAGATCAAGGGCATCAGCCTGCTGCTGGCGGCCGTGGTGGCGGCCTGGCTGGCGGCGCGCTGGCTGGATCTGCACGCCATCTCCTGGCTGCTGCAGACCATGGTCGGCTTCAGCGCCGTGATCCTCATCGTCGTGTTCCAGCCCGAGCTGCGCCGCCTTTTGTCGAAGCTGGGCGGCATCCTGCCGCACGGGCAGCAGAACACCGGCCTGCACCTGGTCGGGCCGCTGGTCGAGGCGATGATGCAGATGGCCGAGCGGCGCATCGGCGCGCTCATCGTCATCGAACGCAACGATCGCCTGGACAACTACATCACCTCCAGCCCGCTCGACTGCGAACTGACCGCCAAGAGCGTGGTCAGCCTGTTCTGGAAGGACGCGCCGATGCATGACGGGGCGGTGATCGTCCGCGCCGGCCGCATCGCCGCGGCCGGGGTGATCCTGCCGCTGACCAACAATATCGAGTTCAAGTCGCTGTCGGGGACCAGGCACCGCGCCGGCATCGGCATCTCCGAGGACACCGATGCGCTGGCCCTGATCGTCTCCGAGGAGACCGGCCAGATCAGCATGGCCGACCGGGGGGCGTTCACCCGCGGCCTGACGCGGCAGGATCTCGAGATCCTCTTCGCCCGCGTCTTCCGCGCCGCGGCGGCGGGGAAGCGCGCATGAGGTGGCTCATCGGCAACTGGGAGCTGAAGCTGGTCAGCCTGGCGGTGGCGGTCGCCCTGTGGACCTACACCAGCGGCCAGGTGCGCGTCGAGCGCGAGATCCTGGTCGAGCTGACCCCGGCCCAGATCACCGGTCTTCCCTCCGACCTGCAGGTGGCCGCGGTCGAGCCGGCCGAGTTCGTCGCCGTGCTGTCCGTCCCCACCAGCAAGCTCGACGCCCTGCGCGACCAGGTGCTGCGCCCGCAGCTGTCGGTGCCGCGCGATCGGCGCAATCCCGGCGACCTCGAGTTCGTGCTCACCGGCCGCATGCTCGGCTTCGATGCCGATGTGCGCGTGCTGCGCACCGAGCCCGGTGATGTGCGCTCGGTGACGGTGCGGCTGGCGGCCATCGCCCAGGCGGTCCTGCCGGCCGAGCCCCCGGTGGTGGTCGGGCTGCCCGCCGGCATCGCCGCCGAGGTCCGTCTCGACCGCACCCAGGTCGAGGTGAAGGGGCCGCGCGAGATCGTCGAGCAGGCGCGCAACTCGTCCTCCAGCATCCGCTTCGACCCGATCCGCCTGGACAACGTCGACCCCTTCCTGGCCACCCCCCGCGAAGAGCGTGTCGCCCTGCACGTGCACGAGGGGCAGCTCGTGCCGGTCGAGCCGCTGGTCGCCACCGTCAGCCTGCGGCCCTTGCGCATGGCGACGACGACCTTGCGGGTGGCCGTGCCGGTGCTGCTGGCCCCGGGCGATGCCGGCCGCTGGCGGGTGGAGGGCGACGGTCCGCGGGCCGAGCTGCGCCTGACCGGACCGGAATCCGTGGTGCGGGCCCTGAAGGCTGAGGACGTTGTCGCGTGGCTCGATCTGCATGCCGCCCGGCTGGTCGCCGGCGAGCAGGAGCTGCCGGTGCAGGTGCAGCCCATCGACGGCGTCCGCATCGAGCCGGCGCGCGTGCGGCTGTCCCTCGTCCCGGTGCCCTGAGGCGCTCCCGGCCAGGGGTTGCGCCGCCTGCGACCGGCCGAGGATCCGCCCATGCTCCGTCAACTCGCCCTCGTCCCGCTCGCCTGCACCGCCATGGCCATGGAGCCGGCCGGCACTACGCCCCTCCTGGTCCAGGTCGGCGGGACCTACATGAACCCCGACTTGCGCGAGGAGCTGGAGACCGACTGGGGCTACTCCGCCGGCATCGCCACCCTGCTGGCCGAGAGCGGTCTCATGGGCGTGCCCAGCCTCGACATCGACTGCCGCTACGCCCCGGATGGCGAGGGCTCGCTGACCACCTTCGAGGCGACCTACGCCGAGCGGGCGCTGATCGGCGACCGCCACTGGATCGGCGTGGGCATCGGCAGCAATTTCGTGCGTCTGAAGCTGGACGAGACGCCCGACCGCAAGGCGGATTCCGAACGGCGCTGGGATGTCGGCGGCAAGGCCATGATCGGCTACCTGGTCAGCGACCGGCTCTTCATCGAGGGCACCTACCACTACACCCGCGAGGCCTTGGACATGGACACCTCCTCGGCGACCCTGGCGATCGGCTACTGGTTCTGATGCCGCAGGCGCCGGGACAGCTGGGCGAGCGCGACGACGTCTCCGACCGCGCCCTGCGGCCGCGCTCGCTGGCCGAGTTCACCGGCCAGCAGGCGGTGACGCGCAACCTCGCGCTGGCGGTGGCGGCGGCGAAGCAGCGCAACGAGCAGCTCGACCACGTCCTGCTCGCCGGACCGCCGGGCCTCGGCAAGACCACCCTCGCGCACATCCTCGCCGCCGAGATGGGCGCCGAGATCAAGGAGACCGCCGGCCCGCTGCTGGAGAAGCCGGGCGACCTGGCGGCGCTGCTGTCGGCCCTGCGCGCCGGATCGATCCTCTTCATCGACGAGATCCACAGCCTGAAGCGGGTGGTCGAGGAGTACCTCTACAGCGCGATGGAGGACTTCCGCATCACGGTGAACCTCGGCGAGGGGCCGACCAGCCAGAGCCTGACCATCAATCTGCAGCCCTTCACCCTGGTCGGCGCCACTACCCGCGAGGGCAGCCTCACCGCGCCCTTCCGCAGCCGCTTCGGCATCCGCGAACGCCTCGACCTCTACCAGCCCGACGAGCTGGCGCGCATCCTGCGCCGCAGCGCCGGGCTGCTCGGCGTCGAGGCCGACGATCCCGGTCTGGCGACCATCGCCACGCGCAGCCGTGGCACCGCCCGCATCGCCAACAACCACCTCCGGCGCATCCGCGACCTGGCCCAGGTCCACCACGGCAACCGCATCAGCCGTCCGGTCGCCGAGGAGGGCCTGGGCATGCTGGGCATCGACGGCAGCGGTCTCACCGAGATCGACCGCCGCATCCTGCAGTGCCTGTGCCGTCACCGCCGTCCGGTCGGGGTGAAGACCATCGCCCAGACCGTCGACGAGGAGGAGCCGACGGTCGAGGACCTGCACGAGCCCTTCCTCATCCAGGCCGGCTTCATCATCAAGACGCCGCAGGGGCGCCTGGCGACGCCGCTGGCCTACCGCCATCTCGGCCTCGCGCCGCCGATCGACGCCGGCGAGCAGGAGCGCATCTTCTGATGCGCCTGCGCCCGCTCGCCATCCTGCTCGCGGCCTGCGCCCTGGCCGGCGCCGAAGGCGAGGTGTTCAAGCCCAACGTGCGCTACAGCACCTTCAGCTTCCCCGGGCTGGAGGTGCATGTGCCGGCGGCCGAGGCGACGCGGCTGGCTCCGCTCGCCGGCCGGGCGGCGGCGATCTACGCCCGCATGCAGGCCGATGCCGGCTGGACCCCGTCGCGGACCCTGCACCTGGTCTTCACCGACGACGAGGATGCGCACAACGGCTTCTCGACCGTCGTGCCCTTCCCGCTGGTCAACGTCCAGCTCGGGCCGACCAGGCCCGAGTCGGGGCTCTTCGCCGGCGATGACGAGACCGCCCGCACCCTCGTCCACGAGCTGGGCCACCATCTGGCCAACGACCGCAATCACGGCTGGCGCGCCGCCCTGGAGGCTGTCTTCGGCCGCGTGCTGCCCAGCGAGCCGCTGTCGCTGGGCGTCTTCCTGCTGTCGACCCCGAACCATGTCCTGGCCCCGGCCTTCTGGCACGAGGGCATCGCGCAGTGGGCCGAGACCGCCTACGCCGACCCGGCCCAGGCCTGGGCTGGCCGCGGCCGCGACAGCCTCAACCACATGGCTTGGCGCCTCGACGCCGCCGCCGGCGGGGTCGCCCCCGAGGACACCTGGCGCCTCGACTGGCAGACCTATCCGTACGGCAACCGCGCCTACCTCTATGGCCTCGCCTACACCCGCTGGCTGTCCGCCGCCTTCGGCGACCGCCGCGGCCTGTGGCGCCTGGTCGATGCGCAGGGGCGCCTGGGCATGCCCTTCGCCTTCGTCGCCGGCTCGCGCGCCGCGGTGGGCTTCGGCCACGATGAGCTGATCCCGCTCGCCCGCGCCGATCTGCAGGCCGAGCAGGTGGCCGCCCTGGCGGTCATCCG
>JAFLCQ010000341.1 GCA_017302815.1 Planctomycetota bacterium
GGGCGCGGCCCTGCGCGTCGGGCAGGCGGAAGCGTACCAGCCAGTCGCTCCAGTCTTCGGCCTCGGCATGCAGCGGGCTGAAGCCCTCGGCCGACACCACCAGCCGGCTGGGAGCCGTCATGTGCGCGGTCTTGCCGTCCTTGGCGATGTCCCAGGCACGCGGCAAGGCGACCGAGATCCCCTCCGGCTGCGCCCGCACCACCGCCGGATAGGCCCACAGATCGCCCGACCAGCGCGAGCTGACCAGGCTGGTCCACCAGTCGGTGGACGGCACCGGCCGGCGCTGGCCAGGGGTGACGTACAGCCGCATGTTGCTGTAGATCTGGCTGTCGTCGCCCCAGCCGGCGCGGCCCTGCAGCCAGGGACGCTTGTTCTGGTCGCGCGGCGGGCGCGAGGCATACGAGCCGGCGCCGACCTGCACGACCTGCGGTATGTCGTCGGGCAGGGGAGATTCGCCGGCCGTGGCAACCGCGCAGGCGAAGACGAAGGCGGACGGTGGAAGGCGGAAGGCGGAAGAGAGGATGAAGCAGCCGGCACGGCGGAGGGCCTGGAGCAGCAGCGCTGTCCGCCCTTCCGCCTTCCGCCTTCCACCGTCCGCCTTCATACCCTCACTCCCAGCGCACGTCGTCGAGGTAGAACGTCACCGGCTTGCCCTGGCCGCCGACCACCCACATGAAGCCGGTCTTGATGCGCGACAGGTCGCGTCCGGCCACGTCGATGTCGATCTGCTGCCACTCGCTGGTCATCACCACCTCGCGTTCCACCTTGGCGGTGTCGCCGAAGGGCTTGTCGTTGCCGATGATGCCGAAGCCGAACTTGACCTTCTCGCCGCCGGCGGCGCCGCGGGCCCAGAACGACAGCTTCTTCGCACCGGTCAGATTGAAGCCGCCCGGAGCATTGCCCCAGTCATTGGCCGGGCTCTGCCAGACCACGCCGCCCCAGCCGTTGCCCTTGTCGAAGGTGACCTTCATGCAGGACTTGCCCACCTTCGGATTCTCGCTGCTGGCAGCCTGCATCTGGATCGAGCCGGTATCGCCCATGTAGCCGGAGGCGGCCCACAGCGGCTCGCCCTCGCCGCCGGCGACGGGCGCGGGCAGCTTGGGCTTCTGCGGCTTCGGTGGGACCTTCGGCCCGTCGACCTTGAAGACGGCGCTGGCCAGGGCGGCGCCCCCCTTGCCGTCGCGGACGTAGGTGTAGATGCGGTAGACGCCGCCGCCTTCGGGCACCTTGAATTCGCAGCTGCCCACCGCCGGCTTGAGGATGTCCTCGGGGAAGGTCGGCGGCATGGCGATGGCGTCGCCACCGGTGTTGTAGTCCGACAGCTCCTGGGCGATGATCCACTCGGCGTTCATCGCATCGCCTTCGGGATCGGTCACCACCGAGGTGGCCTTGACGATCTGGCCGGGCTTCAGGGTCGGGTACTTGCCGGCGTCGAAGGCGATGGCTTGGATCTGCGGGCAGCGGTTCTTGACCGGCCTGCCCCAGGCGGCGGCGTACATGTCGACGACCTCCAGCTTGCTGTCGTCCGGCAGGACCATGCCGTACCAGGTGGCGGTGGCCTCGACCTTGGATCCCCAGGCGAACGCGATGCTGCCCAGGCACAGCTTGGTGTCGGCGGCGAGGGCGTCGTAGGCGCCCTTGTAGCTCTTGGCCTTCTCGGTGCTGGTCGGCTCGTCGACGGCGCCGAGTGGATTCTTGCCGATCTCCCAGGTGCCGGCAGGGCCGTACTCGGTGATCATGTAGGGCTTGGTGCCGCCGGCCTTGCGGTAGCGCTCGGGCATCGAGGCGCAGCCGGCATAGGTGTTGATGCCGACGATGTCGATGTCCTTGCAGATGCTGTGGATCAGCTCGACGCGCTTGCCGCCGACCTCGGCCACGGTGGTCAGGGTCGGATGCTTGGGATCGATCTGCTTCACCATCGCCGCGATGTCCTGGATGCCCTTCCAGATGTCGACGTTGTCGCCCGCGGCATAGCCCTCCATCTCGTTGCCCAGGCCCCATGCCAGCACGGCGGGATGGTCCTTCCACTTCAGGACCTGCTCCTTGGCCATCTCGAACTGCTTCTTCACCGCGACCGGATCATTCCACTTGAAGCCGTGGCGCTCGTGGCCCAGCCAGATGCCGACGACCACGGCGAGGCCGTTCTTGTGCGCGTCGTCCAAGCGGTCCTGGATGTCGTCGGCGCCCCAGGTGCGGCAGGTGTTGCCGCCGATCGAGGCGAGCAGGGCCTTCGACGCGTCGCCACCCGCGCCGCGGACCACGAAGGGCTTGCCGTCGCGCAGCAGCTGCCAGGAGCCGTCCTTCTGCACCAGCTGCACGGTGCTGGGACCGTCGGCGGCGAACAGGGCGGAGCAGGCGAGGCCGAGGGCGGCGGCGCTGCGCAGGATCGAAGGGACGATGGCGGTCATGGGATGGGCTCCGCTGGAGGTTTCAGGTTGAACGGTGGAGATGACTGTCGTGATGGGTCCCGGACGGCCCCGGGCATGCGAGAGCGTACGCGATGGGCGGACGTTTTGCATCCGTCCGCCCACCGCCGTCGGGATCACTCCCAGCGCACGTCGTCGAGGGCGAAGGCGATCGGGGCGCCCTGGCCGCCGACCACCCACATGAAGCCGGTCTTGATGCGGGTCAGGTCGGCGCCGGCGGGGACGTCGACCGAGAACTCCTTCCACTCCTTGGTCAGCTCGACCGAGACCTCGCCCTTGGCGGTGTCGGGGTAGGGCTGGTCGGCGCCGATGACGCCGAAGCCGAACTTCACCTTCTCGCCGCCGACCGCGCCGCGGGCCCAGAAGGCCAGCTTCTTGGCGCCGGTGAGGTTGAAGCCGCCGGGCTGCGCGCCCCAGTCGTTGTGCGGATGCTGCCAGACCACGCCGCCCCAGCCGTCGCCCTTGGCGTAGCTCACCTGCATGCAGGTGGCGCCGGTGTGCGGGTTGTCCTTGCTCTCGGCGATCATGTGGATCGCGCCGGTCTCGCCCATGTAGCCGGACGGGATCCATGGGCTCTTCTGGCCATCGACGCAGATGGCGACCGGCAGGGCGGCCTTGGCGCCGGGTTCGGCTGCGGCGAGGCCGCAGATGGCAAGGAGAGGGATGAGGGCGAGGGTGCGGGACATGTGTCCTCCTGTGTGACAGATCAACGTAGCCGCTCCGCATGCGGTGACGCGTCCGCACCCGGGGGTGGCGGACATGCGCATCCGAAACCGGCGGACGGGTTGCTCCCTCGTCGTGCACGGCAGCTGCCGACCACTCGGCCTGACGAGGCATGATGCGGCCAGCACGAAGGGGAACCCATGAGCGCCACCGCCTCGACCGACCCGGCAACCGTCACCCTGGGAGGCCTGCCGCTGCATGCGCCCCAAGGCCCGGCCATGCGGGACGAGCGCACCTGGCGCGGCGAACGCTGGATCGGCATCGCCGAGGTCGACGCCATGGCCCCCTTCTTCACCACCGCCGTGGGCGACAACGAGTGCTGGCTCTTCGCCGGCTCCAACGGCCCGCTCTGCGCCGGCCGGCGCGAGCCGGACCTCTCGCTCTTCCCCTACGTCAACGTCGACCGCATCATCGACCACCCGGGCTCGGCCGGATTCCTCAGCCTGGTCCTTATCGGCGAGGAATCGCCGCGCCTGTGGGAGCCCTGGTCCGCCCAGCCGGCGCTGCACCCGCGCCAGCGCTCGCTGTACCGCCATGAACTGGGCGCCGGGCTGCTCTACGTCGAACGCGATGTTGAGAGCGGCCTCGAACTCGCGGCCGAGATCGCCACCTGCCAGCGCTTCGGCCTGGTCCGCCGCGTGCGGCTGCTCAACGGCGGCGACCAGCAGGTGCGGCTGCGCGTGCTCGACGGCTGGCACCGGCTGCTGCCGCCGGGCCTCGGCGCCGACACCTGGGCCGCCTACAGCTATCTCGCCCAGGCCTACATGCGCCACGAGCGCGTCCCCGGGGTGCAGGCCGGGCTCTACACCCTCAACGCCGCCATCACCGACCGCGCCGAGCCGCGCGAGGTGCTGCGCTGCGCCGCCGCCTGGATGGCCGGAGCCCAGGCCGGCCGCCTGCTGCTGTCCGCCCGCCAGGTCGAGGCCTTCCGGCGCGGATCCCGTCTCGAGGACGAGACCGAGATCCGCGGCGAGACCGGCGCCCTCCTGGCCGAACAGTCGCTCACGCTTGAGCCGGGCGAGGAGGCGTCCTGGATCGTCGGCGCCGACACCGGCCTGGACCAGGCGGCCGCCGGCGATCTCTGCGCCCTGCTTGCGCTGCCGGACGCGGCCGCCGAGATCGAGGAGGCCATCGCCTGCGATCGCGTCGGCCTGCGCGCCCGCCTGGCGGCGCACGATGCGCTGTCGCTGAGCGGCGAC